>JANMRB010000150.1:0-2133 GCA_031370825.1 Ilumatobacteraceae bacterium
AAAGGCGACCAAGAATCGGATGCACCTCGACATCGAGGTCCCCGACATCGACATGGAAGCCGACCGCCTGTCCGGCCTCGGCGCACAACGAGTCAGCGACGACACATGCAGCGAACACGGCAGCACCTGGATCCTGATGGCTGATCCCGAAGGCAACGAGTTCTGCATCTGCGACAACGGAAGCCCCACGAGCCACGAGACGACCTGATGGCCACACGCCAGGAGAAAGAAGCGAACGCGAGGTTCTCGCAACGCTATGGCGAAGAGCGCGGCGATGTGGTCCGCGCGATCGAACTGTCGGTCATCGGAGGTGACTGGGGCGCCAACGGGTACACGACCATCGCCCAGGCCGACCAGCTCGCGGCGATGTTGGAGCTGGGTACGGGTTCACTGATTCTTGATATCGGGGCTGGGCGGGGATGGCCTGGCCTCTACCTCGCTGCGACAACAGGGTGTTCGGTGGTGATGACTGACGTGCCCGTCGAGGGACTCGCCTCGGCTCGCGAGCGCGGCCAACGCGACGGTCTCGATGATCGGACATGGCCGGTGAATGCGAGTGCGCGTGACCTCCCGTTCCCTGCGGAAACATTCGATGCTGTGGTTCACACCGATGTGCTCTGTTGACTGCGGCCAAAGCTCTCCGTGTTGAGAGCATCCTGGCGGTTACTTCGACCAGGCGGTCGTACCGCGTTCCACACGATTTACACGGCTCCAGGGCTCGATCGCAGCGCTCGAGCGCGTGCGCAGCGGTCAGGACCGTGGGCAGTGGCGTCGCTGGATACTCCCGTTGAGTCGCTTCGACGAGCCGGCTTCATTGATGTCGCTGAACTGGACGGCACGGAAGACTTTCGCGCCGTCGCCACCGAGTGGATCGATCAATGGGACGAGCACCGAGACGCGTTGATCCAGGTCTACGGCGAACCCGAGTTCGAGAGCCGTCAGCACGACCGGCGCTTGCAGCTGCGTGCCGTCGAGGACGGTCTATTGCGCCGATCGCTATTCCTCGGCAGCCGCCCCGGTGGCTGATCTGCGACCTGGATCGACTGGAGGAAACCCGGCGCCCGGCGATGGTAGACCGGTATACGGTCCAGGCGGACTGGACGGACGAATGGGCGGACAGGACACCACGTCAGGGCACTAGACGGACCAGACGGACGGCATGAACGACTCAATGGGCCAACGCAGCACAGGTTCGTGGTAACTGCGGGACTTCACCGGCACCGACCCGATGTGCCGCGTCGACACTCCGGGCGTCCTTGACTATATGTAGTCACTCTGTTAAATAACCAATCTGTGAAGTATCTGCAGGAGCGACGGCAATGACCGTGACGGCCCCCGATCGGTTCGACGTCGTCTTCGCCGCCTTGTCGGACCCTACGCGGCGCTCGATCGTGCGTCGGTTGGCCGACGGTGAGGCAACCGTGCTCGAGTTGGCCGAGCCGTTCCCGATCAGTCTGCCGGCCATCTCCCGTCATCTGCAGGTCCTCGAGCGGGCGGGTCTGATCAGTCGCGGCAGAGATGGACAACGGCGGCCATGCCGGCTGCGGCCCGAGCCTCTGGTCGAGATCGCCGCATGGGCCGAGCACACACGGGCTGCGTGGGAGCACCGTCTCGACCGGCTCGATGCGCACCTCCGGCGCACATCTGACCGAACCGCATCCCCACCGACATTGGAGAAGCCATGAGCAGTAGCCCGATCATCACCGATCCGACGACGTGGGCTCTCGATCGTGAGATCGTCCTCGTTCGAGTTCTTGAGGCCACACGCGAAGCGGTGTTCGCCGCGTGGACCGATGCGGATTTCTTCTGCCAATGGTTTGGTCCCGACGGGTTCACCTGCACTGTCCGAGAGATGGACGTGCGCCCAGGAGGTCGAGCGTGCTTCGACATGGTTTCCGGAGACGGCACCGTGTTCACGAGTCGCTTCGACTACCTCGAAGTCGTTCCAGTCGAGAGGTTGGTGCTGGATCACGGCTCCGACGCCGACGACGACCCGGCACGCTTCCGAGTGACAATTGTCCTCGATGAACAAGCCGATGGAAAGACGGTGTTGACGCTGCGCCAGCTCCACCCAACCGTCGAGCAGCGAGATGCAAAACTCGGCTTCGGCGCTGTCGAGCTCGGTCTGCAGAC
>JANMRB010000153.1:0-54204 GCA_031370825.1 Ilumatobacteraceae bacterium
TTGGCGCAGGCACGGTGGCTTCAACCGTTGTTGTCGATGCCACAGAGGTGGTTGTGGTCGTCTCCACCGTCGTGCCCGATCCACTGTCCGGCTTCGGACCAGCGGCGAGCGTGCCGACCATGCCAACACCCAGAAGAGCGGTGAGGGCAATGCCGAACCAAATTGCGACTCGACGGATTGACCTTGGTGGCATCTGCACGACAGGTGGTCGACTTTCGGTAGTCCAACTGCGAGGTCTCGGCACCGCTGTCAGAGCATACGGAGATGACGCGTCCGCAACCGGCGCCGTCCGGACGTTCATCGGCATGTCGGCGCCGAACTTGAGCAAATAGTTGAACATTCTTTGCGGGTTCGAAGTTCTCGAAAATAGGTCTCCTATTAGGGTCCAATGACCCGGTTGCTGACAGCAACGCGGTGTAGAAGTGGGTCATGCCCATCGAGCACACGTGCGCGAGCGAACCCTCTGATTGGTGCACACTCGTGTGCGGAGGCAACCGATGTACGGACTGATCAACCAGGGTCTGCACGATCTTGCCGTTCAAACCGGGGGCGAGGAGCTGTGGCGCGAGATCAAATCGAGTGCCGGCGTCGGCCTCGAGGCGTTCGTCGGGATGGATACGTATCCCGATGACGTCACCTATCGCCTCGTCGAGGCCACGAGCACGGCGATGGGCATTTCGCCGGCGGCGGTCTTGCACGAGTTCGGCAAACACTGGATCTTGTACACCGCACGTCGCGGTTACGGCGCGATCTTCGACACGATGGGCCACAGCCTGCCTGCATTCCTCGCCAACCTCGACACGATGCACGCCAGGCTGAGCTTGAGCATGCCCGAGATGAGGCCACCGTCGTTCGTCTGCGAGCAGCTCGGCGAGGAGAAGATCCGCCTGGAGTACTGGTCCGAGCGGGCGGGGCTTGCGCCTATGGTCGTCGGTCTCCTCGAAGGCCTTGGCGAGATGTACGGCGTGACCCTGTCGGTCGATCAGAGCGTCGATCGTGCGGACGGCGCAGATCATGATGAATTCGTGATCCACTTCGTCGCAACCACGGCGACACCCGCCGGGCTACGGAACGCCGTGGTTGGCGCAGATGGCTGAGCAGCCGGTAGCGCTCAGCGCGGCGCTGCTCGATGTGGCCTTTCCGTTCCACCTCGTGCTCGACCGGGACCTGCGCATCACTCAAGCGGGGACATCCATTCAAAGGCTGCACCACGACGCGATGGTGGGGACGCCCTTCACGAAGTTGTTCGAGGTGGCCACGCCCAAGATTGCAACGACCTATGACGCGTTCGCCGCTAAACCTCGATCTCTGTTCTTGCTCCGCTCACTGACCAAACCGGGTCTGCTGCTGCGCGGTCAAATGCTGCACGACCCGGTGGCGAACTGCTTGTTCTTCGTAGGTTCCCCATGGCTCACTCGGACCTCGGGGTTCGCATCGTTGGGCCTCACATTGACGGACTTCGCTGCCTCGGATGCCGTCGTCGACTATGTGCTTCTTCTCCAGAACCAGTCTTCATCGTTGACGGATGCAAAGGATTTGGCCGAGCGGCTGCATAACACGGCTCAGCAGCTGACGCACCAGGCGTTCCACGATGCGCTGACGGGGCTACCCAACCGAGCAATGCTCCTCGACCACTTGCAAAAAAGGCTGGAACCCGCAATCGGTAAGCCCGGTCACGTAACGGTCCTCATGCTCGATCTCGACGGATTCAAAGCCGTCAACGACAGCTACGGTCACTCGGCCGGCGACGCCGTGCTGGGTGTCATCGGACAGCGCCTGCGCTCCGTAGCCCGCGACGGTGACATCGTTGCTCGCTTCGGCGGAGACGAGTTCGCGTTGGTTCTCGAGCCATTCGGTTCTGAGTCCGACATCGAGGAGGCCACGGCTGTCAAGGTGGCCCAGCGCGTCCTGGCAGTGCTCGCCAAGCCGATCCCGCTGCCCTCTTTCCCGGCAATCACCGTGCCTGTCTCGGCGAGCATTGGCATTGCCCACGCGCACGGAACGGAAACTGTGGAGGACATCCTCCGCAACGCGGACCTCGCCATGTACTCGGCCAAGGCCCACGGCAAGTCGCGCTTTGAACGCTATTCGCCGTCCATGCACGTCATCTCCCTCGGTCGATTGGATCTTGCCAACCAGCTTCGCCACGCGCTGGAGCGCGAGGAGTTCCGACTGGCTTTCCAGCCGGTGCTTCGGTTGCAAGGCGATCAATACGCGGGTGCGGAGGCTCTCCTGCGTTGGCAGCATCCGACGCGAGGGTTGCTGGCGCCCGATGCGTTCCTCGCCATGGCCGAAGAGACGGGGCTGATCGTGCCGATCGGCGCATGGGTCCTCCACGAGGCATGTCGGGAGCTGCGGCTTTGGCAGGACGCGCACACCGGTCCACTGCCATTGGGGGTGGCTGTGAACCTGTCGGGTCGACAGCTCGAACCCGAGTTCGTCGGATTGGTCGCACAAGCGCTCCGGCGCCACCGCCTCGACCCGGGCAACCTGACACTGGAAATCACCGAGGGTCTGATCACGGGGGAGGGCCGCGCGGTGCATGAGACGTTACGCGGGCTCAAGAGCCTCGGCGTGTGGCTCTCGATCGACGACTTCGGCACCGGGCACTCGTCGTTGGGCCGCCTTCGGGAATACGAGTTCGACGAGTTGAAGATCGACCGAAGCTTCGTAGGTGACCTCGACACCGGCGATCCCACTCTTGTCGCCACCCAGATCGCGATGGCCCACGGGCTCGGACTCGGGGTTGTCGCCGAGGGAGTCGAGACCGAGGCCCAACTCGATTATCTGCGAAGCGCGGGCTGCGGGCAGGCGCAGGGGTACCTCATCTCGCACCCGCTCCCGGCGCTCGAGATCCGGGCGATACTCGCTGGGCCCGGTGAATGGCGCCGAGAATCCGATGTCGACACGGAGATCTCCGACCTCGTAGCTCCCTGACCGGCGGGGATGTTCCTCGGAGTCGTCTGGTCCTTGCGTTCCAAGAAACCCGACGTCAGTGATCTAGGGGATCGTCGTCGCCGGCGAGGCTGGCGAGCACTCCTGGGTTGATCGAGCGAAGCTTTTCGGCGACGCGCACGGTTGGACGCGCAGTTGCCGGCCCGGCGAGGTCCGTCGTGGGTGCGATGATGGAACAGTTGCGGCCCTGGGCCTTGGCCTCGTAGAGGGCGTCGTCCGCGAGGCGTATCGCATCTTCGAGGCTTGTGCACAAATCGGCCGCGACGATGCCGAAGCTGACGGTGAAGCCGGGGAGGTCGCTCGTCGAAAGTCGGGCAGCGAGCTCCAGTCTGATCCTGTCGATCGCGTCACGTGTTTGGGTCGGGTCGAGACCGCAGAACGCGAACGCGAACTCTTCTCCACCCCATCTAGCCATGAGATCAGTGCTGCGCAGAGACGACTTCGACACCTCACAGAACGTCTTCAGGGCCCGGTCACCAGTTTCATGCCCATACGTGTCGTTGACACGCTTGAAGTGGTCGATATCGGCCATCACGAGCACGAACGGAGTGTTGTTGCGTCGCAAGGAGCGGATGCGTGTCTGGAACACACGTCGGTTCATGAGGCCAGTCATCGAATCGGTCGACGCCTGTTCCTGGGTCCGGCTCATGGTGCGCAGCATCCCGATCCTGGCGCCGGCTTGGCCCGACAGGGTCGTGAGAGCGTCGATCTCACTTGCGGTCTGTACTTGGTTCTCCGCCCCGACCGCATGGATGACGCCGATTGCCCGACCCATGAACGTCACGGGCACGCACACGGCCGAGCAGGGATCGACACCGCGGTTTCGGAGATGAGGACATGCATCGACGGCGGTGCTGGACGCGAACGTGACGGCGGAACCGCTGCGAACGGCGACGCATGAGAACGGCGACGCGACAGGGCAGCCGGGCCCGTCCGGATTGTCGCCGGCCACAACCGCTTGCTCGAGGTTCGATTTGCTGTTGTCAGCTAGCAACAGCTCGGACGAATGGGAGGGCAGGGCGTCGAACATCGCCAGCCCGACGACCTCGAGAGCGATCGACTCGTCGTCGGCCATCTCCAACGCTCGATGGACTCTGCCGGAGACGTCCTGACGACGATGCTCGGCCCGGAGCAGTTCCTCGCGGAGCCGAAGCTTGCTCAGCATCGTGTTGAACGCCTTTGCGAGCCGACCGGTCTCGTCGTCGCCGGTCACGTCGGCTTCAGCCTGGAGGTCTCCCTCCGCGGCTCGTTCAGCGGCTTGCTGAACGCGAAGGAGCGGGTTGCGGATGAGCTTGGTGATGACCCAACTGGCGAACATCATCACCGCGAGGGCGACGATCCCAAGCGCTAGGCCGAGACGGCGTGCATCTGACGAAGTCCCATTGAAACGCGTAACCGCATCGAGCCTGCCCACCTCAGCCAGATCGGCGAGCTTGGACGCGTCTTCGGCCATGAACCCGAACGCCAGGCTCTCTGCGCCAAGGGTCAGGTTGCGTGCCAGATCCGTATCGCCCGATTGGAGTGCTTCCCCGATCAGTTGATCTGTTGCACGAAAGGTCTGATAGCCCGTGGCGACCTTGTCGATGAGTGCCTGTGCAGCGAGATCAGAGCCGTTCCTCCGAAGAGCCTGCAGAGCGGCCTCGAACTCCACAGCCGACTGGTCGAACTCTGTACGTGTGGCCGGCCAATCGAGCACGTAGGCCTGCTGAGCCGAGCGCAACTCGGCGGCAGCGAACCGGAGTTGATCCGCTGACTGAGCCTCGTCGGCCGCAACGTCGACGATGCGATCGTTCGCTGCTCCGAGCCGTGAAACGGTGAGGAAGAGGCAGCCGATGACGAGCGCGAGCACGGTGGTGAGAGCGGCAAAGCCGAGAAACAGCTTTTGTCCTACTGGAAGGTCGATGACCCTTTGCTTGATCGTTCGGTCTTCAGTCGAGGTGGCCATCGAGGGTCACCTCCTGACCGTTGATGGTGATCGTGAGTCGAACGTCGCTGCTACCAGTGACGATCACGTTGTTGCCGTAGTGGATGTCGAGAGCGCCGATGTTGACGTCCTGCATCAATGTCGGTTCGACAGCGACGCGTTCACCAGTGGTGCGGTTGAGCAGCAGAATCGCCGTCGTCACGTTGCTCAGTGGAAGCCCAGTCGTGCGGTCGTAGACGTGGGCCTCGACATGGCGGACGTGAGCGCCGATGGCGTTCCCGGGGCCGCTTACGATCAGTTCGCCCTCGGTCGGGTTCTCGGCTGCGGCCTGTGCGGCGGTGTACATCATCTCGCCGGGAAGAACGTTGGCGACGACGAGGTATCTCTCCGTTGTCGCGATACGCGTCCAGCCGGCGACCTTTGCCACCTCTTGCTCGACCGCTGCGTCGCTGATCCCCTGGTCACCGCCAACGAATCGGCACGCCGACACCGAGCCAACCAGCCCGGTGAGCATCACGGCGACGATGAACCGGCTGCGCGTTGGGGAAGAGGCGGCGAATCGCAATCGTCCAGTTGTCATCAAATGCCCCTCTAGAATCGTCGGTCCCCGATCAATCATCGGCGGTCTTGACGAAAACTTGAGGATTGATCGTCGGGCGACTGTGAAACATTCGCCCGTTGCAGGACTATGTCGATTTGGGGATGCGATGCCGTTCGTCGAATGTTGAGTCGGCCTGGCAATGCCTCCACGAGGCGCCGTGCCAGTGGAATGCCGAGCCCGTGTGAGGACTCGCCGTCGGTGTTGTCGGCGTCGGCTTCAACAAAGCCGGGGCCTTCATCGGAGACAGTGATCGTCACGGTTTCCGACGCGACGCTGTGGTCGATGCGAACCGCGCCATGCCCGTGGGTCAAGGCGTTGTCGAGCAGCACGTCGATCGCGTGGCGAAGCATGACTCCGTTTCCTTTGACAATGGGCGCGTCGCGTGTGTCGGCGATGATGAGCGGCCTGCCGACCAGCGCGAGCTGACCGTGCCAGGTGGTTTCGACTTCGTCGAGCAGTTTGGAGAGCGAGATCGTTCGCCCCTCGACGCGCTCCGTGCGGGCAAGGTCGAGCAGTTCGTCGATCGTGCGCTCGAGGCGGTCGATGTCGTCAAGCGATTCACGCAACACGTCGGCGCGATCCCGTCGCGGGAACTGGAGCTCGGTTTCTATCGCGGCACGCAGACCGGCGAGGGGCGTTCGGAGTTGGTGCGACGCGTCCGCGCTGAACGACCGTTCTCTCGTGACCAGATCGTCGAGACGTTCAGCCGTTGCGGTCATCGCGAGGGCAGCTTGGTCGAGCTCGGGAACGTTGCTGCGTGGCACGGTGAGTGTGAAATCACCATCGCCGAGTTGCACGGCAGCGTCTCGTAGGCGTCGGACAGGTCGGGCCAGACGCCCAGCGACGAAGTAGCCGATCGCAGCGCCCACGAGCACCACGCCAGCTGCGAGCGCGGCGAGAAAGAGGACGATTCGCTGGGTTCGGGCGTCGCTCGCTCCTGTGGACTGCTCGGCACGGATCGCCCCGATGATCTGTTCGTCCGCGGAGAGAGGTACGGCGACGATTCGGGTGCTGGCAGTCTCGGTGTCGGTCACCCTGTTGCCCAGTGCTCCGACGGTCGGGGCGTCAGCGGTCGGGGGTCCCTTTCCGCTGACGAGCTGTCCGCTGCCGTCGTACAGCGCCATGGAGATGCCGTCGCTGTTGGGCAGCTCTACCGGATCGTTGCTCGTCGCGAAGTCTCGGGGCACATCACGCGTCGCCAGCACTGCCTGGCGTTCGACGCGAAGCGTGGCGGCTTCGTCGACGAATCGTTCCACGACGACGGCGAGGGGCACACCGAACATGACGATCGCGAGACTTGCGATCGACAGGATCGCGATCAAGATGCGGCGTCTCACGGGAGCTCGTACCGGTAGCCGATGCCGCGCAACGTGGTGATCCGGCTCTCGGCGTCGGGGTTGTCGATCTTGCGTCGCAGGGCGGCGATGTGGAAGTCGAGTGTCTTGGTCGACCCGAACCAGTTCTCGTCCCAGACCTCGGTCATCAGCGTCTCGCGCGTGACCGCGCGGCCGGCGTCGGCAAGCAGTCGGGCAAGAAGATCGAACTCTTTCGGTCGCAACGAGAGCTCGGTGCCGGCGATCCACATCCGCCGAGCCGCGATGTCCACTGTCAGATCTCCGAAAGCATTCCCGACATCGGAACGCGTTTCCGTGCGCCTCAGTTGGGCGCGGATCCGTGCCAGCAGCTCTGCAAGCTTGAATGGCTTCGTGATGTAGTCAACGGCACCGGCATCGAGGCCGACCACGATGTCGAGCTCCTCGTCGCGGGCCGTCACCATGATGATCTCGATGCCGGCATCGATGCCGTGGATCTGCCGGCACACGTCGAGCCCGTCCATGTCGGGCAGCCCGAGATCCAACAGCACGAGATCCGGCCGGTCACTCGCTGCCGCATCGATGGCTCCACGCCCCTTTGTCTCCCATCGACCTGCGTAACCGTTGCCGTTGAGCGCGCGAAGCAAAGTCGATCCGATTCTCTCGTCGTCTTCGACGATCAGGATCCGTTCGCCACTCACGGTGCCCAACGGTACGGCAACGTGGCCACCCCTTGAATGCGTCTGTGCGAGTTCTGGCCGTTTGCTCACCCTCGTCGGGTCGTGCGCTGGCCGAGGCCTCCGTACTGTCGAGCGGGTGACGAACGACGTGAAACAGAAGCAGATCATCCGAAAGATCGCAACGGCAACAGGCATCGGCGTGGCCCTGGCAGTTCTAGCGGTCGGGTGCAGCACCACGGGGTCGTCTTCGTCGCAGACGACTGTCGCTACGACCGCCGCCGCTACGACGACAGTGCCGGGCGCGGTTGATCCCAACGCTCCCGAGGTCGTCGAGCCGGGCGACATCCCCGACAACCAGGTCTTCATCGAGTTCCCGTCTGCCGACGGCACGTACTCGGTCAAGGTGCCGGAGGGTTGGGCACGCACCGAAGCCGGAGACATCGTCACCTTCACCGACAAGTACAACTCGATCGCTGTGCGGTCGTCGGCCGCAGCCGCGGAGCCCACTGTCGACACCGTGAAGGCCAGCGGCTTGGCCGACGTTTCGTCGGACCCCACGTTCACGTTGGTCGACGTGCAGCCCGTGGCGCGCAAAGCCGGAACCGGTGTGCTGGCCACCTACGAGATCGGCAGCGCGCCGAATCCAGTGACCGGCAAGAAGGCGCTGCTAGCGGTCGAGCGCTACGTGTTCTTCCACAATGGGATCGTCGTCACAATGACGCTGTCCGGCGCAAAGGGGGCCGACAACGTCGACCCGTGGCGGATCGTCAGCGACTCCCTGGCGTGGGTGTGAACGCCGGCATGATCGCCCACGGCTCATCGAAGAGCTCAGCGCCTGTCGTGGAGGCTGTCGATCTGTATCGGTTCTTCCACGTCGGTGACGACGAGACGCTTGCACTCCGCGGTGTTTCCCTGAGGCTGTATCGCGGTGAAGTGGTGGCAGTGACGGGGCCGTCCGGATCGGGAAAATCGACGTTGCTGGCCTGCCTGGCAGGCGTCGATGAACCCGACGGTGGGAGTGTGCGCATCGACGGCGAGATGATGTCACGGCGTCCCGAGTCTGAACGCGCCTCGCTTCGTGCCCGCAAGGTGGGGATGCTCTTCCAGTCGAGCAACCTGCTGGACCATCTCAGTGTCGCCCAGAACGTCGAGCTGGTTCAACGTCTCGCCGGTTCGTCCGATCCTGATCGCGTCGCCTTGTTGCTCGATGAGGTCGACCTATGCGATCGCGCCACGGCATCGCCGACGACGTTGTCGGGCGGCGAGGCAGCGAGGGCCGGCCTGGCCGTCGCCTCGGCGAATCATCCGGTCGTCATTCTCGCTGATGAACCAACCGGAGAGCTCGACCAGGCCAGTGCGGACCGGATCATGGAACTTCTGCGCAAGCGTGCGAGCGCCGGCGCGGCGGTGCTGCTCGTCACCCACAACCCACACATCGCAGCCATGGCCGATCGTGAGATCAGCTTGCTCGATGGTCGGATCGTCGCGTGAGCACCGATCTTGTCGTGCGTGCGGTTGACGTCGCTCGAACGTTCGGCAGCGGTCGGAGCGCTGTCGTGGCGGTCCACGGTGTGTCGTGCGAAGTGCGCGCAGGTGATCTGATCGCGCTGACAGGCCCGTCCGGATCCGGCAAGACGACGCTGCTCCACCTGTTGGCTGGGCTCGATGTGCCCACCGCCGGCACGATCGAGTGGCCCTCGATCGGTCCGCGCGCCGATCTGCGCCCGGGCCCGATCGCCATCGTGTTCCAGGCGCCCAGTCTGCTGCCTCCTCTCGATGTGGTCGAGAACGTGGCTCTGCCGTTGCTCCTCGAAGGAGTCAACCGCACGTTCGCCCGAGAGGCGGCGTTGTCGGCGCTGAACCGGCTCGGCCTTGAGGCCATCGCAGCGAAGCTGCCCGAAGAGCTCTCCGGGGGCCAAGCGCAGAGAGTCGCTGTAGCCCGGGTGCTGGCAGGACGACCACGGCTGATTCTCGCCGATGAGCCGACCGGGCAACTCGACCACGCCAGTGGTCAGGTCGTCGTGGATGCTCTCATCGCAACGGCCATCGACATCGGTGCCGCACTGATCGTCAACACGCATGACGCGTCAGTCGCCGACCGTCTCAGCCGTCGCTGGTCGATGCACGGCGGCCGACTCGTGGAGAACGAGACGGTGCCATGCTGAGGCTTCATCCCGTCCGAACCGGCCGGTTGTACGCATCCTGGTTGTCGGGCCTTGTCCGCCGCCGCACCGGCCGGCTCGCCGCTACTGCCATCGGCATCGCACTCGCTGTCGGTCTGCTTGCTTCGCTCGGCGCATTCCTCTCGGCATCCAAAGCCACAATGACCCAGCGGGCGATCGAGACCATCGCGGTCGATTGGCAAGTCGAAGCACAGCCCGGCGCCGATCCCACAACGTTCACGGACACGGTCACTACGACGCCACACCTGGTCGCGTCGGAGAGTGTTCGCTTCGCGACGACCACGGGCTTCGAATCGAGCAAGCACGGCACGACGCAGACCACAGGGCCAGGTCAGGTCGTCGGCATCAGCGACCACTATCGCGCGACGTTCCCTGGACAGTTTCGTGACCTCACGGGGGCGGGCACCGGTGTGTTGCTCTTCCAACAGACGGCCGCGAACCTGGCCGCGCAACCCGGTGACACGATCTCCATCGGCCGCGCCGGCCTTGATCCGGTGACTGTCACCGTCGACGGAATCGTCGACATCCCGCAAGCGGACTCACTGTTCCAGCCCGTCGGTGCGCCGATCGGTGCGCAGCCACAGGCACCCCCTGACAACGTGCTCGTCGTCCCGGACACGTTGTGGCACATGTTGTTCGATCCACTGGCCTCGGCACGCCCTGATCAAATCACGCTGCAGATCCACGCCCGCCTCGACCATCAACTGCCCAGCGATCCGTCTTCTGCGTACAGCAACGTCATCGGGCAGGCGCGCAACTTGGAGGTTCGACTGGCCGGCGGCGGCCTGGTCGGCGACAACCTTGGTGCAACCCTTTCCAGCGCACGAAGCGATGCGCTCTATGCGCAGGTGCTGTTCCTGTTCCTCGGTGCTCCGGGCGCGGTCCTGGCGGGACTGCTCACCGCTGCGGTTGCGGCCTCCGGTCGCGACCGCCGCAGGCGCGAACAGGCGTTGCTTCGGACCCGAGGTGCGACGACCCGCCAACTGATTGGCCTGGGCATCACCGAATCGATCATCGTCGGTGTGGTCGGCTCGGCGCTCGGCCTGGCGCTGGCCCAACTCGTCGGTCGAGTGGCGTTCGACAAGTCCAGTGTCGGAGCGACCACTGCGACCGCGTTCTTCGGATCGGCGGTGGCGGTTGCCTTGGGTCTCGCGATCGCGGCCGTCAGCGTTGCCCTGCCGGCCCGGCGAGACGCGAACGAGCTGACCGTCGCTGCTGCCCGGCTGACGGTCGGGCGCGCCCGCGATCCGCGATGGATGCGCTGGGGCCTCGACCTCGTGCTGCTCGGCGTCGCAATGGTGGCGTTCTGGCTGACGTCGCGCAACGGGTATCAACTCGTGCTGGCGGTCGAGGGCGTCCCCAACATCTCGGTCAGCTACTGGGCGTTCGCCGCGCCGGCGCTCCTCTGGGTCGGCGCCGGGTTGTTGAGCTACCGCTGCACCACCCTCGTCACGGGAAGCGGGCGACCCATCATCTCTGCAGCACTGCGACCGGTCGCCGGCGGCCTCTCGGACACCGTCGCTGCCACCCTCCAGCGCCAAAGGCGTCTCATCGCACGCGGTGCCGCGCTCATCGCGCTGACAATCGGCTTCGCCGCCTCGACAGCGATCTTCAATGCCACGTACAAGCATCAGGCCGAGGTCGACGCGGTACTGACCAACGGTGCCGATGTCACCGTCACCACATCCCCGGGCACGACAGTCCCTCCCGACTCAACGGTGGCCAAGCAGATCGCGTCGACAGCCGGCGTCCGTCACGTCGAGGCCATCCAACACAGGTTCTCGTACGTCGGCGCCGATCTCCAAGATCTCTACGGTGTCAATGCGTCCACCATTGTCGACGCGGGGCGGCTGCAGAATGGGTACTTCCAAGGTGGCACCGCCAAGCAGTTGGTCGCCCAGCTCGCGTCCCATCCCGACAGCCTTCTCGTCTCGGCCGAAACAGTTCACGACTTCCAACTGAACCAAGGCGACGCCATCACGCTTCGACTCCAGGACGGCAAGACGAAGCAATACATCGACGTTCCGTTCCACTACGTCGGTGTCGTAAAGGAGTTCCCGACTGCGCCGCACGACAGCTTCCTGTTGGCCAATGCGGACTACATCGCGAAGATGACAGGAAGCAACACCGTCGGGAGC
This sequence comes from Ilumatobacteraceae bacterium, assembly GCA_031370825.1. Classification (GTDB taxonomy): domain Bacteria; phylum Actinomycetota; class Acidimicrobiia; order Acidimicrobiales; family Ilumatobacteraceae; genus JAENVT01. Next base: position 11,795 of record JANMRB010000153.1, read on the forward strand.
TTTCTGGTCGACACGGGCGGCAGCAACGTGACTTCTGTAGCCGCAACACTGCACCAACTCCTCGGCACCACCGCGACTGTCACCGACATCGCCTCTAGCCGCAAGGTGATCGGGTCGAGCCTGACCGCGGTCGATCTTGCAGGGCTCACGCGCGTCGAGCTCGGCTTTGCGCTGGCGCTCGCTGCTGCGGCAACCGGGCTGACCCTGTGGCTCGGGCTGTCCGAACGACGACGGACCTTCGCCATCGCGACTGCGCTGGGCGCAAACCAGCGGCAACTGGGAGCCTTTGTCTGGGCAGAAGCCGGCGTCGTCGCGCTCGCAGGGCTTGCAACGGGGAGCGCTACTGCTTGGGCGTTGTCCAACATGCTCGTCAGGGTTCTGCACGGTGTGTTCGACCCAGCCCCCGAGTCGCTGGCGGTGCCCTGGGTCTATCTGTCGACCGTTGCCTGCATCGCGCTTGTCGCAACCGGCACAGCCGCGACCATCGCGATTCGGAGCGCACGGACCCCGCACCTCGAGCTGTTGAGGGCGTTGTGAGAAGCGTGGATGGAGGTTCGATTTACCGACAGTTGAACCCGCAGAACCGTGCAGTTGACCGGAGCGTTCGTAGCGTTGCCCGACCGCCTCGACCGAAACGAGAAGCCATGTACACCGCTCAGACCGACACAGCCGTCAGATTCGACCTGCGAGAGATGTTGAACAAGGTTCCGGAAGTGACGATCTACTTCTGGATCATCAAGGTCCTCTGCACGACAGTCGGCGAGACCGCCGCCGACTTCTTGAACGACAACCTCAACCTCGGCTTGACCAACACCACCTACATCATGGCCTGCCTGCTGATCGCCGTGTTGGTGTTCCAGTTCCGCACACGCAGATACGTCCCCGGGATCTATTGGCTGGCCGTCGTGCTGATCAGCGTGGTCGGCACGCTCATCACCGACAACATGGTCGACAACTTCGGCGTCAGCCTGGTTGTCAGCACGAGCATCTTCGCCGTTGCCCTGGCCGTGACCTTCGCAGTCTGGTACGCAAGCGAAAAGACGTTGTCCATCCACTCGATCACCACCACGAAGCGTGAAGCGTTCTACTGGCTCGCCATCCTGTTCACGTTCGCACTCGGCACTGCGGCGGGCGACCTCGTCGCCGAGAAGCTCAGCGTCGGGTACTGGCAGTCGGCACTGCTGTTCGCTGCAGTGATCGGTCTGGTCGCATTCGCTGGGTTGCGGCTCGGGATCAACAGTGTCCTGGCATTCTGGATGGCATACATCCTCACCCGACCACTCGGCGCCTCGATCGGCGACTACCTGTCGCAGGCTCGGTCGGATGGAGGTCTCGGGCTTGGCACAACAGGAACGAGCATCATCTTTCTGACGGCGATCCTGATCGTCGTCGTGTATCTGTCGGTCACCAGGATCGATCAGGAGTTGGCCATCGAATGATGCCGATCACGATGCACAGATGACGGGTCCGCTGAGTGCATCGCCTCGTCACATCGTGCTCGTCGAGGACGATCAGTCCATCGGCGACGTGATGAACGACGCCCTGACCGCTCACGGGTATCACGTCGACTGGTGCCACTTCGGCCTGACAGCGACCTCGCTTCTCGAACGGGTCACGCCGCATCTGGTCCTGCTCGATGCCGGGCTTCCGGACATCGATGGATTCACGTTGTGTCGCTGGCTGCGGGAGAAAAACGGGGATCTGCCGATCCTGCTCGTCACGGCCCGCGATGCGGAGATCGACGTCATCGTCGGCCTCGACGCCGGTGCGACGGACTACATCACCAAGCCGTTCTCGATCAACATCCTGCTTGCCCGCATCCGCGCTCACTTGCGCAGCACCGAGGCGAGCGACGCGATCACACCGATCACCATCGGAGCAGTCACCGTCGACCCTGCCGCGTACGTCGTCACCGTCGACGGTCATGCTGTACCACTGCGGCGTCGCGAGTTCGAGCTCCTCCTGCTGCTCAGCAGGGAAGCTGGCCGGGTCGTGACTCGCGAGCGCCTGCTCTCCGAGGTGTGGGACCTGCACTGGGAGAGCTCGACGAAAACTCTCGATATGCATGTGCTGGCGCTGCGCCGAAAGCTCGGTGATGCGATCGAGATCGCCACCGTTCGAGGTGTGGGCTACCGGCTGGTCGCTGCGTGAGGCGACGTATCACCGAAGCAATAGTCGGTGTTGCAGCGCTGATCCTCCTCGCGCTGGGCATCCCCTTGGCAATTGTCGTTCACCGTTTGATCCTCGATTCCGAGGTTGTCGAACTGCAGGCCGTCGCAGCACGAACCCTCGGCGAGATCCAGGTTCCCGTCGATGCAGCCCAGCTCGCGCGCATTCCGAGCGAGCCCGATGCGCCACCTCCGTTCACCGTGTACGACGCGGCCGGTCGTCGCGTGTTCGGTGACGGACCTCCTTCGGCGGACCCAACAACTGCGCGAGCCCTGGGCGGTGAAACGGTCTCGGCCACGGATGGCCAGATCGTCGTGGCCACGCCGCTCATCGACGATGCTACCGAGAAGGTTGTCGGAGCTCTGCGTCTCAGCGAGTCTCTGGCAGGGGCGGACCATCGTTCCCGCATCGCCTGGCTCATCATGGGCGGAAGCGCTGTTGGCGCACTGGCCGTTGGTTGGCTGGTCGCCAATCGTCTGGCCCGCCGCCTGGCCCGGCCCGTCAGCGATCTCGCGGCACGAGCGTCTCGACTGGGCGACGGTGGCCCGCTCGAACCGGCGTTGGTGTCGGGCATCGGCGAGATCGACACACTCGCAAGGGCGCTCGCGAGCAGCGTTCAACGGGTCAACGATGCGCTCGCTCGCGAACGCCGTTTCAGCGCGGATGTGTCGCACCAGTTACGCACGCCGCTCACTGGGCTGAGGCTTCGCCTCGAGGCGGCCCAGGAGGCCCAGGAGGCCAACGACACAATGACGCTCGACGGGGCCTTGCACGACTTGAACCGCATCGAGCAGATCGTCGAGCATCTTCTGGCCTTTGCCCGCGACGAGATGCCACCGGCGTCGACGGTGCGGCTCGACGTCGCCGTTCACGAAGCCGTGAATCGCTGGGCGGATCGAGCCGAGGCCCAGGGCCGACGCATCTCCCTTGCCGCCGTAGAGCCGCTCACTGCGCAGGGATCGAGCGGGTCAGTTGCCCAGATCCTCGATGTGCTCATCGACAACGCGCTGCAGCACGGTCGAGCCGAAATCGCCATCTCTCTCCGGCGCCTGCCAGGGGGAGTCGCGCTGGACGTCGTCGATCGTGGCACTGCCCTCGTCGGTACGACGTCCGAGCGAATCTTCAGGCGCGGCGAGGGTGCCGGTACCGGAATTGGTCTCGCACTTGCGCGGTCGCTCGCTGAATCCGACGGTGGACGCCTGGTGCTCTCACACCAGCGTCCCACGACCTTCTCGCTCATCCTTCTGGCCGATCAGGATCCGGATGACCCTGGGCGTACTAATGAGCCTCAAGTTGGCCCATCGTTGCACCGATGCTGAGGACGTGGACACTGCACACAGGGCGTTGAACTCGATGAGTCGCAAGGAAGGTGAGTTCACGCTGCTCCTCGACGAGCAGTTCGACATCGTCTGGCACAGCGAGTCGTTGTCGCGAATCCTCGGCTGGGGCGACATGCGTGGGCGGAACAGCACCGAGTTCGTGCACCCCGACGACGTCGGCCTTGCGCTGGAAACGATGATGCAGATGCGCGACGCAGACGAACACACGTCCCTCAATCCACCGTTTGCGCCGGAATCCGCAGACATCAGGGTCGCCGACGTGAATGGCGCCTGGCACTCGTTCGAGACAACGACGTGGAACCATCTCGACGACGGCGACGTGCGTGGAGTGCTCTGCACGTGCCGGCGCGTCCACGACCGTTCCGACCTGGCGCGAGCGATCGAGCTCTTGGGTTCTGGTGCCGACGTTCATGCGGTCGTCCCCGTCATCGCCCGGCTCGCCGACCGGTCCATGGGCGGAGCCGAGGTACGCACAGCGTTCGCGTGGAAGCATGACGATCGCATCATCGTCGTCAGCGCCGAAGGTGAGACTCCACTCGAGCCGGCGCTCGCCGACGTCGCGCGGCTCGTCTGGTCGGAAGACCTGCGGACACCCATTATCATCACGGACCTCGATGACCCAATGCTGCATGGCGTTGGTGAGTTGGCCGCTGCAGCGGGATATCGGGGTGCGTTCATCGTGCCGATCGAGGCGCCGACCGGGTCGGAGATCATCGGAGCGATGGTTGCCTGGAGCGCGTCGACCGTCGACTTTCAGGCCCCGACACAATCGCCAGTTCACGTCGCGCTGCGCCTCGCCGCGTTGGCGATCGCCGATCACCGCCTGAAGCGCAGTTTGCGGTGGGCGGCCGCCCATGACCCGCTGACCGGGCTGGCCAACCGCGCCGAGTTCGCGCGCCGCCTCGATGAAGCGTCGACCGGTGATCTGGTCCTGCTCTACATCGATCTCGACGATTTCAAGCCCATCAACGACGCCTATGGACACCCGGTCGGCGATCTCGTTCTGCGTGAAGTCGGCCGTCGCATCGCCGGCGTGATCGGACCGAACGACACCGTTGGCCGTCTGGGCGGAGATGAGTTCGCTGTGGTTTGCGCCGGAATGAGCGATCCGGCCGAGGGACGCGCTGTCGGCAATCGAATCGTTCAGGCGATCCGTGTGCCACTTCTCGCCAGCGGGCTCCACCTCACTGTGGGTGCGTCGGTTGGCGTCGTTGTCGGTGCGCAGCCACTGATCCCTTCGATGCTCGCCCGCCGCGCTGACGAAGCCCTGTACATCGCCAAGAGCTCGGGCAAGAACACCGTTTGCCTCGCCAGTTGACGCGAGGGCTCGCCCCCAAACAAACGGTCCGTCAGACATCGGGGTTCATGGAATGCCGCGAGCGGGAAACGAAACCCGCATCTCCCCACGCGTAGGGCCATCCTGACCGGTGATCGTGAGAGAATTGCTTCCGACCTAAGCCGTTGGTGTGAACGTTCCGATGCGGACTTGCGTCGTTCGACGAGTGGCTAACGACTTGTTGACCTCCGCTCGAAACTTGACGATCGTCAAGGAATTCGCAAGGGCGTGGCGCTCGTGCGAATCAAGCAAGGGACGGATGATGATTGGACGGAATCCTCGTCACGCGCGCGTCTGCGCACTTCCACAGAGCCGTGGATGCCGAAGCACGACAGCGTTTCGGCATGAGTGGAGACTGCAGTGAGCCGGGTCGAAGTGGCGTTGCTCGATGATCTCGATCTGGCAGGGCGATCCCTAGAACCGAGACAAGCGACGTCACTCACAAGTCGCTGGTCGAAGACCAAGAACATGCTCGATGATCTCGATCGAACGAGCATTGCCGTAGCCCGACAGGCCTACCCGACCATGGCGAGAGGAGGGTTGTTCGTAGTGTTCTTCTGGTTCGGACTCGTGAAGCTTCTCGGCCAGAGCGAAGCGATCGGGCTGGCCAGAGCTCTCACCGCGAAGACTGTCGGCGTCGCCCATTTCATGATCATGTTCAGGGCGTTGGCGTGGATCGAATGCCTCATCGGCGTGCTGTGCCTGATACCGCGAATGGTGCGTTGGGCGATCGCTCTTCTGGTTGTGCACATGACCGTGGCCTGCGCACCGTTGGTGCTGGTACCCGAGTTGACCTGGCAGTCGGTGCTCGTTCCGACGATGACGGGGCAGTACATCATCAAGAACGTTCTCGTGATGGTGGCCGCGTGCGGTTTGCTGGCGCACGCTTCACCGAGATCGGAGGCAGCCGGTTTGTAGTCGCCTGGCCGTGACACACCCCGTTGATATCGTCAGTCGCATGCCCCGTCTCGACCCGAAGGAGCGAGCGAACCTTCCCGATCGTGCGTTCGCGTACATCGATTCCACTGGGCGGCGCCGGCTGCCGATCCATGATCCGCCTCACGTCCGCAACGCCTTGGTTCGGTTCGGGCAGGTCCGCTTCGAGAACGACGCCGCGCGCGATCGAACCCGCATGCGCTTGCTGAACGCCGCGAAGAAGTTCAAGATCGTGCCCGTCGGGTTCATTGCCGGTCAGTTGCAGACCGAGCGTGCGCTCGGTGAGCAGCCGCAACCGCTGGACCTCCCATCCGGTTTCGTGACGATGCTGATGACCGACATCGAGGGCTCGACCGGCCTGGTGCAGCAACTGGGGGAGCGGTACCGACAGTTGATCGACGATGTCTGGTCGGTCATGCGCAATGGGGTCATCGCAGCCGGTGGTCACGAGGTCGAGGCACGCGCCGACGAGTTCTTTGCGGTTTTCGTATCGCCTCGCTCGGCGGTCGATGCGGCCATTGCCCTTCAACACGAGCTGTTGGGCAGGTCATGGATCGACGACCTCGAGGTGCGCGTGCGGATCGGCATCCACAGCGGCTATCCGACCTCGACCGACAGGAACTACGTGGGCATGGATGTCAACACAGCGTCACGCATCTGCGCCGTCGGGCACGGGGGGCAGGTTGTGGTGTCGGCGAACACCCGAGAAGGCGTCATGGCTTCCGCCCCGCAAGGGGTGCGTTTCAAGGCACTGGGCGAGCACAAGTTGCGGGGTCTGCCCGAGGCCGTTCATCTGTTCCAGGTTGCGGCGAAGGGCCTTCCCTCGAAGTTCCCGCCGTTACGTGTCGGTCGTCAGGGGATCACCTGATCGCCACTCGGCTTCCACGGTTGCATCCACGGCGATTCCGGCCAGTGCTCGGCGGCCGCCATGATCGGGTGCATCGTTCCACCGTCGATGTGCTCGCGCAGGATGTCTGCGTGGCCGGCGTGGCGCGTGCCTGGTCGTCCGTCAGACCGAACGCCGTCAGACGGATACCGTGTCGCTGCTGCTCGAGATAGGCGAGGAGGTTGGCACGCTCGCCTTCGACGGGAGGAACGTTTCCAGGCATGGTGATGAGTCTCCGCTACAACCTTTCGGGCTCGGCGTGATCCGTCTGGGTGTGACCGCCAGGGGTGTAGACCGACAGGTAATGGGCGGCGACGGCGTCCGGTCCGAGAAAGCGACGGACCGGGTCGAGGAAGCGCTCGGAATTGACGGTGCTGCGCCGGTGCTGGCGAAGATGCTCTCCCCACGACTCGACGACGAACGTCTCGATGAACTTCTCGGGAGCGGCGAGGTCACGGAACAGACCCCATCGGTACGCTCCTGTGCGCCGGCGATGCCGCTCGATCACGCGCATCGCATCGGCGAACGCGGTCACGTCCTCACTCGGGACGTCGTACATCAAGGTGACCAGGACTGGCCCGTCGCTCGGGTGAGGCACGATTGCGATGGTTGGATCGTCGATCGGAGCCATGCGCATATCGAGCCCCGTGACCGAACCAAGCAGCCATCGCCGAGAGGTCGCCAACGACACGATCAACACACCCGCCGCGACCAGATGAGATGCGGTCAGGCTGACTTCGGCGAGCGCCCCCCATGCCGCGCTCCCTAGAGCCACGCCGCCCGAGAGCACCAGCATGTACAAACCCATACCGCGGGCGCGGACCCACTCCGGCAGCACCGAGAACGCCACAATGCTCGTGCTCGTCAACGCGGTTGCCCATGCCGCGCCGCCGATCAGCATCGCGATACCGGTTGCCCAGGGCATGCGGCTGACCCCTTCGACGACAAGCATTACGGCCAACGCAAGTGACGAGCTGAACAGGAGTTGATCGTGATGAAAACGCTCGTCAAGCCGGGGTCGGATCACCGCTGCGCCGGCCGCACCGACGCCGAAACATCCCAGCAGCACACCGAAGCCGCCGCTGCTCAATCCGAGCCGGTTGCGAGTGACGATGGGCAGGAGTGCCTGCATGCCGGCGGCAGGTACAACGAACACCGCGGTGCGGTTGAGCACGCGGCGCAGAGCGGGAGAGTGTGCTGCGTACCGGAGCCCGGCGCGAACGGCTCCGCTCAACGTCTCCGCCGGCATGGTCTCTTCAGGGAACGGGCGGCGCCACCACACCAGAACGCCGACGATCGCAAGGAACGACACAGCGTTGAGCAGGAACACCCATCCCGGCCCGGCGACCGCGACGATGAACCCACCTATGGCCGGACCGATTGCACGTCCGACGTTGAAGGTCATCGAGCCGAGGGCGATCGCTTGGTGAAAGTCGCTCGGCGGGACCAACTCGGGTTGGATCGCTTGGTATGCCGGGAAGGTGAGAGCCGATCCCAAGCCAAGGCCGAACGTCAAAGCCAGCAGGCTGGCCGGCGTGACGACATGGGTGAACGACATGATGGCAAGCACTGCAGCGCAAGCCAGCATCCACAGCTGACCCCCGATCAACAGTCGCCGCCGATCGAAGATGTCGGCAAGAGCACCTCCGGGTATGCCCACCAACAAGACGGGCAACATGCTGGCTGTCGGGACAAGAGCAATCAGAAACGGTGAGGCTCCGAGGTCGCCCATCAACCAAGCCGATCCGACGCTCTGCATGAGCGTGCCGACGTTCGACGCGAGCTGAGCAAGAAACAGCGCCCTGAAGACCGGAAATCGCAGCGGGGCCCACGGTGAGGGCCGCGGCTCAACAGTCGCGGTTTCGGCCTCGCTCATCAACAGCAACCCTACGCATTACTGCGCCGACCTGCAGCCGCCGACTCAGCTGGCAATCCTCACAGCGGAACCGGTACGAACGCGCATGCGGCCGACCTCGCCGCAACGACGACCTGAGCGGGCCACCAGCCGAACTGAGCGTGCATTGGAGACGGACCTCGGTTTTTCGGCGTCACCTGTAACTCCGAACGAGGCCAGGACGGCGACCGCCGCGGGCTCGTCACCCTCGGAAACGAGCGCCTTGATCGTCAGCGTCGGTGTGTGCAGAAGCCTGCCGGCGATGCTGTGACTGGCAGCCATGATCGCCGCCGAGTCCAAGCCGGCATCTGCGAGCGAAACCTCGAGCGCCTCGCGGCACAACTCGCGCACCCCGCTGTGCAACCGGGCGATCAAGTGACCCGCCAGCTGTCCGGCGAGCCACGACGCGAATCGCCGGAACTCGTCTTCGACGATTTCGGTGCGACGGCGCAACTCTGCAAGAGAACTTCCCGAGACCAGGTCTTCGAGATCCAGTAGACGAACGCCCGCAACCCGTCCCGCGGCGGGGTCTACGTTACGTGGCAACGACAGATCCACGATGACCAACGGCCGCCCGTCTCGTCGAGCCATGGCCAACTCGACGTCGCCGACGCTGAGCAGTGGAGCGCGAGCGCCGGTCGCGCAGACGACCACCTCGGCTTGTTGAAGCATCAGTGGCAACTGGTCGAACGGCACAACCTGATCGGCGCGCCGTGCCAGCAGCGCGGCCCGCTCGACGCGGCGTGCGCACACCACGAACTCCATCCGCCGCGCCACCAGTTCGTGGACGGTCTCTGCCGCCATCTGCCCGGCGCCCATGACCATAGTCAGCCCGACGGGCTTGCTCGGATCGGGCCGGGCGGCGTCGAGGCCGATCTCAGGCAACAGCGCGGGTGAGGAGCGGTCGGTCTGCTGGACTCGCCGGCCAACGGCGATCGCTGAGCGGAAGAGGCAATCGAGATGAGATCCAACGGTGCCGGCTGCACGGCAAACGGAGATCGCGGTGCGAACCTGGCCGAGAATCTCTCGTTCGCCGGCGACGCGCGACTCGAGTCCGGCCGCGACCCGGAAGAGATGCTGTGCGACGGCGTGGCCGGTGGCATGCCACGCATGGGTGCCAACGACATCGGGATCAGCGTTGGTGCAGTCGACCAGAGCGTTCAGGGCGCCATCGATGTCGGGGGCAGTCCCGGCGAGATACAGCTCCGTGCGATTGCACGTCGACAACACCACGGCCTCTGAGACACCCTCGGACTGCAGGATTGTCTGGGCCAGAGCGGCACACCCGGCGGCATCGAGGTTTACCTGTTCGAGGATCGACAACGACGCTCGTTGATGACTGATAGCAATGACAGCCAACGCCCGTGTGGTACTCATCCCAATGCCGTCCCGATTTGTCCCGGTTGTCCCGCCGATCCCTAAGGAACCGGCCCCGATGTCGCCATCGTAAGGATCCGCTAGGCCGCGGCCAATAGGCCGATAGGAGTAGGACTGACGACCTGTTCGCGAATCTCGCGACCGAACACCGCAGACAGAAAAGACCAGCTCAGGACGTTCGTGCCACTCGCGGGTAGCGTTCGGGAGATGCGAGATGGAGCGAAGCGGTCGCCGTTTTTCGGCAATCTTGGACTGTTCGTGGTCGCGTCACTACTGGCAGCCACCACGATGATTTCCGGGCATTCGATCGCGCTCGCCGCACCCGATCAGGTCGAGGCACTTTTGATCGGTGACTCGGTTCTCAACGGGCTCGCCCAGCCGTACAGCTCGGCCGGTCGTGCTGCGTTGGCGGCGCGTCATTCGTTCATTCTGGACAGTGCCGGGTGCAGGAGGCTGATCACAGCCAGCTGTCGAATCCCACCGGCCCCCGCGCCGACCAATGCCGTCACGGTGTTGCGGGCCCGCGCCGGCCAGTACGACCGCGCTCTGGTGATCGCTGCAGGTTACGACGATCCGTCGAGTGGCGAGTTCGGTGTCGGCGCAGCAGTCGACGTGATGATCGCCGAGGCCCGACGGCAGGGAATCACGCATGTGATCTGGCTGACCTATCGCGAGGCCGGAGGCGAAGGCAACGCTGAGCGTTTTCGGCAGAGCAACGCCGTTCTGCGCGGCCGGCACGATCCGGAGCTGCTGATCGCCGATTGGGCGACGAGGAGCGCCGGAATGCCCTCCAGTTGGTTCTCGGCCGACGGCATCCACCTCGGACCGCAGGCAGCGGCCGCGATCGGCGATCTCATCGGCGACGCTCTCGATCAGCTGCTTCCAGTGCGTTGCACGTCCGGCGTGTGGTCGGGCACCGAATCTCCGGCGGGTAGTCCTGACACCGGTTCGCGGGTGGGTGGGGGAGCCAACCTGATGGCTGCCCCCGTGAGGTTCGTCGACACGCGGGATCTGCCCGGCAAGCTCGGCGCCGGACGAATGATGATCGTGCCGATCGCCGGCAACAACGGCGTACCGCCGGACGCCACGGCAGCTGTGGTTTCGGTGACAGCCGTCGAGCCGTGCGCTGACACCTTCCTCACGTTGTTTCCATGCGGCAGCGCGCCGCCGACCACTTCGACGCTCAACGCTCTCGCCCTGTCGATCGTCGCCAACTCGGCGGTGGTGCGTCTCGGCAACGGTGCGTTGTGCGTCTACTCGCTTCAGCCCACCGACGTCATCGTCGATGTCAGCGGTTGGATCGCGCCAATCGGTTTGCGTACGACACCCATAGCGCCGGTGCGGTTGATCGATACCCGTCCCGGGCAGAAGCAGGCGTTGATCGTTCCGCAGAATCGACTGCGTGCCGGTCAACTGCTGACGGTCGATGTTGCCGCGTCGCCCGCGTCGGACCAAACGGCCATGGCTGCAACGGTCAACGTCACTGCCGCAGATCCTGCAGGTGGCGGTTTCCTCAGTGTGCTGCCAGGTCCGTGCGCCGACGTATCCCTGCCGCCAACGACGTCGAACCTCAATGTCACCCGCGGTCGCAACGTTGCCGCATCGGCCACTGTCGCTCTCGGAGCCGGGCAGTTGTGCGTCTACTCCAGCACCGACACCGACGTGGTCGTCGACCTGCAAGCTCTGCACGGCACGACCGGCGACGCGATCACCGCCGTCGATCCCCTGCGACTGGTCGATACACGCGACACGAATCGTCTCGCCGCTGGTCAGTCGCTGCCCCTCACTGTCGATGCCACCCCAACCGCGGCCATCGTCAACCTCACAGTGGTCGAGCCGTCTGCCAACGGATTTCTCACGCTCTATCCGTGCGGATCGACCGTGCCAACGGTGTCGAACATCAACTTCATCGCAGGCGCGATCATTGCGAATCGTGCGTTTGTATCGACCGCAGGGGCAGGTCAGTTCTGCGTCTTCAGTTCGGTCGACACCGACCTGGTGATCGACGTGGAGGGCTACATCAACCCGAGCTGACCAGTTCGACGTCGACCGGCTTCCCACCGCCGGGCCCGTTGATCGGCACGATGTCCTGGGGACACGCAGACGCGATCACAATCGCGTCGACCTCGGCACGGAACAACACGCTGTCGCCCGGTGCCGACACGGTGGGCTCGAACCTGATCGTGCCATCGAGATCCCACGGAATGTTCATGAACAGGTTCAGCGGCGCCGGAACGGGGGAGGACCGCACGATCGAAAGCTCGGCCAACGCCTCTGAGAAGTTCTGGCAACACGAGCGATGGTCGGGCCCGGCGCCGAGCTGTTGATAGCGGAATGGATCACACGCCGCGATCACTGTGTCGTGAACTCCAGGGCTGGTGTCTTCGACCAATGTGAGGATGGGCGAGCGCTCTTCGTCCAGCATCGCGTCGCCGGGGTGTGGGCGCAGATGCTCCCACCGGACTCGTGAGTGCTGCATCGACATCGCGATCTCCGGCCGGTCGGCTCGAATCGCCCAGAAATCGACGACCTGCGTGCCATGGGTGTTGACGACGCGTACCGTTTCACCCGCGTTGATGCGGATGGCTCGGCCGTGGCTTCCCGGCACAGTGACACTGGGCATTGAATCTCCTTTGAATCAGAACGAAGTTCGACATACTTGTCGATGCAGCGGTCGAAACGACGTGTCCTGGTAAGTTCGGCTTGTGCGAGTTCACGCCGATGCCGATGCGGCGACCGCATCGTTCGGTCGACGATGATGCTCGTCGGTCGTCAACTGCTCGCTAATCGCTATCACAACAAAGGCACTGCGTTCACCGCCGCGGAACGTGACCTATATCACTTGAACGGGCTGGTGCCCCCGGCGATCGAGGACCTCGCGACGCAACTGCGGCGAGTCCGGGCAGAAATTGACGCCGCGCACGGCGATCTCGCCCGCCACATCTTCCTGCGGGCGCTACAGGCGACCAACTCGGTGCTGTTCTACCGGTTCCTCCAGGACAACCTGGAGGACCTACTGCCGATCGTGTACACGCCGACCGTTGGCCTTGCCTGCGAGGAGTGGTCGCGCATGTACCGACGCGAGCACGGCCTGTACGTGGCATGGCCGGACCGGCACAGGATCCCCGAGCTCCTCGACAACGCACTCTCCGCCGATGACGCGCACACCGGGATCGATGTCATCGTCGTCACGGACGGCGAACGGATCCTCGGCCTCGGCGACCTGGGCGTCGGCGGGATGGGGATACCCATCGGCAAGCTCGCCCTGTACACAGCGGTGGGCGGCGTGGATCCCGAACGCACACTTCCGGTCTTCCTCGATGCCGGCACCGAGAATGAAGCGTTGCTGTCGGATCCCCTGTATCTGGGTTGGCGTCATCGCCGCCTGCGTGGGCGAGATTACGACGAGCTAGTCGACGCGTTCGTCGAAGCGGTCGTCGCCCGCTGTCCTGGTGTTCTCCTGCAGTGGGAGGACTTCGCTCAACGCAACGCCAACCGGTTGCTCACATCGCATCGCGAGACCATCTGCTCGTTCAATGACGACATTCAGGGGACGGCCGCCGTCGCGGTCGCCGCGATCGTGGGCGGCATGCGGATCACGTCAACCCCGCTCGTTGATCTACGAGTGGTGATCGTCGGCGCGGGCTCTGCAGGGATCGGCATCGCTCGTCAGGTCGCGAGCGCGCTCGTTGCCGCTGGCCTCGATCCCGAGGAAGCGAAGCATCGTTGCTGGCTCGTCGATCGAGACGGCTTGTTGCACGACCGCCTCGACGGGTTGGCGGACTTCCAGGCGGACTTCGTGCGCCCGTGGGATTCGGTGGCCGAACTGGCCGATGAGCGTAGACAGGTTCCGCTGCTCGCTGTCGTTCAACACGTCGCCCCGCATGCGCTGGTCGGCGTCACGGGCCAACCAGGTCTGTTCACCGAGGCGGTCATTCGCGCCTTGGCCGAGAAGATCGTTCGACCGATCGTGCTGCCACTCTCGAACCCGACGCCTCGTGCAGAGTGCATCCCCAACGATGTTCTTGCGTGGACCGGAGGCCGCGCCCTCCTTGGTACTGGTAGCCCGTTCCCGGCCGCGTCGGTCGGGACCGAGTCATATCCGATCACCCAGGTGAACAACCTCTATCTGTTCCCCGGCCTTGGCCGAGGTGTGATTGCGGTCGGTGCCAGACGCATCAGTGACGGAATGCTCAGCGCAGCAGCGACCGCGATCGGCTCCATTACACCTCGCGATCTCGGGGCCGCGTTGACGCTGTTGCCACCGCTTGCCCAAGTGCTCGAGGTCGCCGATGCCGTCGCCCTTGCTGTCGCCCGTGGGGCCGTTGAAGAAGAGCTCGCGGATTTCCTCGACGACGCGCAGATCGTCGACGCCGTCGAATCACGCAAGTGGCGCCCGCAGTACTGCGACGCGGCGAGTGAGGCAGGATGAGTCCATGAATGCGGGACCCGTGCAGCCGAGCCCGTGGGTACTGGCCGGCGAACCGACCAGCCTCGGCGACCCAACCGGACTGATCACGTTGGTCGACGGGCAGACCTTCTGCCTCAGCGGACGTTCCGGCGACTTCAGCACGAATCCGACGCATGGGGTCTTCTTCGCCGACATGCGAGTGCTCAGCCAGGCGAGACTGCTGGTAAACGGCCTCACCGTCGAACCGTTGGCCGTCAGCCTCGCCGACGCCAGCGGAGCGACGTTCGTCGGTCGTTCGGTTACCAAGCACCAAACGGATCCGCGGCTGCTCGTCGTGCGTCGCCGACGCCTTGGGTCCGTGTGGCACGAGCAGATAGAGCTTCGCAACACCAGTTCCCAAGCCATCTCCGCGCATGTGGAGTTGGAGGTGGCCGCCGACTTTGCCGACGTGTTCGCGATCAAAGAGGGACGGCCCAGCAGCGAGGGCGAACATTCGCTGGAGGTCAAGGATGAAAGCCTGTTGTTCGGCTGGCGGCTGGGCGACGTTCATCGGCAGGCAGAACTGAGTGTCGAAGGACCTCCGGTGCAGGTCTCCACCCGAGGGTTTGCATGGAGCGTCAACATCGAACGTCATGGCGTGTGCATGTTGCAACTCGATCTCATCGTGGCACTCGGCAGCTCGTGGATCGAGCGCCGGCACCATCATCCGAGCCTGCCCAACGCAGCCAATCGCAACGAGGGATGGTTGTCTTCCGTACCGAAGCTGCGCACGGCCGATCGGAACTTGAGCGCGGCGTTCGACCGGTCGATCGAAGACATCGGCGCCCTCCGCCTCCATGACCCGACCGGTCGTCACCGACCGGTGATCGCGGCGGGTGCCCCGTGGTACATGACCCTGTTCGGGCGCGACGCATTGATCAGTTCCTACATGGCGTTACCGATCGATCCGACGTTGGCGATCGGCGTGCTCGAGGCCCTGGCGGAGCTACAGGGTCGGGAGATCGACCTCGTCTCGGAGGAAGAACCTGGGCGGATCATGCACGAGACGCGCTACCTCGGTGTCGACGCACCAACACTGACCGGAGGTAGCACCTACTACGGATCGGTCGATGCGACCCCGTTGTTCGTCGTGTTGCTGGGTGAGCTGAGCCGGTGGGGACTGAGTGAAGAGGCGTTGCGCAAGCTGGTACCGAACGCTGATCGCGCGTTGATGTGGATGCGCGACTACGGCGACAAAGATGGCGATGGCTACATCGAATATCAGAAGACCTCCGAGCGTGGGCTGTCGAATCAGGGTTGGAAGGATTCGAACGACGGCATCCGCTATCGCGATGGTCGCATCGCCGAGACGCCGCTCGCGCTGTGCGAGGTGCAGGCATACGCATACGCCGCGCACCGCGCACGCGCCGCGATTGCGATCAGGCTCGGACAACCGGAGGTCGCCGCCGCACAGGAAGAGCTCGCCACGCAACTCAAGACCCGATTCAACCGCGACTTCTGGCTCGACGAGTACGGCTGGTACGCCGTGGCCCTGGGGCCGGACAAGGAACCAGTCGACTCCCTGACGTCCAACATCGGTCACTGCCTGTGGAGCGGGATCGTCGACGAGGATCGTGCGTCGCTCATTGCCAAGCACCTGATGTCGCCGCAGATGTGGAACGGCTGGGGCATTCGGACGTTGGCGGAGGACGAGCGGGCGTACGACCCGATGAGCTACCACTGCGGCACCGTCTGGCCACACGACGGCGCGCTGTGTGCCGCGGGTCTGATGGCCTATGGCTTCGAGGATGAGGCGCTGACAGTTGCCAAGGGCCTGTTCGCTGCATCCGAGGCGTGGAACGGCCGGTTACCGGAGCTGTTCAGTGGCCTCGACCGCGCCGATGTGGAGACACCCATTCCCTTCCCAACCTCGTGCTCCCCGCAGGCTTGGGCGGCGGCAACTCCATTCCTCCTGCTACGGATCATGCTGCGTCTGGAGCCAGATGCCGAATGCGGCTTCCGCGTCAACCCGATTCCGGGGGCGATTGAAGACGATCTCCTGCTGGCCGGCGTCCGGTTGGTCGACCGCCGATTCAACATCCGCATCGACGACGGTGTTGTGGGCATACGAGAGCTCACCGACGCAGGGGTCATACCACCCGGTGCAACAACGTCGGCACCCGTCAGTCCGTCGGCGATCGTTGCAGAGCCTCCCGAAGAGCCTCGGCGACACCAGACCCGAAACTCGCTTTGGTCAGTTGCACGCCGGAAGCTCGCACAGCGTCGTCGGAGTTAGCGACCCCGAACGCGATGCTGGCGATCGCTAACATCGGTAGGTCGTTCGCGGCGTCGCCGATCGCCAGGATGGGCAGATCCTGAAGCTGCAGGTCGGCGATCGCAGCGCGAAGCCCGCTGGCCTTGTCACAACCAAGTGGTGCCAGGGCGATGGACCCCTTGTTCGTCACGATCCTGCGCGTGCTGCCAACGGCGTCTCGCACCTCGGTGACCAGCACCAGCGATGTCGTCGGGGCGCCGACTACGACGTGACCGACATCGAGGTATGGGACGTGGGCGGCGCGTAGCCCGGCCACCAGATCCGCTTCGACAGCTTCGGCCAAAAGGGCCAACTCGCCTGACTCGACGTTCACGAGAACGCCGCCTTCTTCACAAACGACCCGGTCCACGAACCCCAAGATGGCAGGTATGACATGACCGAGCTCGTCCCAACGCCGACCGGTGACGATCACCAGCGTGTGACCGTCGTCGTGAGCCTGACGAAGGGCATCTACTGCTTCGGCTGCGACTCCGACACCGTCGTACAGGGTTCCGTCGACGTCGACGGCTATCACCACGTGTTGCACATCACTTCTTACCCGTACTTCTCGGCGAATCAACATGCGCCCTTTGTGACGAAATCAACATGTGGGCCTCGGACGGTTTCAGTGGAGGTACCATCGGGTAACCGAGGCGGGCTTTGCTAGTTGAGTTGAAAGGCCTGAACTGATGAAAGGACTCGTCGTGGCAGCCAATCGGTTGCCGGTCGAAGTCAGTACGGACGGGCTTCTCAGGACCAGTCCGGGTGGTTTGGCATCTGCCCTGTCTTCCGTGACCGCCCCCGGCTCACAGTGGGTCGGCTGGGCCGGGCCCGAGTCCGGTCGTCCGAAGCAGTTCGACCACGGCGACCTTCGCCTTCACCCGGTGGCACTGTCCGACGATGAGGTCGACCGCTACTACCGTGGCTTTTCCAACGAGATCCTGTGGCCGCTGTTCCACGGTCGCTTGAGGCGAGTCGAGTTGAACCGCGCATGGTGGCATTCATATCGCATCGTCAACAGGAGGTTCGCCGCGGCGGTCACGCGCATCGCCCCGCTGGGAGGCACCGTCTGGGTCCACGACTACCACCTGCTGCTGGTGCCGGAGATGATCCGTTCGAAGCGGCCCGATCTTCACATCGGCTTGTTCTTGCACATCCCGTTCCCGAACGCGCAGTTGTTCTCGATGCTGCCGTGGCGAAAAGAAGTCATCAGAGGAATGCTGGGCGCCGACGTGTTGGGCTTCCAGGTCGCTGATGACGTCGAGAACTTCATCTCGGCCGCGGACCGACTGGTTGACTTGCGCACTCGCGGGCACACGTTGTTCGACGGCACCCACGTTGTCGATGTCGACTCCTTCCCGATCTCGGTGGACTTCAGTCATTGGAGCTCGCTCGGTGAACGGGCTGTGCTCGGCGCCGCTCAGCATCGATCCGATCTCGGCGTCGAGTTCATCTTCTTGGGCATCGATCGGCTGGACTACACCAAGGGCATCTCGCAGCGACTCAAGGCATTCGGCGAATTGCTCGATGATGGACGTCTCGACCCCGAGAAATGCGCGTTCGTTCAGGTCGCAGTCCCCAGCCGTACCGACGTGGCGGCATACGAAGACGAGCGAGACGAGGTCGAGTCGTTGATCGAGACGATCAACACAAAACACGCCCGCCTCGATGGCTCGCTGCCCGTCGTTTATACGGATACGTCCCTCGACGAGACCGAGATGGCGGCGTGGTTCCGAGCAGCCAACGCGATGGTGGTCACCTCACTTGCAGACGGGATGAACCTCGTGGCGAAAGAGTTCGTCGCCGCGCGTGCTGATCTGGACGGTGTGCTGGTGTTGAGCGAGTTCGCCGGCGCAGCCCAGGATCTCGACGGAGCAATCATCGTCAATCCATACGACATCGAGGCAATCAAGAAGGCGTTCGTCAGCGCGATCGAGATGCCCGCCACCGAGCGGGCAGCGCGCTTGAAGACGATGCGCACCGCCGTCCAACACAATGACGTTCACCGATGGGCGCGCAACTTCCTTAACAGGCTGCAATCCTCCGCACCGGTCCGCGCCACCGACCTGGCGCTGCGAACCGACGGAGCAAGCGTCAAGGGCTCGGAGACCGTACGGAACCTCCGATAGTCACGGCATCAAGGAGAACCACGTGCGCATCGCCATCATCGCCCCGGCCTGGCTGCCTGTGCCGGCGCCCGCGTACGGCGGAACGGAGGCCGTGCTCGACGAGCTCGCCCGAGGCTTGCACGCCGCAGGTCATGATGTGCTGCTCGTGTGTCATCCGGATTCGACATGTCCGGTGCCGAAGGCGTCGGTGGTCCCGGCCGAAGATGCTGCTGTTCGCATGGGCCGCGCCAACATCGAGCTCGAGCATGCCATCGGCGCTTACGAACTGGTGAAGGACTTCGATGTCGTTCACGACAACACCCTTGCGGGCCCCATCTACTCGGCGCGCTACCCGAACCTGCCGGTCGTGACCACCAATCACAACCCGTTCAATCGCACCTACAACGCTCTGTACGGAGCCGTGGTGCCACGAGTAGCACTGGTCGCGATCTCGCACTCGCACGCGGCATCGACGCATCTGCCGGTCGATGCAGTTGTCCACCATGGCATCGACGTGGACGACTATCCGTTCGGTGCGGGCGATGGCGGCTACGTCGCCTTGCTCGGACGTATGGCTGAGAACAAGGGCGTCCACCGCGCCATCACCGTCGCCAAGGCGGTCGGCGTGAAATTGAAGATCGCGGCCAAGATGCGTGAACCGCGCGAGCTCGCCTACTTCGACGAATTCGTGCGTCCCCATCTCGGAGACGATGTCGTCTATCTCGGTGAGGTCGATGCTGACGGCAAGCGCGAGCTGTTGGCGTCGGCAGCTGCGCTCCTCAACCCGATCAGTTGGCGCGAGCCGTTCGGGATGGCAATGCTCGAAGCCCTGGCCTGTGGCACACCTGTAGTCGGTTGCCCGCAGGGCGCTGCTCCCGAGATCGTGGAACACGGTCTGACTGGTTTCCTCGGTGACACCGACGCAGAGCTCATCAACGGTCTGCGCTCGCTTGACCAGATCGATCGACTGGTGTGTCGCGAAGAAGCGCGCCGGCGGTTCTCTGTCGAGCGAATGGTCGAGGGGTACGTGCAGGTCTACGAACGGCAGCGGAGCCGCTACGTTGTCGCGGCCGCAGCGTCGAGCTGAGCCTGGGTCACGCTGCATCGTTTGGCCGACGCGTCGAGCAAGGCATTGACTTCGGGGGGCCGCGGCACGGAGGCGATGCCGAGGGCCAGCAGGTCGACTTCTGACGTGTTCGCCAAGAGGTCGTCGGCAGCACAACGGGCGATGCCGGGATCGACGCCTACACCGGTCAACGCGTCCCAGAACGCGCCGGCGACGAGACCCGTCGGCCGTTCGGTCGGACCAGCAGGCAGCGTGTCACCCGGCGGTAGCGAGGTCGTCGACGGGGAAGCAGTCGTCGGTGGTGGGACCGTGGCGGGCGCTTCTACCGCGTCAGCGGTGATTGCCTGTGCGACAGCTTGTTTGTCCTCGCGCACCGAGACGATCACGATGGCGATGCCGAGCGCGGCGATGGCGGCTCCGCCGATCCAGCCACTCAGGGCGCGGCCGCGACGAGACGTGTCGACGTCGGTGGCGGGACCCATCGCCAACAGACCCCGCCGATCCGCTTCCTTGACGAGCGGGGGCACGACAACGAGCGCCGACAGGAGGGCGACGCCGATGTTGATGGTGACGACCGTGCCGAAATCGGCCAGCAGAGGCAGCGACGAGAACATCAGCACTGCGAATCCGCCGAGCGTCGTCAGCGCTGACGTGAAGAACGCCCGTCCGGTCCGGCGCGCGGCCCTCTGAGTGCTGACGTCCGGGTCTAGACCTCGGCGGCGCTCCTCGGCATATCGTGCGATCAACAGCACCGAGAACTCGGCGCACGTCGCCACTACCAACGGACCGCCAACAGTGGAGAGCGGGCTGAGCGTGATGTTGAGCACTCTGACGAGCACCGCTGAAGTGCCGACGGCGACGAGCACGGGGATCATCGTCAGCACCCCACGAGCGAGATCGCGATTGCGGAGAATGACGAATGCGGCGACCAGGAGCAAGGCAACGATCGTCAGTTGAGCGCGGTTGGCGGTGATGTTCTCCAGCAGTCCGACACCAACCACGGCGAGCCCGCCCGTGGTCGCGGAGGTCTGTGCCGGTAGCGGTGCCCCGTCTCCGGGATCTGCGCTCGCACGGTGCACCTTTTCGAGCACCTTCGCTCGTTGCTCGAGCGACGATGGGCCGACCTGGAACAAGATCTGCGTGGCGTTGCCGTCATCGGCGACAAGCAGGCCACGCAGTGCTTCGGGCGCGATGTTGTAGGCCTCCAGCAAGTCGAGACCGGTCGGCGGCAAGGAGGTCGTGTTGGGAACCTCGGCGAGCCAGCCGACGACCGTGGCGAGGCTCGACGCACCGGCGAGCTCAGCGTTCTCCTTCGACGCACGGGTGACCAGGTCGAACACGAATGCACCCATCTGGTCGGTGAAGACGCCGTTTGCCGGAGCGCTGGTGGTTTCCACGAAGACGCCCAGGGTGGTGGCGAACCCGGTCTCTCTCTCGAGTGTCCTGGCGTTCTTGATGGATGCGCTCGATTGGTTGGCCCAGTTGATCGGGTCGCTCTCGATCTTCGACCCTGTCTCCAGCACCAGGCCGAGAACCGGCAGCGCTACGGCTATGAGTACCAAGGGCAGTACCGCTACGCGTGGCAGGCTGCCCAGTCGGTCGACAGTCGCCTCGACCCAGCTCTCGACGGGCTCACCAGTTGTCGGCGAGCGCCTCTCTCGGGCCCCGATCAACGTGGTGGGCACCACGATCCCGGCGATGAGAAGGGCGACGATGCCAATCGACAACAGCACGCCGAAGTCCTGCACCATCGGCACCTTCGAGATCTTCACGGTTAGGAAGGCGATGACCGCGGCGATGGTCGCCGCCACCAGCGGTGGACCCATCTCCACCAACGTCACCTCGAACGGGTCACCTGAGTGCTCGATGCCGCGCTCTTCTTCGATCCGGTTCTGGATCTGTATCGCGAACTCGATGCCAAGGCCGATGAGGATCGGCAACCCGGCGATCGTCACGAGCGAGAGCTTCGTGCCGGTGAAGCCGAACGCACCGAAGCCCCAGACGATCCCCACCACCATGCCGACGAGTGGAAGCAGTCGCCACGGCACCTTGAAGGCAACGAGCAGGATCACCATCATCACCAGGACGGCGATTCCGCCGAGCACCAGCATCCCGCCCTGCAGGTAGTTGTTGATGTCGGTCAGGAACGTTGGAGTGCCTGTGATGACCACGTTGGCGTTCTCGAAGGTCCTGTCGCGTAGGACGTCATGCACGTCAGATGACCCTTTGGCCAGGGTGTCCAGGGGAGCGTTACCGACCAGCACAGCAGCCATCACCGCATGACGTGCATCGGGGATGAAGGCCTGCAACGGCTTTCGGACGACGAGCTGGCTGTCAGGCGGCGGGACGAGCTTCTTCTGTGCGTCGATGGAATAGCCGTCATTGCCGAACACGAGGAACTTCACCCATGCCGGATCACCCATGTCCTGCTTGCCTGCCGCACCGAGCCGCAACGTGGTGATGACGGTGTCTTGCTGACGTATCACCGCGGCATCAGCGTCCGGCTCACGCTGGATCGTGCGCGAGATGATCTCACTTGCTACACCCTTGGTGATGAGGTCCTGTGTCCACTGAAGCAGCGTCAGGGGTGACACAACTGATTGCACCGCGTCGCTCGTCAGAAGCTGCTTCTCGATCTCGGTGAACTGAGCGATGTTTGCCGGTGTGAACAGGTCGACGATCGATTTGCCTTCGTCGACGGTGAAGAGCACGACCATGTTCTCGCCGCCGAAGAGCTTTTGATAGCGCTCGTTGTCCTTCGCGACCTGCGAGGCGGGATCGATGTAGCTGTTCTGGCCGGTCGAGAAATCGAGTCGCTGCAGTCCCACACCGAGCGCGATCGTCACAAGGATCACGACTGAGACGGTCGCGGCGGCGCGCCTGCTGAACAGCCGACCAGCGCTGCGCCAGAAGGCCACCATCACAGGTGAGCCTCGGCCGCAGCGTGCACGGCTGCGACGATCGGCTCCCAGTCCGCTCCAGGTTGGCGCGTGACCGTGACGAAGTCGTTGACGCCGAAGATCGTCGCCACCCCGCCTGCTGCGAAGACTGCGGCGGCGAAGGGTTTGTCGGCCGCGTCTTGCGCGCTGGTGACGTTGAACATCGCCTCCAGCCGGGTGTCGAGCGTGAACTTCATAGCGTCGGGGTTGGGTGTCGAGGACTGGGTTGCGGTGGCCACGATCGCGATCGTAGGTCGCACCGAATCACTCCATGGTTTGGTACCACCTGATGTGGGTACAACGCGGTATGCCCAACGAGCCAGGCGACGAGACGACGATGATCCATGTGTTGGAGGGGTACGCGCACGGTGGGTTCGACTCGTCGTTCGTCGTCACTGACGATTCCGAATTGGAATGCGTCGAATGCGGAACCGTCTCATCGCCGGCCACTGTGTCCATGAGCTCGCTTCGCCGCTTGGAAGGCGCATCTGATCCTGACGACATGATCGCCGTCGTGGCAATCACGTGCCCGTCGTGTGCGGCCCGCGGCACTGCGGTGCTCGGCTTCGGACCGATGGCGACGGTGCAGGATTCCGAAGTCCTTAAGGGTCTGAAGGACGATCGTGCCGACAAGGGCGCTCCCGGCAACTCGGCGCACGGGGAAACGACGGGCGACGACGCACCGCGCGATTGAGTGGCGCCTGAAAATCGAGCGACTCGCAGGGTGCTAGAAACTGCATCATGCGAGTCGCCATTAGCACCGGTGGCGGCGACGCCCCGGGCCTGAATGCCGTCATCCGATCAGCGACCCTGTGTGCGCGGCGCCGGGGCTGGGAAGTCATCGGTATCCGCGACGGCTTCAACGGCCTGATGTTTCCGGAGCAGTACCAAGAGGGCAGCGGTGTGTTCGTCTTCGAACGACACATGGTGCGCGGCATCGGCTACCTCGGCGGCACCGTTCTTGGCAGCACGAATCGTGGTAACCCGTGTCGTTTCCCCGTCGAACAGCCCGACGGTACCGTCGTCTACGAAGACCGCACCGAGCACCTCGTCTCGCTCTTCCGCGAAGCGGGCATCGACGCGTTGATCACGATCGGTGGCGACGGATCGCTTGCGATCGGTCAGCGATTGTTCGAGGCCGGGCTACGAGTGATCGGTGTGCCGAAGACGATCGACAACGACCTCGACAAGACCACCGTGACGTTCGGTTTCGATACTGCTGTCCACGTCGCCACCGAGTCGATCGATCGAGTGTTCACGACGGCGACGTCTCACAGCCGGGTCTTCGTCGTCGAGGTGATGGGAAGGTATGCCGGCTGGATCGCCCTCAACGCCGGTGTCGCGGCGGGCGCTCACGCCATCTTGATCCCCGAGATCCCCTTCCGTCTTGAGCCGGTGGCGGCGATGATCAAAGGACGCGAGGCGCGCGGCGCGAGCTTTGCGATCGTCGTGGTAGCCGAGGGAGCGATTCCTCAAGATGGCCAGCGGTCCGTTGTCGGCCAAGCCGTCGATCAGGCGGAGCGGCTCGGCGGTATCGGTCATCAGGTCGCCCAACAGCTCACCGAGTTGACCGGCAAAGAAGCGCGAACTGTCGTTCTCGGGCACCTGCTGCGCGGCGGCACGCCAACCGCACTCGATCGCCTGCTGGGCACCCGTTTCGGAGCAGCGGCCGTGCGTGCCCTCGAAGAGGGTTTCGATGGCGTGATGGTCGCCCTGAACGAGCCGTATGTGGAATACGTCCCGTTGAAGGACGCGATCGGGTCGATGCGAACGGTGCCGCTGGATTGCGACACGGTGATGGCAGCACGCGACATCGGGATCAGCTTCGGCGACAACTGACAACCCGCAAACGAGTGTCTCCCGCCCACCCGGGTGGGACAAAGACACTCGGATGGGGTGGTTCAGCGGCCAGTGGGGGCTGAACGTCGTCCATTCGAGGAGCGTCCGCCTGTGTTGCGGGCGCTAGACCGTGACGGCTTCGCCGGGGGACCGCCCGGACGGGAACCGGACGATTGACCTCGGCGCCGACCTGGCTGAGACGGACGCTGACGTGCAGCTTGCACATCCTCCGGACGTTGCGGACGAGGTGCGACCTTGGGCGCTGACGGGCCGGACAGCTCGACGAGCAACGGGTGGGCGGGGTTGACGTTGGTGACGGTTGGCGTGATGCCTGCGGCTCGGGCGAGCGAACGCACATCACCGGCTTGATCCGGCGTCATGACTGTTGCAACGACGCCTTCCGCGCCAGCGCGGGCAGTTCTGCCGGAGCGGTGAAGGAATGCCTTGTGCTCAGCCGGAGGATCGACGTGGATCACCAAGGCGATGTCATCGACGTGGATGCCGCGGGCGGCGATGTCAGTCGCCACGAGAACGCGAACCTGGCCGCTGGTGAAGTCGGCGAGGTTGCGTTCGCGGGCGCTCTGCGACAGGTTGCCGTGCAACTCGACAGCGGGGATGCCGGCCGCGCACAGCTGTTTGGCGAGCTTCTTGGCGCCGTGCTTCGTGCGCATGAAGAGCAACGAGCGGTCGAATCCGCTGGCCAGGGCGCTGACGACTGCGGCCTTGTCGGCCGACGAAACGGCCAACACATGGTGGGTCATGGTGTTGATCGACGACACTTCGGGATCAACCGAGTGGACGACTGGGTTGACGAGGTACTGCCGGACGAGGCCATCGATCGCCTTGTCGAGCGTCGCCGAGAACAGCAGGCGTTGACCACCGGACGGGGTCGCATCAAGGATGCGCTTCACGCCTGGCAGGAAGCCGAGGTCGGCCATGTGATCGGCCTCGTCGAGCACTGTCACTTCGACAGCGTCGAGGCGGCAGTGCCGTTGACCGATCAGGTCCTCGAGCCGACCAGGACAAGCGACGACGATGTCGACGCCCTGACGCAAGGCCGAAACCTGCGGGCCCTGACCGACGCCGCCGTAGATGGTCGCGACGCGCAGCGACATTGCGGCCGCCAGCGGATTGAGCGATGTCATGACCTGGTTGGCCAGCTCGCGAGTCGGGACGAGGATGAGGGCTCGGGGGTGACCCGATTGACGGCGACGGCCGCTGGCGGCCAGTCGCGTTACGAGTGGCAGGGCGAAGGCGATGGTCTTGCCACTGCCGGTCTTGCCACGACCGAGCACATCGTGACCCGCAAAGGAGTCCGGAAGCGTGGCCGATTGGATGGGGAAAGCGGTCTCGACACCGCGGTCGGCGAGAACCTTGATCAACGAAGCCGGTACGCCGAGGGCCACGAAATCCGTGACGTACTCGATGGCAGGCGGCGGCGCGATGGCGGGCCCTGCCGGAGCAGGTGTGGGGAACGCCGTATCGGTCGTTCGAACGGAGCGTTCGGCGCCGGAGTGCCGGCCGCCGTTGCGACGGCGCGCGCCGCGATTGCTCGGGGTGGATGTGGTCATTGTGGGGGATTCCTTTATGGGTTGTTGGCCGTGGATGCAAAGACCAACAACTCGCTGGAATCACTGTGCGCACTGAGCGCTGCACTCGACCGCGGGTACGTGTTCGTATTCCGCCGTCGGACATAGTACCGCTGAACAGCCGAAATGGGGCGGATGTTGCGCCGACGGGCGATCAGGGCAGTGGCTCGAGGCCAATCATTCCGACGGGATCGAGACCGAGCATGGGTCGTCGTATTCGCTGATAGGGGATCTTCGTCATGTCGAGTGTTGCGCTACCGGGCCCATCGCAGCGCACGATGCTCGCAGCAATGGATGCGAACCCACCCATGAAGTGCTGCATGCTCTTGACGACCACGATGTGTCGCCTCGTCAGGTCGATGCCGTGCTCGGTGAAGCAATGCGGGCTGAACACCTGCTGACGCCGTGAGGTCAACACGACGTCGATCCCGCCGATGCGAACCGCAGCGGATCTGCCGAGCGGCTCGCGCGGCTCGCCCTGACCGAACAGCGCTTGCATCGCGTCGGTGCGGACCGACGTCACCTCGACGAGGGCATCGATCGGTGATCCCGACAGCCGGCCCGCCTTGCCGCCAATGCGCATGGGCAACCTGGCACCGATCCCCGCGTCGTGGCACGCCCGCACCGCCATCGGGTCCCAGATCATTCCAAGCGTTGCGTCGTGAACATCGCGTTCGATCAGCTCGGCGAGGATGTACGTGGAATCACTTGCAGCGCCGGCACCGGCGTTGTCGCTGCGGTCGGCAATGACGACAGGACCGGCTGTCTGTCGCAGCGCCTCGTCGATCGCCTCCGTGACCCCGAACCCAGTCCAACTGTTGCCCACGATGATCGACAGGAAGTCGTTGCCGACCTCTTCTGCCACCTTGTCGGCAAGTGCCTCGTCGTTGTCGGTCGTCACGACGACAGATGCACCCATCATCGGCGTATCCGACCCCTCGAAGCCATGATTCGCGGACACCATCAACACCCCGGTCTGACTCTGAGCATTCCGGATCCGAACGACGAAGGATCGCATTGGCTCGTCCGGAGTCGGAAAGACACCTGATCCCCCGATCCGTCGAGCACGAGTCACCGGCCGCATTCCCCTGGCGATGCCCCGCAGAACCGGAAGCATCTCCCAGGCACGCTGCGCGTAATCGATGTGGGGATATTCGCGGCAGGAGACGGTCAGGTCGGCGTTCGAGCACATTGCCGACGTGACATTGGCATGCAGGTCGAGGAGGACGCCGAGAGCCACGGACGGCCCGACGATTTCACGCGCCGCGGCGATGAGCTCACCCTCGCAATCGTCGACACCCTCGGCCATCTGCGCGCCGTGCAAACACAGAAAGACGATGTCGACGGGCAGCGCCGCTCGTAGCCCCTCGAGAATCTCGTCGCTGATGGCCCGCCACGCAGCGATCGTCGCGGGCGAGCTCGGCTCGGCAGTGAAGAACGGACCAGCCGTCACCTCGAAGTTGGCAGCTCCGGCGAGGCGGCATGCCTCGCCATAACCGAACCCGTCGCTGTCGTATGGCTTGTCTTCGCACCAGTTCCACTTCTCGAATGATCGATACGAGGTCGGAATAGGCGAGAAGGAGCTCGACTCATGTTGCGCCCCGGAGACGTAGATCCGCATCGCCGATCACGGTACCGTTCGACAGTTGGGCGATCGGTGTTTGTGATGGGCAGTCTTTGGGAAAGGTGACGGCGATGATGACGAACGGGGGTATTCGTGTTGACGTCGCGCAGGACGGCGGGATCGTCCTGATGACAGTTCGCGGCGAGATCGACATCGCCTCGGACGACGAGCTGGCCGCCGCACTCGACAGGGTGGGGATCAGCGAGCGCGTCGTCTTGGATCTCTCTGCGGTCGACTTCATGGATTCCAGCGGCCTGGCCGTAGTCCTTCGACAGGCGATGCGCAGGCGCGAAGCTGGCGGGGCGGTGCACATCCGGGAACCGTCGAAACCGGTCCGCCGCCTGTTGGAGTTCTGCTGTCTGGAACACCTGCTCGAACCCCAGCGAACAGCCGCGAGGCCGAAGCGTCGCTTGGTAGCTAAGCGTCCCAGGGCTTGAGAGCCGCCGTCGGCGGTCGCCAGTCGGGCGACCCGAAACCGAATCCGGCACCCTCGACCGCTGCTCCGACCTGAAAGGTGCTGACGTCCTCGTACGTTCTGCCGACGATCTGCACTCCAGTGGGCACTCCGTTCGACGCCAGTCCTGACGGGACGGTCAGCACGGGGCAACGACCGAAGAGGTTGAAGGGAATGGTCATCATCGCGACGATGTGATGCGCTACCGCCTGGCCATCGATGATCACAGCCTCGTCGACGTACGGATTACCTGCCTCCAGACCGCTGGTTGCGACCGTCGGGCACAACAAGATGTCGACGTCTTGGAACAGGCGACCCAACGGATCCCACAAAGCAGTCTCCTCGACCAACCCTTCGTAGAACGTCAGCTCCGGATCCATCGTCTTCGCGAACGACCTGGTGTAATCGTTCAACAAGTCGCCGTGCTCGGCCTCGATCTGCCTGATTCCTGCGCCGAAGATTGCTGCGAAGTGGGCCCTGGCTGCCTGCCAGAAACGATCGACGGTCCAAGGCAGCGTTACCTCTTCAACGATTGCGCCCGCGTGACGAAGCGCTTCGGCCACCTTCCAGGTGTTGGCCACGACGTCGGCATCGACCGGCCAATCGCCAAGTCTCATGGAAAGCCCCACACGAACTGCTTCGACACCTGCCCCGTCCCGGGGGATCTGCGGAGGGTCGCGGAGCGACACGTTGTCACGCCAGTGTGGACCTGCGATCACATTTTCGAGCAGGCCGCAATCTGCGACCGTTCGCGCCAGGGGCCCATCGTGGCAGTACTGATCGAGGTGATACGGAGCGAGGCCGGGCACGCGACCGAAGGGAGGTTTGAAACCGGTCACACCGCAGAATGACGCGGGGATGCGGATCGATCCACCGATGTCGCTGCCGGTTGCCAGCGGTGCGTAACCAGCCGCCAGCGCGGCAGCCGACCCGCCCGACGACCCGCCGGGCGCGAACTCCGTGTTCCAAGGGTTTCGCGTCACGCCCCAGAGCTTGCTGTGAGTGAAAGCGGCGCAACTGAACTCCGGCGTTGCGGTGCGGACATGAATGATGCCTCCCGCGTCCTGGATCCGCTCGATGATCGGATGGTCGTACTTCGCGACCTTCTCCGCAAACGCCAGCGAACCCTGCCGCCAGGACCGACCCCTCATGGGATGCTCTTCCTTGGCGGCGACGCACAAGCCCTCCAAAGGCCGGGGCGCGTCACCGTTCCCGAGGTATCGCTGCTCCGAAGCGCGTGCCTCGGTTCGTGCCTCGTCGTAACGACGATCGACGACAGCGTTGATCAGCGGATCCTGCGTCTCGATCAGCTCGATCAGGCTTTCGAGGTATTCCATCGGGGAGAGCTCGCGATTGCGAAACATCTCGAGAACCTCGTGTGCATTTCGGTAGTGCAGCTCGGGCATCGAGCCAGTATTGCCCAGACGCACCCGCAGATTCTTTGTGGCGATTGCTAGGCGACGATGTTGACCATCCGCCCCGGCACGACGATCACCTTCCGCGGTGAAGCGCCCGCCAGCGAGGCGACTACTTTCGGATCGGTGAGGGCTGCCGCTTCGACGCCGGCAGAATCGAGCCCGGCGGCGACAGTGATGTGGCCCCGAACCTTGCCGTTGATCTGAACCGGGTACTCGACGGTCTCGGCGACCAGCAGAGCAGGATCGGCGATGGGGAACGCTTCGTGGGCGAGTGACTCCCTGTGACCCAGCTTCGCCCACAGCTCTTCGGCAACATGGGCTGCCAGAGGGGCGACCATCAACACCAGCGGTTCGCCGATGTCTGTCGGGCACCCGCCCAGCTTTGTCAGATGGTTGTTCAACTCGATCAGCTTGGCAATGGCCGTGTTGAACCGCAGCGCATCCATGTCGTCGCGCACTCCACTGATCGTGCGATGCAGGAATCGCTGCGTTTCGGTATCTGCGGGGCCATCGAGCAGGGCTACTTCGCCCGTCTCTTCGTCGATCACATTTCGCCACAGTCGCTGAAGGAACCGGTACATGCCGACGACGTCGCGTGTCTCCCATGGTCGCGACGCGTCGAGCGGACCCATCGCCATCTCATAGAGCCGCAGCGTGTCAGCGCCGTAGCTCTGGCAGATGTCGTCGGGGGTGACGGCGTTCTTGAGGCTCTTGCCCATCTTGCCCCACTCGCGGGTGACCGGCAGGTCGCCGTAGAAATACGCTCCGTCGCGCTCGACGACCTCTGCGGAATCGACGTAGATCTCGCGTTCGTCCTTGAACGCTGCGGCCAGGATGTAGCCCTGGTTGAACAGACGGTAGTAGGGCTCCTTCGACGACACGTGACCGAGGTCGAACAACACCTTGTGCCAGAACCGCGAGTACAGGAGGTGCAGGACGGCGTGTTCGACGCCACCTACGTAGAGATCGACCCCGCCCGGATGCGGGTGGCCATCGTGGCCCTCGGGTTGAGGGCCCATCCAGTACCTCTCGACCTCTCGATCGACGAACCGTGTTTCGTTGGTCGGGTCGAGATATCGCAGCTCGTACCAACTACTGCCCGCCCACTGCGGCATGACGTTGGTGTCGCGCCGGTAGGGCTGCGGGCCGTTGCCCAGGTCGAGCTCGACATTGGTCCACCAGTCGAGCCGATCGAGCGGGCTCTCCGGGTTGGAGAACTCGTCGTCCGGGTCGAAGGTGCGTGGCGAGAAGCTGTCGGTCTCGGGTAGCACCAACGGCAGCTCGCTGTCGGGCAGACCGTGAGGGTTGCCGTCGAGGTCGTAGACGATCGGGAACGGCTCGCCCCAGTATCGCTGGCGACTGAAGAGCCAGTCACGCAGCTTGTACGTGACCGCCGCTGTGCCATGACCGTTCTGCTCGAGCCATTCATTGGTCAGACGCTTGGCCTCTGCAACGGTGGTGATCCCGTTGAGTTCAAGCGACCCGTTCGAGCTGTTGACGTAGGGCGAGTCGCCGATGAAGGCGGACTCCCACGTCGAGGTGTCGAGACTTCGGTCCGGCGGCTGTTGGATCGCCCGTATCGGCAAGCCGTACAAACGGGCGAACTCGAAGTCGCGTTGGTCGCCGGACGGCACCGCCATGATCGCACCGGTGCCGTAACCCATCAGCACGTAGTCGGCGATCCATATCGGGATCGACTCACCGGTCACGGGGTTGGTGGCGTATGCGCCGGTCGCCACTCCGGTCTTCTCGCGGGTGTCGTCCTGTCGGTCGATGTCCTTCTTCGACGCGGCCTGATGGCGATATTGGTCGACGGCCTGCCGGCGCTCGGGCGTCGTCAGTGCGTCGACCAGTGGATGCTCGGGTGCCAGCACCATGAACGTGGCACCGAACAACGTGTCGGGCCGCGTCGTGAACACGGTGATTGGCCCAGCACTCGACTGGAAGTGCACAGTTGCACCCTCGCTGCGACCGATCCAGTTGCGCTGCATCGCCTTGATCGCGTCGGTCCAGTCGAGCAGATCGAGGTCTTCGATCAACCGATCCGCGTACGCCGTGATGCGCATCATCCACTGGCGCATGTTGCGCTTGAACACGGGGAAGTTGCCTCGGTCGCTGCGACCATCGGCGGTGACTTCTTCATTGGCGACGACCGTGCCGAGACCCGGGCACCAGTTGACCGGGGCATCGCTGACGTATGCCAGCCGATGGCCCTCGATGGTCGTGTCACGTTCCGCTGGTGAGAGATCGCTCCATGAACGACCGTCCGGCGTAGGGCGTTGCCCGGACTCGTATTGTTCGATCAGCTCGCTGATCGGCCGCGCCCGGTCGGCGTCGACGTCGTACCACGAATTGAAGATCTGCAGGAAGATCCACTGCGTCCAGCGGTAGTAGGCAGGGTCGGTGGTGCTGATGCTGCGTCGCGCATCGTGGCTGAGGCCCAGTCGCCGCAGTTGCCGGCGGTAGTTGACAATGTTTGCATGGGTCGTGATGGCGGGGTGTTGCCCGGTCTGGAGCGCGTACTGCTCGGCAGGCAGCCCGAAAGCGTCGAAGCCCATCGTGTACATGACGTTGTGGCCCGTCATCCGCTTGTACCGAGTGTAGATGTCGGTCCCGATGAAACCCAGCGGGTGGCCGACGTGCAGGCCCTTGCCTGACGGATAGGGAAACATGTCGAGCACGAAGATCTTCTTCGGTCGCCCCTCGATCTTGGCCGGGTCCGCCAACGGGCCGGAGGGATTGGGGGTCTCGAACGTTCCCTCGGCTTCCCACCGGTCCTGCCAGCGCATTTCGATCTCCTGGGCCAGGGCGCCCGTGTACCGAAACTTGGGTACGTCGTCAGTAGTGGTAGGCGCCGAGGTCATTGCCCAAAGATTCTACGATGCGATGCGTCGCTACTACGGTTGCAAATCATGTCTTCGCTCACCGGGTCGCCGTATGTGGGCATCGTCGATCGGATCATCGCTGCCGCTGACCGTCCGACTGGCGTCCGATTCGTCGGTTCATCTGTGGCGCCGGCAGGCGGAGAATCGTTCGTGCCGTGGCGAGAGATCCACGAAGAAGCCCGCGTCGTCGGCGCGGCGCTGCAGGCACGAGGTCTTGTGCCCGGCGATCACGTTGCGATTCTCGGACCCACCTCGCGGCAGCTGATCACGATCATCCAGGGCTGTTGGTTGGCGGGCCTGGCAAGCATGGTGCTGCCGTTGCCGATGCGCATGGGCTCGCTCGATGCGTTCATCGACGCCACGCGGGGACGCATCCGTCATGGCGACGCCAAACTCGTCCTGATCGACGAGCTGCTGGCAGCGTTCTACGATCGGACGGTCGACGATCCCCCGATCGAACTGATGGCTGCGGTCCTGCCGGGATCGGCCACGGCTCCCGGTGCCGAGCGCCTCGAACTTCCGCCCCATGATCCCGAGCGATTGGTGATCCTCCAGTACACGAGTGGATCCACCAGCGAGCCCAAGGGCGTGATGATTCCCGACCGTGTCCTTGCGGCCAACATCGACGCCTCGTGCAGCGCAGCCGAGCTCGGCGAGGGCGAGGTGATGGTCTCCTGGCTGCCTCTGTACCACGACATGGGTCTCGTCGGTTTCCTGTCGATACCGATGACCAACGGTTGCCAACTCGTGCAGGCAGCGCCGCAAGACTTTCTGGCCAAGCCGGGCAACTGGATGCAGTGGATCAGCGACTGGGGCGGCACGGCGACCGCCGGACCGAACTTCTCGTGGGTGCTGGCAACGCGAGCGCTCGGTCGGATGACCGGCCTCGATCTGTCGAGGTTGACATTGGCGCTCAGCGGCGCGGAGCCGGTCGACCCGAAGGCCGTTGAGGCGTTCGTGGCCGCAGCTGAACCCTTCGGATTCAAACCCGGAAGCGTGTTTCCCGCGTTCGGAATGGCAGAGCTGGCGATCGGCGGGGTCTTCCCGCCACGGCACCGAGGCATGGTCTGCGACTCCGTCGACAGAGTCGTTTTGGAGCGCGACCGCATCGCCAAACCCCTCGATGTCGCCGACGCCGATGAAGAGCTCGACGTGCGCCGGATCCCACGCCTCGGCAAAGCCGTACCGGGTCTACAGATGAAAGTCGTCGATCCGGCCACGTACGTCGAGCTGCCCGAACGCCACGTCGGCGAGCTGTTGGTGCGCGGCACCTCGGTGACGCCCGGCT
Organism: Ilumatobacteraceae bacterium; assembly: GCA_031370825.1. Lineage (GTDB taxonomy): Bacteria > Actinomycetota > Acidimicrobiia > Acidimicrobiales > Ilumatobacteraceae > JAENVT01. Next base: position 45,647 of record JANMRB010000153.1, read on the forward strand.
ACTACAAGCGGCCCGACGCAACTGCGGCGCTGTTCCGCGACGGCTGGTTGTGCACGGGCGACCTGGCCTACACGGTCGACGGCGAGCTCGTGCTGTGCGGACGAATCAAGGATGTGATCATCGTCGGAGGTCGAAACGTTTTTCCGGAAGACATCGAGCGGGCCTGCGGCACTCTCCTTGGCGTGCGTGCCGGCAACGTGATCGCGTTCGGCGTCGAGGGCTACAAGGGCAAAGAGAGCGTCGTCGTGGTTGCCGAGGTCCGAACCGATGATCCTCCGCAGGTGCGTGAGGCCCTGCACCACCGCACGCTCGAAGTGTGCGGGTTGCCGCCTCGCGATGTGATGCTCGTCAAGCCCGGTACGTTGCCGAAGACATCATCTGGCAAGTTGCAACGAGCCAAGTGTCGCGAGCTCTACCTAGACGAGCTCCTCGAACTCGTCTAGGTGGATTGCAGGGCGGCGAGCACGCCTCGCCAGCGGTCCGGGTCGCTCTTGTAGGGCGCGTAGAAGCTGATCCGCTGAACCACGTCGCCGTACCGTCGCAGCAGTTCGGAGGCGATCTTCTCGGGTTCGCCGACGACAGCGAACGAGTTCAGGATGTCGTCGGTGACGAGGTTGCCCATCTCGACCCAGCCACCCTTCTTTGACAGTGCGTTGAGCTCTTCGTGCAGGCCGTCCCAACCGTGGAGCTCGAGCACCCCCTTGTACGCCGGCGTCGAACCATAGAACGCGATCTGTTGGCGGGTGCCTGCCTCCGCGGCCGTCATCTCTTCGATGTTGTTTCCCGTGACGACGAACGATGGACCGACGATCTCGAAACCGTCCATGGTCTTGCCGGCTTTAGCCCGACCGCGCCGGAGCGCAGGAAGAGTGACTTCACGCAAGTAACGCTCCGTTGTGAACCCGTGGCAGATGAACCCGTCGCACACCTCACCCGCGACCTCGGTCATCAGTTCGCCGACACCGGCGAGGAAGATCCGCGGCACCCCGAAGGCTTCGACGTCGGTCCGGTCGGGTGTGAAGAACGGCGTCATCAGCGTGTGCGTGTAGAACTCGCCGCGAAACGCCAGTGGCGTGCCGTTCAGCCACGTGTCCCAGATCGCCCGGATGGCCAGGATCATCTCCCGCATCCGCGGCGCGGGATGGCTCCATTCCATGCTGAACCGCTTCGTGATGTGCGGTTTGATCTGGCTGCCAAGCCCGAGGATGAACCGGCCTTTCGAGAAGGCCTGGAGATCCCAGCCGGTGTGGGCGAGCGTCATCGGATTTCGGGCAAAGGCGACGGTGATCGACGTGCCGAGATCGAGTCGTTCGGTGTGCTCTGCCGCCAGCAGCAGGGGGAAGAATGGATCGTGTGCCGTCTCCGACGTCCACGCACCGTCGTATCCCGCTGCCTCAGTCTCCTTGGCACTGGCCGCAGCCTTGTTGAGGTCGGTGCTGACTCCTCCGTCGACTTTCATGGCGCCGACCGTACTCGCCGACCGTGCTCGCCGCCTTGGTCCCGGTCAGGTGTCCTGGTCTCGCAGGAACTGCTCGAACTCTGCGGCCAGTTCGTCGCCGGTCGGGATGCCGCCGGTGCCGAGTAGATCGGTCTGTTGCTGTGCCTGGTCGTAGAGCTCCTCGAGCTGTTCGACCATCGATCGATGTTCATCGTTGCTGGCGACCAGTTGATCAAGGCGTTGTCGCTGGATGATCGTCTCCTGCCGAATTGCTGCAGCGTCGACCTCGAGCCCGGCGACGTCGTGCAGGCCTGTGAGCAAGGAGAGCGTGGCGGCGGGGTAGCTCATGGCACTGACGTAATGGGGTACCTGTGCCCAGATGCCGAGGGCCGGAACACCCTTCTCGGTGAAGGCGTGTTCGAGGACAGCGCCCATGCCGGCGGGAACGTCGACCGAGTTCTTGAGATACGGAACGTTGGCGACCACGTCGGCGGATGGTGAGCTGCTGGACAGGCGCGGATCGCGAGTATGCGGTGTAGCGAAGGGGTAGGCGCCGAGAGCGACCATCGTTCGCACGCCGAGTTGCATCGCCAGGTCCGACACCACCTCTGCGAACCTTCGCCACTGGGAATCCGGCTCCGGACCGCTGAGCGTCAGGACGTCGTGCCCTTTCGAATCGCGTCCGAAGTGCAACTCGATGTCGGCCCAGATCAGGCGGGTGTTGACGCCCTCGCGCAGCTCCATGGTCGGCCGCCTGGCCCGGTAGTCGATGAAGGTGTCGCCGTCGAAGGTGGCCAACGGTCGCACCGACCATTCTTCCTGCACTGTCGCCATTGCTGCAGCCGCCGCTCCGCTGGCATCGATCCAGCCGGTGAGCATCACCACCATGGCCGGGGCATCGAGCGAGGGAAACGGCTGATGGAGGGTGTATGGATCAGTCATGGCATGGCCTCCAGGCATTCGGCGGCGCGGGCTGCCGCGCTGTCGATCTGGGCGATGAACGGTTCGAGCTCCGCCGGGTCACGTGATCCGAGTGCGCCGCCGACGTAGCGGTAGTACACGCCTTGCAGGATGCAGGCCAACTTCCAATACGCGAACGAAACGTAGAAAGGCAACTGGGAGAGGTCGCGCCTGCTGGCCTGTGCATATCGAGCTGTCAGGTCCTCTCTATCGAGGAAGCCATCTGCGGTGGTCGTCGTTCCACCCCACGCCGAGGGATCATCGCCCGGCCCGGTCCAGTACACCTGCAGGAGGCCGAGGTCGGCCAGTGGATCACCGAGCGTGCAGATCTCCCAGTCGAGCACCGCACGGATGTAGCCGTCGTCACCCACGATGCAGTTGTCGAGGCGGTAATCACCGTGGACCAAGGTCGCCGGACCCTGCTCCGGTATGCGTTGCACCAAAGCGTCGTGGGCATCGTCGATCGCCGGGATCTCCCGGGTCTTCTGTTCGTTCCACTGGCCGTACCAACGCTTCAACTGGCGGGCGATGTAGCCCTCGTGCCTGGCGAGGTCCGTCAACCCGGTGGCGTCGAGATCGACGGCGTGAATGGCGGCCATCGTGTCGACGAGCGACTCGCCGGCCCTACGGCGCGCCGACGGCGCCAACGCGGATTCGGCGCCTGTTCGATCTCTGATCACGTGCCCCTCGACGAAGCCCATCACGTAGAACGGGGAATCATTGACCGTGTCGTCGGAGCACAATCCGAGAGCCGGCGGAACCGGCACCGCCGAACCCTCTAACGCGGCGATGATCCGATGTTCGCGGCCCATGTCGTGAGCGCTCGCCAAACGGTGGCCGAGGGGCGGTCGTCGCAGCACGTAGGCAACTCCGTTTGCGCCGACGACGCGATACGTGAGGTTCGAGTGACCCCCGGCGATCACCACGAACGTGAACGGGCCGCGAGCCCCAGCCACATTGGCCTCCAGCCAGTCTGTGACCGGTGCAGCATCGATGCCTGGCACGTCATTCATGCTGCTCGTACGGTATCCCGGTATCGTGCCGACATGGCCATCGATGTCACCGACGCAACGTTCCAGACCGAGGTTGTCGACCGCTCCAAGACCTCCGCTGTGGTAGTCGATCTGTGGGCTCCGTGGTGCGGTCCGTGTCGCACGATTGGTCCGATCCTCGAAAAGGTCACCGATGCGACAAACGGTGAAGTGGTTCTCGTCAAGGTCAACGTCGACGAGAACCCCGGCGTCTCGCAGGCCTTCCAGGTGCAGTCGATTCCTGCCGTCTACGCACTGAAGAACGGCGAGGTCGTCGATGGTTTCGTCGGCGCCCACCCCGAGCACGTCATCGAGGAGTTCGTGGCCAACCTGCTTCCGTCCGAAGCCGAACGTACGGTCGCGTCACTTCTTGCCGAGGGCACCGAAGGCGCGTACCGAGCGGTGTTGGAGATCGAGCCCGCCAACGAAGAGGCCATCATCGGCCTCGCCGAGCTTCTCGTCGCTCGTGACGAAGGCCAGCAGGCACTGACGTTCCTGGCTCGCATCCCAGAGAACGATCGCACCCGCCGGATTGCGGCAGCAGCACGGGTCAGCACGCAGCCGTCGTTGGTCACCGACGACTACGACTCTCGGTTGACGGAGCTCCTCGACAATGTGAAGGGCGACGACGAGGCACGTCAGCAGTTCGTCGACCTCCTGGAGCTGATGGGGCCCGACGATCCGCGCACCGCCACCTACCGCAAGCAGTTGACTGCCCGTCTTTACTGACGATCGGGGCTACAGTCTGGGTGTGCCGATCGAACGTCGCGAGGGCTACCGCCTGTGGGAGGGCGGCCCAGTGCCAAAGGGTGCGGATGGAATCACCGTCGGGTCACTCGTGATCGTGCGCCGCGGCAAGGCCTCGCCGTATCTGTTGCGCCACGAACTGGTCCACGTGCGGCAATGGAAACGCTTCGGTGTCCTCGGTTTCTCCGTGCGCTATTTCGGGCCGTACGCCATCTGGCGCCTACGCGGAAAAGATCATCGCAGTGCGTATCTGCGCATCCCGCTCGAGATCGAGGCGGACTGGGTCGCCCGCCGCTCGCTGACCACCGCCGTGCGCGACGAACTGCCGGAGCGCATCGCCTCGTAGTGAAACCTGAGGGCCGTCGATAGTGTCCGGCCCTGACTTCCCCCAGTAGCCCGGTGGCGCTCATTTGCCCAGATGTGGAGGTCGTCATGGATTCGAGCCTGCCTCGACCTGCTCCACCACGATCTCCGCTCGATCGTGCCCGTGAGTGGATCGTTTGGTTCGGTCCCGGACGTTTGGCGGCCACCGCTCTCGCGGTGCTCGCGGTCGTGGCCGGCGGCACGTGGCTGCTGAAGGGCTCACCGGGCCGCGCTGAGGATCAACTGCCCTTCGCCTCACATCCGGCATCGACCACCGACACGTCCGTCGCTCTTCCAACGACATCGGCTGCTGCTGCCGTGGTTGTGTACGTAACTGGTGCGGTGATCACGCCGGGCGTGTACACCCTCGCGGCGCCGGCACGCGTTACGGATGCGGTGGCCGCGGCCGGTGGGGTAGAGGCACAAGCCGATCTGAATGTGGTCAACCTTGCTGCAACCCTGCGCGATGGCGAGCGGGTCTACGTACCGGCGGTCGGCGAGGTGATCCCGATCGTCGTCACAGGCGAGGCCGGCGCAGTGACGACTGCCCCGGCGGGCCCTGTCAACGTGAACTCCGCGACGGCGGACCAACTCGACGTTCTGCCGGGCGTCGGCCCGTCAACTGCGGCTGCGATCGTCACCCACCGAGAGCAGCACGGTCCGTTCCAGACGGTCGACCAGCTCGGTGACGTGCGCGGGATCGGTCCTGCGAAGCTCGATGCGCTGCGCGGGCTGGTGACCGTGTGATCAGAACAATGCTCGCCCGAACACCAGATTCACCGCGCCAAGAGCCACGACGACACCCAACCACACGCCGGCCGCCAGCCAGACGTATTCGCGCCAGTAATCGCGCCACGATGCCGCGGGCAGGCGCGTGGCGCGTTTCGCCGAGATCGCACCGACGATCATCCACAACAGTGCGCTGCCAACGATCGCACCCAGGTACACCTTTCCCCCTGATCGCAGCGGTGCACCCGCGACCAGCAGGCCCGGTGCCGCTAGCACGGCGGTCAGGAAGCCGGCAACACCTCGGACCAACGATGTGTGGCCTCGCAACAACAGCAATGACATGGCTCCGAGCACGCCCGGAGGAATCAGGGCCACAAGAGGTCCGGAGGCGCGCAGCTTGGAGCGATAGGCACGTGGCCCCAGCGGCACCGGTTCGTGAATCATCGGCATGGCGGCGATGACCCGAGCGTACGACTCGCGACGGCATCGCCGGCGGCATCCGTTCAGCGATGGCGAGGTCGCCCTGGTCGCCCTGGCAGCGGTCATCGGCGTCTGGACCCGTTCGCCGCTGTGGGTCGGCGCGTTCGCTGTGGTTTCCGCGCTGCTGGCTCGACGGGTCTCCGTACTCGTGGTCTGCCTGATTCTCGGGGTGATCGGGGGATGGCGTTCGCAGGACGATTGGGCTGGTGCCGTTCCCCGCCACATCGGCGCATCCTCCGGTTGGGCAACCGTTGTCGGCGACCCGGCACCCTTCGGCAGGGGCCTACGTGTCACCATCGAAGTCGATGGCGAGCGCTTCGACGCATGGGTCTACGGCTCGCCCCGGCGGCGGCTGGTCGACCGCCAAGCAGGCGAACTGGTCTTCGTTCAGGGCACGCGACGGCTGATGACGTCAAACGCTCGACGCGCACAGATTCGACATGTCGTCGGAGAGTTCAGCATTGCCGTGGTGGGCGATTGGGTGGATGGCTCGCCGCTGTACCGAACGTCGTCACGGGTGCGCACGTCGTTGCGACGCGTCGCGGAATCCACTGTCGGCGGCGACGATGCGGCCCTGTTCACCGGATTGGTGATCGGTGATGACGCCCGTGAGCCGGTCGACATGGTGGCTGCCTTCCGGGCATCGGGGCTCTCCCACCTCACGGCTGTGTCGGGAGAGAACGTCGCCTTCGTCGTGGCGGCCGCCTCGCCGTTGCTGCGCCGCCTGCGGCCATGGTGGCGATGGGCAGCAACTCTCGGCCTGATCGGCTGGTTCATGATGCTGACCCGGTTCGAGCCCTCAGTCCTGCGGGCCGGTGTCATGGCCATGCTGGGCAGTTCGTCGTTCGTGCTGGGGCGTCAGCAGTCCGTGGTTCGGCTGTTGGCCTGCACGGTCGCGGTCCTGGTGCTCGTCGATCCGATGTTGGTCTGGTCGGTGGGGTTCTGGTTGTCGACCGGCGCGACTGCTGGGGTCTGCGTCGCGGCCCCGAGATTGGCCGAGTGGTTGCCGGGGCCGCGGTGGCTCCGCGTACCGATGTCAGTCACGCTCGGCGCCCAGGCCGGCGTGGCGCTGCCGAGCTGGTTGGTGTTCCATCGTTTGCCGTTGGTGTCGTTGCCGGCCAACCTCTTGGCGGTGCCGGTGGCCGGTTTCGTGATGCTCTTCGGGATTCCAGCCGGGTTGCTGTCTGCCGTCGCACCACCATTGGCGCCGATGCTGATGGCACCTTGCGCGATGGGAACCAGATGGGTCGCCACGGTTGCGTACCTGGGAGCCGCCGCGGAGCCTTCCCCGCGATGGTCCACCGTCGGATGGTTGGTCGTCGTGCTCACTGTCGTTGCGCTGGTGGTTCGACATCGCTGGCGGCCACCGCTCGATGTTGTGCCAATCTGATCTGGCATGGCTGTTCACCTCATCACCGGCGACGACGATTCGCTGCTGCTCACCGCGGTGTCAGATGTCGTGCGTCGCCTCGTTGGCGATGGTGAACGGTCGCTGATGGTCGACGAGTTCGACGACGACGAATACGAGTTGCGCTCGGTCGTCGACGCCGCCCAAACTCCGCCGTTCCTCACCGAATCGCGCGTAGTGATCGCGCGCGGCGCCGGCCGGTTCGGGGCTGACGACGTGTCACCGCTCGTCAGCTATCTCGGTGACCCGTTGCCCAGCACGGAGCTGGTGCTCGTAGCCGGCGGCGGGCGACTGGCCAAAGCGCTCAGCGATGCCGTCAAGAAAGCCGGTGGCAACGTGATCGACACCGTGCCGCCCATGCGCGCTCGTGAGCGCGGAGGCTGGTTCGAGGAGCAGGTGATCGCGGCTGGCCTTCGGCTGGACTCGCAGGCGCTCGCGCTACTCGCTTCGTGGCTGGGTGAGGATGCCGGGCGGGTCCAGGGAATTCTCGAGACACTCGTCTCGGCGTACGGCGACTCTCGAACCCTCAAGGTCGTCGACGTGGAGCCGTTCCTCGGTGAGGCCGGGGGAGTGCCGCCATGGGACCTGACCGATGCCGTCGACCGCGGCGACACAACCAAGTCTCTGTCGCTGCTCCATCGGATGATGCGCGCCGGTGAACGCCATCCGTTGCAGGTGATGGCGATCCTGCACAACCACTACACCAAGTTGTTGACGCTCGATGGTGCCAACGCCAACGACGAAAAGTCCGTAGCCGCGCTCCTGGGGATCAAGCCCGGCTATCCCGCGAAGAAAGCGTTGGACCAGTACCGCAAGCTCGGCAACGCTGGCGTCGTCAGGGCGATCGGCCTACTCGCCCAGGCAGACCTCGATCTGCGTGGCGCAAAGGAGTGGCCCGACGAGCTCGTGATGGAGGTGCTGGTGGCACGCCTCAGCCGTCTGGGCCCGGCGACGCGATGACGCGACCTCACCCGCCGGCGTTGATCTTCTTCATCAGGCGGCTCTTGCGGCGGGCGGCCTGATTCTTGTGAATGACGCCCTTGGCGGCAGCCATGTCGAGGCGCTTGACGGCGAGTCGCAGCGACTCTTCGCCGGTCTCAATACCGATCGCGTTGACGGCGTTCTTGCTGCGCGTCTTCAGCTCGCTCTTGACAGCCTTGTTCCGCTCGGCAGCCTTCGCATTGGTGAGGATTCGCTTCTTCTGACTCTTGATGTTTGCCACGTTGCAGACTCTCTTGGATACTCGGCTTGCAGGTTGGATAAGCCCCGCAAGGCTAACAGCGCTCCCACGGCGCTCCAACCACGTGATGACACTCGCCGGTATCATCTAGCGACCGGCCATGGACCTCTCACGCATTCGCAACTTCTCGATCATTGCTCACATCGACCACGGCAAGAGCAC
>JANMRB010000227.1:0-2190 GCA_031370825.1 Ilumatobacteraceae bacterium
GGCAACCAGCAGAAGGCACTGCTTGCGAAGTGGTTCCAGACCGAGCCGCGGCTGCTTCTTCTGGACGAACCGACGCAGGGCGTCGACGTCGGAGCGCGCCAGCAGATCTACGAGATGATCCGCACCGCCACTCAGGAACGAGGCATGCACGTCCTGTGCGCGAGCTCGGACTACGAGCAGTTGGCCTCGCTCTGTGACCGGGTGATCGTGTTCGGACGAGGCCGCATCTGGCGTCAGCTCGTCGGCGCAGAGGTCACGAAGGACCGCATCATCGAGCAGTCCTACGCGGCGATGGCCTCCGAGGCCGCAGGCGTGGTCGCATGAGCGGGCCCGTCGAGGGGGCACCGGCGCGCGAGCGCTCGCGGCCGCTCGTTGCCGACCTGGCCGAGCGCTACGCGTTGCTCGCCGCCTGGGGGCTGACGTGCGTGGTCTTCGGAATCCTGCGACCGGACACGTTTCTGACGACATCAAACTTTACGACGATCTTCGGCTCGCAAGCGATCCTCGTCGTGCTGACACTCGCGCTGCTCGTGCCTTTGACCGCAGGCGACTACGACCTATCGGTCGCCGCAACGATGGGGCTCTCCTCGATGACGCTCGCGATTCTGAACGTCAACCACGGCTGGCCGATCGGCGCAGCGATCGCGGCCGCGCTGGTCGTCGGGCTGCTCGTCGGCCTCGTCAACGGAGCACTCGTCGTGCTACTCGACATCGACTCGCTGATCGCCACGCTCGGAACCTCGACCTTCATCGCCGGTGTGATCCTCTGGGTCAGCAACTCACAGACGATCAGCGGCATCTCCAACACGCTCATCAACTTGGTCGTCGTCGACCGTTTCCTCGGGATTCCGCTCGAATTCTACTACGGGGTCGCGCTCGGACTCGTCATGCTCTACGTGTTCGAGTTCATGCCGATCGGGCGGCGCCTGCTCTTCGTCGGCCGTGGCCGCAGCGTTGCTCGGCTGAGCGGCATCCGCGTTGCGCGGCTGCGTTGGGGCGCACTCGTCGCATCCGGCCTGATCAGCGCCTTCGCCGGTGTTCTCTACGCAGGCACGCTGGGGTCGGCCGATCCGACCTCGGCGCTCAGCTTCTTGTTGCCGGCATTCGCCGCAGCGTTCCTCGGCGCGACGACGATCATGCCGGGACGCTTCAACCCGATCGGCTCGATCGCCGCCGTTTACTTCCTCGTCACCGGGATTACCGGCCTGCAGTTGGTCGGCGTGCAGACGTTCGTGCAGCAGCTGTTCTACGGCGGCGCGCTCGTCCTTGCCGTCGCCCTCTCGCAGTTTGCGCGGCGTCGCGACGCTCGGGCCGCCGATTAGCCCAGCGGGATGGGGCGTCGGCGCTCACGGTGCCACGTTCCCGCAGGCCTCGGTCGTGACCTCGCGTCTGTCGAGAGCGTGTCGCTCGGAACGCTTGTCGAGCGCCTTGGCCGGCTCAGTGATGGGCGGATGAATCAGATTTTGGGAAGCACTCGAGATCGGCGTCGCCTAAGCAGCCTGACTGAGCTTCGCGGCGCACCGCGCGGGCGTTTTGCGCGGCTCCAGGAGCTGACCTGTACCCGTTCGACCCTCGGTTCTGTTCGCACTCGCCCAGTACAAGATGCTCTTGCGCCATCGGCTGCCGAGTCGCTCCCGACCTAGCCCTGGCTTACAACCGGGTTCAAAGGGAAGATCGCGACGCGCGTGTGGGAGAAGCAAATGCGCGAGCTGGCGCATCTTCACGGCGTAGGCTGCACGATGCGAAGTTTGCGAAACTCGCGGCGGCTCGGGGCGTCGCGACAGGGCCTGATCGCACGCCCGGGGTTGACGCTGGAAGAGTGGCTTGCTGCCGCAGCGACGCTGAGTACGCGACGTCGCGAGTGATCGAGCGGCGGCTATCTTCTTCTTTGCGCCTTCCACCCGGTGTGATCTAGTTGGCCGATGGCTCGAAAGCGTGTGGCGCGGCTCGAGAGTGGTTTCAGCCTCGGGGGCGAGCAGGCCGAGGCGGATCCGCTGCTGGAGGACGCGTTCCTTGAGTGGGCTGGCTACGCGCTCGTCGAGAATCCCAACGACCCTCACTGCTTCTTGATCGGCCGTACAGGCAGCGGCAAATCGGCGGTTCTCCAGCGAATCGAAGATGTCCATGCCGAGCATGTCATTCGCATCAACCCCGAGGACCTGTCGCTTCCGTACTTGGTTGATCTTGGCG
>JANMRB010000264.1:0-5571 GCA_031370825.1 Ilumatobacteraceae bacterium
TTGCTCGGTGGCGCTCCCCCGCCACCAGCGCCCACGCCCCTGCGCGAGATAGCGGCGGTGCCCGCCAAGAAGGCGTCAGCGAAGAAGTCACCCGCGAAGAAGGCCGCTCCCAAGAAAGTTGCAGCGAAGAAAGCTCCCGCCAAGAAGCGTTAGCCGTTGTTCAGTGTTTGGCGACGAACGGCGTTGCCACGACGCGGCCTGGCAAGCCGGTGCCGCGGACGTCGACAACGACCTCGGTGCCGATGGACGTCGCCGGCGGCATGAACGCGAGAGCGATGCCGTGACCGAGCACGGGTGAGAAGTTTCCACTGGTGACGACACCGACAGGCCGATCATCGGCGAACACTGCGCTATCGGCACGCGGTGGCCTTCGACCATCCGTGACAATGCCCATCAACCGGCGGCTGATACCCGCTGCGCGCTCCGCGGCAAGGGGCTCGCGTCCGCGAAACTCATCCTTCGACCAGGCGACGACCCAGTCGAGTCCTGCTTGCAGCGAGGTGATGCCAGGGCCCAGTTCGTGGCCATGGAGCGGCAGGCCGGCCTCGAGGCGCAAGGTGTCGCGGGCGCCGAGTCCGGCCGGAGTGACGCCGGCAGCGGTGATCGCCTCCCACAGAGCCGGGGCGACAGTGTTTGGCACGGCGATCTCGACTCCTGCCTCGCCCGTGTAGCCCGTGCCCGCAACTACACAGGGTGTGCCCTCCCAGCTGAGTTGGTTGACTCGGAATCGACCGACGGATGCGGCCTCAGCGAACACAGTTGCCAAGCGCTCCTTCGCGCGCGGACCCTGCACCGCCAGCACGGCTCGGTCGTGCGTGGTCTCGTGGCCGCCGATGGCAGCGCGCACGCGATCAGTGTTGCTGGCGTTTGGCATGACGTCGAAGATCTCGTCATCGACCCACCACACGATGATGTCGTCGAGCACCGACGCGTCGCTTTCGTCGAGCAGGTGTGTGTACTGCGCCCGTCCAGGGGCAATCTTGGAGAGATCGTTGGTCAACGCAAACTGCAGGCGCTCGTTGGCGTCGGCGCCCGCGACTCGAACAGTCCCGAGGTGTGAGACGTCGAAGACGACCGAGTCGTTACGACATGCGAGGTGCTCGTCGACAGTGCCGGACGGATACGACAGCGGCATCTCCCAGCCGCCGAACGGAACCATCTTCGCACCGAGCCCTCGATGGACAGCGTCGAGCGGACTGTGTTCGAACTCGCTCATCACATAGCGCGACGAGCCGAAGCTGCGATCGAGGCGTCATTGAGTTCGACGATCGTCGAGTCGAGATCGGATTTGACGCCGCCGATGGCCAGCACGTTGAGCACACCTTGGCCACCGCGTCGCATGACGTCGATCAACTGCTCGCCATCACAAAGGATCACGTCGCTGCCACTGATCACCAGATGGGCGCTGGCGATGTCGGTGTCGACGTGCGTGCGGAGGTATTCGAACGCGGTCCGCACGGACTCGAGTTTGATGCCGGCGTCGAGCAGGCTCTTGATGACGCGCAGCTCCAGCAGATCGCGGTAGCTGTACAACCGGCGGCTTCCGCTACCGCTGGCATCGGCCAGCGACGGTCGGATCAGATCAGTTCGCGCCCAGTAATCGAGCTGCCGATATGTGATGCCGACGATCGTCGCCGCTTTGGTACCACTGAAGCCTGCCTCGCTCATCGTTGCCTCCGACTCACATCCGCGTAACTACGGCAATGTAAGGAGCGCAACACTAGTCAAAGCGTGCTCCCAGGTCAAACACCATCGGCGCGTTCGTTCGCGCGCAGTGTGCTCAGGCGTCGAAGTCTTCCGGCTTGATCTCGTCGAGAAAATCGCGGAACTCGTCGAGGATCGCCTCGTCCTCCGGCTCGTCGTCTGCCAAACCGTCTGCAGCAACCAGACCGACCTCTTCCAGCAACGACTCTTCCGCGTAGATCGTGGCTCCGGTGCGGCAGGCGACGGCGATGGCGTCGGAAGGGCGGCAGGACACGGTCAACTGATTGCCGCGCACACGCAGATGCAGTTCCGCATAGAACGTATGGTCACGAATCTCGGTGACGACGACCTTGTCGAGTGTGGCATCAGTGCTGCGCAGCAGTTCGACGATCAGGTCGTGGGTCATCGGACGCGGCGCAACGATCCCTGACAATGCGGTGTGGATCGCCGAGGCTTCCGGGGAGCCGATGAGGATCGGCAGAACGCGATGCGGCTCTGGTTGCTCGCGCAGTATGACCACCGGCGTGTTGGCGGGGACCTCGACCCGCACACCGACCAACTCCATCGCGATCACGTTTGGAGCGTACCCGTTCGTGATTGGGGTGCATAGGGCGCCAACGGGTCGGCCGAGGAATTCACCCGTCGAGGTGGTGACTCAGCGCGGAGTGGACGATGGCAGAGCGCAACTCGCCACCCAGGGCTGCGAGCGTCGTGAGCGTCTCGACTGCGTGCTGGCGGGCTTGCGGGTTTCGCTGGCGCAGCAGCGGCAGGATCATCTGCTCGAACAACGACGCCTCTCGTTCGGCGGCCTGGCGCCAAGCCTTGAGGTGCCGACCCTCGACTCCGTGTTGCATGAATCCCGCGGCAGCCAAGGCAATCGCCAAGTCGCCGGCCGTGTACAGCGTCGCTGAACCGCTGCCTTTCCCTGTGAGCAGTCCGTAGGACTCGAGCTCTGCCAACTGCGCAGCCGTGAGGCCTGCGAGATCGCAGAGATCACCCGCGGCGAAGCTGTCGGTGCGGTGATGTGTGGATGACTCGGCCATGCGGTTCGAGGTGGCGGGTGGTGCTACGAACGCGATCGCGGCGTCGACGTGGTGCTGCACATCGTCGGGCGTCGCCGTCGCTACCGATCCATCTGATCGAGTGTTGTCACCGGCTAACACTTGCTCCAGATCGTCGGGCGTGCGGATGCCGCGCGGCGGAGTTGTCGGGCCTGTCGGGTCCTCGATCGCACCGCTTTCCAATCGATCGCGAATGACACGTAGCGGAAGGAAGTTCTCGCGTTGTTCGCGCAGGATCACGCGCAACAGATCGACGTCGTTGTCGTAGAACTTTCGATAGCCACTGGCCGTGCGCTCGGGGTCGATCAAGCCCTGGCTCTCGAGAAATCTGATCTTGGAAATCGTGACGTCGGGGAATTCCTCGAGCAAGAGTCCGAGCACCTCACCGATGGACAGGTAGGGGCGTTCTTGCATGATCATGTCTCAGCTGCAGCGCGCTCGAAGAAGACCAGACGAAACTTGCCGACTTGCAACTCGTCGCCTTGACGCAGCACGACCTCGTCGTCGATTCGTTCTGCATTGAGGTACGTCCCATTGAGCGAACCGGCATCGCGGACGACGTACCCGTTCGGCGTTCGCTCGACTTCTGCATGGCGACGCGAAACGGTGATGTCGTCGAGGCTGATCTCGCTGTCGGGATGGCGACCGAGACGCGTGAGTTGATCATGCAGCGCGAACGCATCGCCTGCCTGTGTGCCCGATCGGACGATCAACGAGGCGACGCCCTCGGCAAGATCGCCGACGCTGACCACCACGTCGTCATCGGGGCCGGGCGCGTCTTGCAGAGGATCGACCTTGGCCAGGGTGATCGTGTGGTCGGCGATGCGATCGAGCACGCTTCCACACGACGAGCAGAACCCGGATTCTGGTGGGTTCCTGTGGCCGCATTGGTTACAGAACACGTAGGCCATCGGAAGGAGACTAACCGTCGATGAGAGCTTGATAGCCAACGGCGTCGAGCAGGCCATCGACCTCGGTCGGATCGCTCATCTCGATCTCGCAGATCCAGCCCGCACCGTATGGGTCGGTGTTCAACGCGTCGGGTCCGTCGCCGAGCGCGTCGTTGACCGCAACCACGGTTCCCGAGATCGGGGCATAGATGTCGCTGACCGACTTGGTGCTCTCGACCTCGCTGAAGCTGTCGCCCGCTGCTGCCGTTTCGCCGACCTTTGGGAGCTGCACGTACACCACATCACCCAGGGCATCTTGCGCGTAGTCGGTGATTCCTATGCGGGCGCGGGTGCCGTCGACGGCGACCCACTCGTGATCACTGGAGTAGAGCAGGTGGGCAGGTACCGTCATGGCCCCGCAGACTAGCGGGCGGTCTTGCGTCCCTCGCGCAGACTTGCGCGGATGGTCGGGATATACGTCAACGCCGTGTAGTAGCTGAGGATCAACCCGGGAATTCCCAGCATCCACGAGGCGATCTCGAAGCCTTGATGCCCCGGGAAAGTCGACGATCCGAGCATGAACCCGGGGAACGCGAACATCAGCAGGAACGTCGCCATCTTGCCCCACCACGTGACGTCGAACCTCTTCATGCCGAAGACGAGCGTGGCGATTGCAACGGTGCCACCGAAGAGCACTTCTCGGGCGACGACCGCCCACGCGATCCACAGCGGCGCGGCATGATCGATGATTATTCCGCCGACGCCGACGATGAACAGCAGCCGGTCAGCGGTCGGGTCGAAGATCTTGCCGAACTCACTTGTCTGATTGAGGCGTCGCGCCAACCACCCGTCGACCCAGTCGGTCGCACCTAGCCCGCCTAGCAGCCACGCCGCGCCGGCGCGGTTGTCGCGTCCGAAGAGCATGTACAAGAACAACGGGATGCAGCACAACCGGAACAGCGTGAATGCATTCGGAAGCGTGAGGTAGCGGTTCGTTGCCAGAGCTTCCATCCGGTCGAGCGTACATTCGCGTCATGACCACCATCTTCAGCCGGATCATGGCCGGCGAGATTCCCGGCACCTTCGTGTACCGCGATGATCGCTGTGTGGCCTTCATGTCGATCAATCCGCTGGCCCGCGGGCACGTGCTCGTCGTGCCGATCGAGGAGATCGACCACTGGATCGATGGGCGGCCAGATCTCGTCGCCCATCTCTTCGCGGTGAGCCACCGGATCGGTCGGGCACAGAAGCGTGCATTCGACTGCGAACGTGTCGGCGTGATCGTCGCCGGATACGAGGTGCCGCACGCCCATGTTCACGTGATACCTACCGATCACATGGGTCAGTTGTCATTCGAGAACGCCGCGTCATCCGTCGATCCGGCGGAGCTGGAGGCCGCCGCCGCAGCGATACGCGCCGAGCTTGCCTAGTGTCCTGCGTCAGATCGCCGACCAGACCCTCGACAGCCTCAAGAAGTACTTGACGAAACCCTGACGCGGACACTAGTCGTGTTCGACGCTTCCTGGGGAGTGTGGGTGGGTGCGGGAGAAGAGTGCGTCGAGTGCCATGGCGAGGTCGAGGTGTTCTCCTTGCCAGCGGCTGCGGGCGTCGGTGGCTTGGCGTTGGTGAGCTGCGACTGCGGAGGGATCGCCGGTGGCTGTGGGTTGTCGGGCGCAGATGCGGCGGCCGTGGGAGTCGTGTAGCTCGAGGCCGTCGGGTGTGCGTACGGCGGTCCATCCGCCTTCGTGGAGGCGGTGGTGGTGGAAGCGGCACAGGAGTGTGAGGTTGGGTAGTTTGTTTTGACCGCCGTGGGCTCGGTGGCGGATGTGGTGGACTTCGAGGTGGCCGCGGCGGCTGCAGCCGGGGACTTGGCAGCGGTGTTGGTCGCGTGCTTCGACCTCGCGACGTAGCGTGCC
>JANMRB010000266.1:0-8910 GCA_031370825.1 Ilumatobacteraceae bacterium
AGTCACCACTGGCCGCGCCCTCAATCATTTCACGACGGCGACGCTCGCGATGACGCCGGAGCCTACGCACCGTGAGCGGATCGAATTCCAGTGCCGCCGGATGATCGATCACCCGGTTCACTTCGAGGTTGTATTCCTCCACGGAACACGCAAACCGCGCCCTGATGGCGTCGTAGCGATGTTCGTCGAGTGTGAACCACGACGACTCGAAGCGGATGATCGCCTGATCGCGTTCACTGAGTGTTAGGGATCCGTCAGTCACGGCGCCAAGCCTTGCCGGTGGGACAGGGTCAATACAAGGACCCCCAGTAATGTCGCGCCCGATGCCAGCGGCTCGACGTCCATTTTTGATCGGTGTCGCTGGTGGCACGTGCGCTGGCAAGACAATCGTGTGCGAACGCCTGGTTGAACGTGCCGGAGACGATCGAGTGGCGTTGATCCGCCTCGATTCGTATCAGATCGACCGCACTCATCAATCCGTCGAGGAACGCATAGCCGCGAACTACGACCATCCCGATGCCTACGACTGGCCCCTGCTCAACAACCACCTTGCAGTGCTTGCGGCGGGTGAGCCGGTGCTGGCGCCCAATTACGACTTCACGGTGCACAACCGCAGCGACATCGTTCGTGAACTGCTGCCCGCTCCCGTGATCGTCGTCGAAGGGATACTCGTGCTCCACGATGCCGCGCTGCGCGACCGCTTCGATTTGAAGGTCTACGTCGACACCGATTCCGATCTGCGTTTCATCCGGCGGCTGAAACGCGATGTCGAGCAACGCGGCCGCACTCCCGACAGCATCATCAGTCAGTACTTGACGACGGTGCGGCCTGGCCATGAACAGTTCATCGAGCCGAGCAAACGCTTCGCCGATGTCATCTTGCCGTGCGGCGGTCTCAACGAGCCGGCGATCGACTTGCTCGCGGCCCGCGTCGATCAACTGACCAAACCGCCTGACTAGCGCACGGCCGTCACCTCTTTCCGGCGATCAGCAACGTCACGGTCGACCCCGGCGCGACCTGCCCGCTCGGCTCGACTCCGACGACGGTGTTCTTCTCGGCATTGGCGTGCCCTTTCACCTCTTTCGCGACGACGCGCAAACCGAGAGCGACGAGTTTGGCAGCGGCGTCGTCCTTCTTGAGGCCGATCAGGACTTTGGGATCGACGAGGACCGTGACTGCGGTCGTGCTGACCGCGACTGTCGTTGGTGGGGTCGTGTTCGTCGTCTCCGACGACGTATTGGTTGCCGCGATCTGTGATCCCGAAATCGGTAGATCTGCAGCGGTCAATGGATCGTTGTTGTTTGCTTGCGACAGCGCCAACACGAGGAGGAGCGCAGCGACCACCACGATCACCGCGGCAATCACACGGGGCTTGGACCGGGCCTGTCGTACGAAATCGCGATCGAGGAGCGGAGCTGATTCACCGACGATGAGGCCAGGCGGCATGACTGCGGTCGGCGGATCACCAGACGGTGAGATCGCGGTGGGTGCAAGGGCCGCGACGGTCGCCGTCGATGCAACGGTGGCCGGGGAGTCGTCGGCGCTTTCGTTTGTCGAATCAACGGGGGAAGGCAAGAGCTCCCTCTGCAGATCCCAGGCCTCGTTCGCTAGGTTTGCCGCGGTGGATGGACGGTCGGCCGGGTGCTTCGACATCGAGCGGTTGATCAACGATCGCACGCCCTCGGGAATGGAGTCGGGTAGATCTGGTGGCGCCTGATTGACGTGAGCCATGGCCAGAGCAAGTGGGTTGTCGCCACTGAAAGCCGGTTTGCCGGCGAGCATCTCGTAACCGACGGCACCGAGCGAATAGATGTCGCTGAGGGCGGTGGCCGGCTCACCAGCGGCCTGTTCCGGCGCCATGTATTGAGCGGTGCCGACCACTTGACCGATGGCGGTCATCGATGCCGAGTCGAGGAGGCGAGCGATTCCGAAGTCGGTCACTTTGACCGTGCCGTCGGGCAGGATCATCAGGTTTCCTGGCTTGATGTCCCGGTGCACTACGCCGATGGCGTGCGCGGCGCTGAGCGCCTCCGCCGTCTGTGCCAAGTACGAAAGAGCGACAGGCACCGGCAAAGCACCATTGCGAAGGACGGTGGACAAGGACTCACCGGGGACGAGCTCCATGACCAGGAACGCGTCGGCTCCATCTTCGCCGTAGTCGTGGACGTGGGCGATCCCGCTGTGCGAGAGGGCAGCGGTGTGGCGAGCCTCGTTGCGGAATCGTTCGAGAAGCGCGGACGCGTTGTCCGTTCGCAACACCTTGACGGCTACGGCCCGACCTAGGACTGTGTCGGTTCCGGCCCAAACTTCGCCCATGCCTCCGATGGCGATTCGCTCATCGAGGGCATACCGCCCACCGAGCATCTCTCCCGGGCGGTGCGTCATGTCACCACGGTATGGGCCGCCTCAGCGCAGCACCAACACCAGAATTACGATAATCAGGATGAGCAGTACGGCCCCTCCGCCGATGTACACGCCGCTCGCGAGTAGTGCCTCGATCATCACAACCTGCCTTTGACATGGTGTTTGGAACCGCAACGGACGTGCGATTCGGCATAGATCGGTCAACTGTTCCCAGCAGCGTCGGTGTTCAAACCTCTGTGATTTGAACGCGGGCTTCGTCTGGTCCGGTGCCACCTGTGCCTGTCGACGGTGTCTGCCCGGTTTCGACGAGCGTGCGGGCGACTTCTCGAAGCTTGACGTTGAGGTGCTGCGATGCGCGACGCAGCACGTCGAACGCTTGGTCGGCGGTGATGCGCTCACGCTCGATGAGAATGCCCTGGGCCTGTCCGATCAGTTCACGGGTCAGTAGGGCCTCGTGGAGATTGGCGACGCGTTGCTCGTCGTCCGCTCGTTCCCCGGCAGCATCCAGAGCGATCCCGGCCAGCGTGGCAAAGATCAGCCCCTTGGCTCGATCCGTCGCACCGAACGCGGCGGGCAATCGGGCGTACAGGTTGAGGACGCTGACCGGCCGATCCGACATGCGGAAGGCGAGAACACTGCGAACTCCCGCCTGCGCGGCTGCGGGCCCGAACCGCGGCCAGCGCTCATCATCGGTCAGATCCGACGCGTACGAACTGCGTCCATGTGCAACGGCATCGAGGCAAGGGCCCTCGTTCGTGGCGAACTGCAACTCGTCCAGTTCCACAACCATGGGATCGCTGGCTGCAGCGGTCGTCACCCGATCGCCTTGGAGAACAAAGACGCCAGCCAAATCGCAGCCGTCGATAGACGCGACCGCCAGATCGACGGTCAGCTGCAGCGAACCTGCGACTGAACCCGGCGCGAAGAGCTGTCGGGCCACGTCAGCGAGGTTCCGCTCGAGCTCCTCGGCTGAGTCAACGCCGCTCATAAGTCCACAAGGTTAGTCGGCGGCCGGACCTCGTTCGCCACGATCATGCTGGTAGCATTCACCTACCTTCGACAGCGAGGGTCCCCGGTCGACCATCGGCCGAACGTTCTGAAAGGCCTGCCCATGGCGCGGCCACCTGCTGTCGATCCGAGGCGGACCGGCGATGAAGTCGCTTTCGACCTGGCGCTCCGATACTCGGCGCGCCACGTTGTAGTCGAACCCATTGGCGAGGTCGACCTGCTCACCGCCCCGGCGCTCGGTGATCTGCTCAGCGCGCTGATGAACCGTGGGCAGACCGAGATCGTCCTCGATCTCGCCAACGTCGACTTCATGGATGCAGCCGGGCTCGGCGTGATCGCTGTCGTATCGGGTCGACTGAGATCAGCGGGCGGCACCTTCTCGATTCGCTCGCCGTCGCCAATGATTCGGCGGCTCCTCGACATCTCGGCGATGGACAGCCTCCTCGAGCACGAAGCACCGAAGACGGCCGACGCTCACGTCTCATCTCTGCCGGTGAGCACGGGGGTCGTAGACGCGGCGTTTCGTCTTGTCACAGCGATGGCCCGCGCGACGGTCGACGGTGCCGACGGGGTGAGCGTTGCTGTGACCCGCCACGGCCAGTTGACCACCGTCGCCGCGAGTGACGAAACCATCGCCCAAATGGACCGCGATCAGTACGCGACGGGCGAGGGGCCGTGCATGGCCGCGGCCGAAAACGGGCGCTCGTTCCACGTCGAATCAGTCGACGAAGAGATTCGGTGGCCACGATTCATTCCACGTGCAAGGCATCACGGCATCGCCAGCATCCTGTCGACTCCGCTAATGGTCGCGGATCGACCGGTTGGCAGCCTGAACATCTATTCGAACGCGGCGCGCGCATTCGGATCACACGATGAAGAACTGGCCGCCCTCTTCGCCAGCGAGGCGTCGGCCATACTCGCTGAAGCCAGAGTCGAGACGAGGCTGGATTCCGTCGCCAAACGACTCCGGGACTCGCTCAGCGCGCGTGAGATCATCGCCCAAGCGCAGGGGGTAGTGATGGCCCGGCAGGGCATCTCGGCCGAAGCGGCATACGCGAGTCTTCGGCAGTCTTCGAAAAGATCTGGAAGCACGATCCGGGAATGTGCCGAAGCACTGGTGAATGGCACCACACGCCGCGACCTCATCGGCCAGGTCGGCACATGACCAACTCCGTCGGCGTACTCGAACAGGCCCGCCTCGAGGTCGGTCTCTCTCACAGCGAGTTGTGGTTCCGGTACTTCGCGCTCGGTGGCATGAGCTCGGCGCTAGAGCTCGAGGCCTACTTGTATGACGCCCTCACACCGACGTGGCACGACCGAGACATGGTTGCGCTCGCGTTGAACGAGCGCTTCTCGGAGCTGGGCGGCGACCACCCCATTCCTTATACCGACGACGACTGATTCGGTCAGCGCGAGCTCCGCCCGGGCGCTGCTGTCGTCTTCGCAGCCCGCTTTGCGGTCGTGGCCGTCGTACGAACCGACTTCCGCGCCGCCCGAGCTGTCGACGTCGCTCCCGTCTTCAGACTCCGTGCTGTTTTGACGGCGCCATCGGTCGCGGCGGAACTGGACGCGCGGACGTTGTTCGCTCGAGTGCGGGCAACGCTCGAGCCAGTCGGGGAAACCTTCGGTGCGTCGTTGTGGAGGATGCGCGCTATCAAGTCCTGCGCTGCAGTAACTCCACCTTGGGCGAGCCCACTGAGGTTGTCTCCGACGCGGTCGACGACACCGGCGATGGTTCCGATCAACGTGTTTCCTGGCGGATCATCGGGCGAGCGGGGGTGAGGATGAGTCGGGGCTGTGGCCTTTGCCTTGACCATCGCGTCGCCGAGGTCGGCAAGCTCCCTGCGGCTCAGCCCGTTACGGACCTTCGGAAAGAACTCGTTCTGCTCCTCTTCGATGTGATGTCGGACGTTCTCGATGAGAACGGTGACCTTGGCATCGAAGCGTTCGTTGCGTGGATCGAGGTCGGCGAGCTCGGACAGCACCCACTTGACGATGTGGTGCTCCTCGAGGCTTTCGAGCGCGATGTCTTCGGTGCCTCGAACTGTGGCCCGGGCCACCGGGTAGAACAACTGTTCCTCGATCGCGGCGTGCACGGACAGTTCCTCGATGATTCGATCGACGATCTGACGCTTTTCGACATACGCGGTGTCGCCGGCCTTTTCGAAGCGCTTGAACAACTTCTGAACGGTCTGATGATCATTGCGGAGAAGGGTGATTGCATCCATGGCTGAGGGACGTACCCCAAAGCCGGACCGTCAAACCAAGAGATCGCGCCCAGGCGCCCCTCAGGTAATAGCTGCCACGGTTCGACCGACCTCGACACCGTTGGGGACCTGGCGGACTGGGACGAACAGCCTTTCGCGCAGCATGTTCCCCGCCGCAGATGGGCCAACAGCAGGGCTCCAGTAGAAGCCCTGGCCATGGTCGCAGCCGAGCTCTACGAGTTGTCGCAGCTGGCGAAGTGTTTCGACACCTTCGGCGACCACTTCGAGCCCGAAGCTGTGCCCGAGCTCGATGATCGATTGGATGATGGCTGTGTCTTCGGCTTCGTTTCCGAGGCCGGCCACGAAGCTGCGGTCGATCTTCAACGTGCTCACCGGCATACGTCGGAGGTACGTCATGGACGAGTAACCCGTACCGAAGTCGTCCATCGACAGATCGACGCCCAGGTCGCGCAGGTCGCGTAGTACCAACGCCGACGTTTGGAGGTCGTCCATGATCGCTGTTTCGGTGATCTCGAGACTCAGCGCGGCCGCCGGAAGTGCTGCCGAATCCAAGGTGCTGCGGACCCGTGCGGGAAAGCCGATGTCGCAGAGCTGGTGGGCTGACACGTTGACAGCAAGCCTCGCGGTCGCTGACAAACCGCGCCTGACCTCGTCGGCGCGCCAAGTCGCCAGCTGCTTGCAGGCGACGTCGAGCACCCAGTCACCGATCGAGCTGATCATGCCCGACTCTTCCGCGATCGGGATGAACTCGTCGGGTGTGACCGGTCCGAAGCGCCGGCTGTTCCACCGGGCGAGCACTTCGAGCTGCGTCACCCGACCGGATGCGAGACAGACCACCGGCTGGTAGGCGACAGACATCTCGCCGCGAGCTATCGCGCCGCGCAGTTCCTCGAGGATCTCGACCCGGCGACGGGTGTGCGACTCGAGGCTCTCGTCGAACAGCGAGATCGTCGCGCCCGTCGCGGCCTTTGCGTGATACCAGGCGATGTCCGCGCGGTGGAGCAGGTCACTGGACGTCACGGGATCATCGCCCAACGCTTGTGATGAGCGCTATGGCGAGAAAGATCTGCAACGTGACGATGTCGGCGAACCGGTTGGCAGCGGCAAACGGCCCGAGGCCCTGCGACGTCGCCACGTTCGCCCCGAGACCGACAACGAAACCTGCGGCCGCGACGGCCCGAGTTCCGAATCGCATGCCGGCCCAGATCAGCACCACGAGAATGAGGTAGGGAAGCAGCGCTGCGCCGTCTGCGCCGATGTCCGCGAACGCCAGACCCGTCGCCAGCGCTACCAACGCCACCAGGGCACCGAGCTCGCCCCCGGTTCTGCGCTTCACGGCACCCGCCGTGTACTTCATGAACAAGGGCACAACCACCAGCACACCCAGACCGTCACCGACAGCCCACGCAAGCCAGACATCGCTCCAGCGGTCGCCAAAGCCAATAGCCGTGCCGCGTCCACCAATCGCACCGCCGACGCTCGGGGCAACCACGACCGCGAGGGCCAGGAACAGCAACAAAAGCCGTCCCCGGGCTGAACCACCGCGAGGAGACGAAACTGAGCAGCGCCAGTGCTGCGATGGCCGGCTCGACCGTGTTCGCAACTGCCCACCACAGTCCGGAGCTCAGTGGCATCACTCCGAAGGCGAGGCCCACGACCGTCGGCACGCCGATTCCGGCGACGACCCAGCCCACCTTCTGACCGGAAAGACGAGCATGGCTACGAGCGATGCTCCCGCGGGTGGCCAGAATCCCGCCGCTGTTTCTGAGGCATCGCCGCGCCAGATCACGGACAAGCCCAGCAACACGCACGCCAAGCCGACGCAAGCGGTGATCATCGGACCCGACATCGAGGCGATTCGGGTCTCCGACACGACGTCGCCGCGCAGGGTCATGACCTGAGCCAACCTTCGGCCCTCAGCCGACGGGCGGGCGCGTTGGGAGTTCGCGAGCACCGCGCTCGTTCCGCCCATGCCTGCCTCGTTTCTCCGACGCATCGAAGCGGGCGCCTGGAAGCGAGATGGCCGCAGGCGCAGCCGGGGTGATGTGCTGCTCACCACCAGGACAACCAAAGCGTAGCGGCGCCACCTCGCAACGTGGCTTTTCCCTGCACAACCAGATCTGCGCTTGGAGCCGCGGGACCCCATACGGGTCCTTCGACTCCAAACGCTCGCCGGGCGGGCGGCGCGATTTCAATAGGTGCGGATCAAGGCTGCGAATACACTCTGACGACGAGTCGCCGGGTTAGCTCAGTCGGCAGAGCACTTCACTTGTAATGAAGATGTCGTGGGTTCGATTCCCACACCCGGCTCAACACTTCGACGAAAAGCGCTCGATCGACTCAGCTACGCGAATCTGCCATGTCGACGAGCCTGGGACCGCGCCGAGTGGCGAAGCGCTGGCCAATAGCAAGTTCACACTCAGAGTAGTTGGTCAAACGCGGGCCCCAAATAATCAAGGTTTGGTCAAGTCCCGATCGGGTATAACCTGCGCGTCCAAGCGTCACCACCTGGTTGCTGAGCAGGGGAAATAGGTCGTATGACCCATAGCTGCACCAGGCGCAGCGACGATACATTTACGCCAGTTCTCGACGGAAGGCCACCCATGTTCAACCAACGACGCCTAGCTCGCACACTCTGCTTCGCAGGCGCGATTCTCACCTTAAGTGGCGGAGCAATCGGCCTGACGAGCGTCACAACCTTCGCAGCACCCAACCCCAACCCTGTGGGCCCGGGGGACACCATCGCTGTCAACAACACGCCGTTCGACAGCACCGGACAGCAATGCGACCCGAGCCGGGATGGTTGGCACTTCATCATGAATCAACTCGAGTACCCCGTGGGCGCGACGATCGATGGTGCCGACTTCGGGCCGATCAACATCACGTTCTCCGACAGCAGCACCGCGCAGGCCATGTTCACCGATCTCTCCGGCACTCTCGCCAATCCTGGCACCACTGCTCATTTCCTCAACAACACTGTCAACCAGACAGGTAACTTCACCATCTCCTCCGCGACCATGACGTTCCCATCCGGATCCGACATCACTGGCTATGGAAACTTCGTCATCAGCCACCCGCCGTGCGGCACGGTCAACACGACCACGACCAGCACTACGACAACGGTCGCACCGACAACCACCACGAGCACCACGACGACAACCGTGGCGCCAACGACGACCACAACGGTTGCGCCAACGACCACAACGAGCACCACGACGACAACCGTGGCGCCAACGACGACCACAACGGTTGCGCCAACGACGACAACCGTGGCGCCAACGACGACCACAACCGTGGCGCCAACGACGAC
>JANMRB010000236.1:0-60937 GCA_031370825.1 Ilumatobacteraceae bacterium
TCGAAGACGACTACAAGGCTGCGCTGGCAGAGACCGATGACACCAAGCGCAAAGTGATCACCGACAAGATGCAGCAGGAGCTGTACGACACCGGCGGCCTGATCATCCCGTTCTTCCAGAACCTGCTCGATGCGTACAACAGCCGCGTGCAGGGCCTGGTCGAGCGACCCAACACGTTGAACCTCGACCACTACGGGCGGGGCTGGAAGAACCTGTCGTTCTCCGAGTAGTACCTAACACGGATGTCGAACAACCGGGGTGTGCTGAAATTCATCGCGCGTCGGTTGGCGTTGGGTGTCCTCACCTTGTTCGTGGTTTCGGTGGTGGTCTTCACCGCCACTCAGTTGCTGCCGAGCGATCCCGCACAGGCGATCCTCGGCCGCGACGCCAACACGGCCAGCGTCGCTGCATTGCGCTCAAAGCTCGGTCTCAACCATTCGGCGTTCTACCAGTACACGCACTGGCTGAAGGGAATGGTGTCGGGGAACCCGGGCGATTCGTTCAACGCTCGACAACCGATCCTCGACTACATCGGCGATCGTGTCGTCAACTCCCTCTTCCTGTTGGTGTTGGCATCGCTGATCTCGATCCCGGCCTCGCTGTGGCTCGGTGGCTATACGGCACGCAGGCGCGATACGACATTCGACAACGTCACCTCCAATGCCATGCTCGCCTTTGCCTCGCTACCGGAGTTCGTCGTCGGGATCGTCCTCGTGCTGGTGTTCAGCGTGCGCGTCTGGCATTTCTTGCCGGCTGTCAGCGCGATAGGCATCGGCCAGGGCCCCTGGACCGACATGAAGGGAATGGTGCTGCCGACTGCAACCCTGGTCATCGGCGCCGTTCCGTACATCTCCCGCGTCGTGCGGGCGTCGATGATCGAGGTGTTGGAGAGCGACTACATCGAGATGGCACGCCTGAAGGGTGCGCCTGAGAAGGTCGTGCTGTGGCGTCATGCCCTGCCCAACGCCCTCGGGCCCGTCTTCCAGGTGATCGCGCTGAACATCGCCTACTTCGCGGCCGGTGTGATCGTCGTCGAGGCCCTCTTCAACTACCCGGGCATTGGTGGTGCGCTGCGTGACTCGGTTCGCGTGCGCGACATCCCCGTCATCCAGTTCCTGGTCATGGTCCTGGCCACCGTGTACGTGATCACCAACCTGGCCGCCGATGTGGCCACGGTGCTCGTCACCCCGCGTCTACGAACGAGGATCCAATGAGCACAGTTGAAAGCGACGTGCCCGGCGCCGATGCCGTCCCTGATGCCGACGCCGAAGTCGTCTCGAGGAAACCGCCGGGCGTCATGCGCATCGCGTTGCGGATGTGGCGAACTCGTATCGGCCTGCTGATCGTGGCGGCGCTTGCCGTGATCGCTCTGTTCGGCCGGTACATCGCCCCGTACGGCGAGGCCGAAGCCGTTGGCCTGCCCTTCAAGCCCTCGGGCAAGACTCGCAAGCCAACCCTGTTTGGCTCGGCCAACGTGGGCCACGACGTGTGGTCACGGTTCCTGTACGGCGGAAAGCCGATCCTGATCGCGGCGGTGCTGGCAACCTTGTTGGCGCTGGTGCTCGGCACGACCGTCGGCCTCATCGCTGCGTACAACCGGCGCAAGCTCGACGACGTGCTGATGCGGTCGATGGATGTGATCCTGGCGCTGCCGCAGATCATCTCGGCGTTGATCGTGATCTCGATGTTCGGTGCCTCGACGGTCCTCATCATCTTGACCGTCGGGATCTCCACGGTGCCGCGCATCGCCCGTGTCGTGCGTGGCGCCGCTGTGTCGGTCGTCGAGCGCGACTTCGTTGCCGCAGCGGAATCGCTGGGCGAGTCCCGGTTTCGGATCCTGCGCTCCGAGCTGCTGCCGAACATCTCCGCACCCCTGCTCGTCGAGGCCAACCTGCGCCTGACGTTCTCGATCGGTCTGATCTCGGGCATCGCCTTCCTCGGCTTCACTCCCGATCCCGGGGCGGCGAACTGGGGTTTGATGGTCAACGAGAATCGCAAGGGTCTGGTCCCCAACCACTGGGGCGTGACCCTGGCTGTGATCGCGATCGCCTTGCTGACGATCGGCACCGGTCTGGTCGGCGATGGTCTGTCGCGTGCGGCAGCCGGCATCGACCGGGCGAAGGGTGATTCATGACCGACGTTGCTGTATCCATCACGGATCTGCGGATCGATGTTGCCGGCAGCGGCAAGGACATCGTCGACGACGTCAACCTCACGATCGCGCCCGGTGAGGTGCTGGGTCTTGTCGGCGAATCGGGCTCGGGCAAGACGACAGTCGGCCTCGCGGTCCTCGGCCATGCGCGCCGCGGTGTGAAACTGGCTCGTGGCGAAGTAACGATCGGCGACGCGGCGATGCTCGCACTTGGCGACGTCGCGTTGCGGCACGCGCGGGGCAAGCTCGTCTCCTACGTGCCACAGGATCCCTCGACTTCTCTGAACCCGGCGTTGAGGATCATCAAGCAGCTCACCGAAGTGCTCGAGTTCCACGACTTCGGCGGCAGCGACGCCGCGCGTCGCGCTCGCGTCCAGGAAGTGATGAGTGAGGTGCTACTTCCCAGCACTCCTGAGTTCCTGCGGCGCTATCCGCACCAGCTCTCGGGCGGCCAGCAGCAACGTGTCGGGCTGGCAATGGCTTTCGCGTGCCGCCCATCGGTGATCGTGCTGGACGAGCCGACAACCGGCCTCGACGTCAGCACGCAGGCTCACGTGCTGACGACCATCCGCGAGCTGTGTCACGCCCACAACGTCGCCGCGCTGTACGTCACCCACGACCTGGCGGTCGTCGCCAACCTCGCGGACCGCGTGGCTGTGATGTATGCAGGGCGCATCATCGAGCAGGGCCCTGCCGCCGAGCTGTTCTTCAATCCCGCCCACCCCTACACGCGGCACTTGGTCGCCGCCGCACCGGACATGTCGACCGACCGCGAAATGGTCGGGCTGCGCGGCCGGGCCCCGGCTCCGGGTAGACGCCCCATCGGTTGCTCGTTCGCGCTCCGTTGTGAGCTTGCGGTCGACCAATGTCGGGCCGAGTTCCCCGCTGAACGCGAAGTCTCGGTGGGCCGGACGGTTCGGTGCATCCGCCCGTTCGAAGTGCCACAGCGAACACAACATGTCGCCGTGCACTCGTCGCCGATCGCCGCCTCCGCCACCCACGCGTTGATGGTTCGCGATCTGTGCGCGTCCTACACCGGGCTCGAGGTTGTCCACAACGTCGACCTGCACGTCGACCGCGGGGAGTGCCTGGCGTTGGTCGGTGAATCCGGCTCCGGTAAGACCACGTTGTCGCGCTCCATCGGCGGGCTCCACCGTGAGTGGACGGGTGAGATCCTGCTCGGCTCCGAGCGGTTGGCTCCGTCTGCGCGTGATCGCACGACAGCGCAGCGCCTGCGGATCCAGTACGTGTTTCAGAACCCGTACAGCTCGCTGCAGCCTCGGCGTACGGTGGGCGATTCCGTCGCACGGCCTCTGCTGATCGGTGGTGCCTCGAAGATGGACGCAGCGCGCAAGGTCGGCGAGATGTTGGAGCGCGTCGCTCTCACGGCGAGCTACGCCAATAGATTTCCCGATCAGTTGTCGGGCGGCGAACGCCAACGCGTGGCAATTGCCCGCGCCCTGGTCAGCCGGCCAGAGGTTCTGGTGTGCGACGAGGTCACCTCGGCGCTCGACGTGTTGGTGCAAGCATCGATCGTCGAGTTGTTGGGCGAGCTGCGTCGCGACCTCGGCCTGGCCATGCTGTTCGTGACGCACAACCTGCCGCTGGTCGCCTCGATCGCTGACCAGATCGCCGTGCTGGCCGATGGCAAGCTCGTCGAGTCCGGTCCGACCGAGCGCGTGCTCCACTTCCCCGAAGCGGAGTACACCAAGCGGTTGATCGCGGATACCCCGCAGATCTCCGACGTCAGCTGAGCCGGCAGCGCCTCAGCCTGCTCTGCACCATGTCGCGGTCCATGTAGCAGCCCTGCAAATGGCGTCGTCCCGACTGAGGGTCGAACTCGGTGCGTCCATGCAAGATGCGGCGGTTGTCGAAGCACATGGTGTCGCCGGCGGCCAGTCCGAAGGTCAGTACCTTCGCTGGATCGCGCAGCATCGTCCAGAGCGCGAGATAGGCGTCGTAGAAGCCTTCGTCCGCGTTCGGGTCGACGTCACGAATCCAGTTGTTGAAACGAACAGACACGGGCTCGTCGTCGGCATCGAGCTCAATGATCGGGGCGGTGTAGCGAATGTCGTCAACGGCATCGTGGAACCGGAACGGCACAGGTGTCGTGGCCAAGATCTCGAAGGACTTGAGATCGTCGGCTCGGAGTTGCTTCGCAATCTCCACGCCGTCGGCCAGCGTCGAGTCGCCGCCTGTCGCCTCGTTGATCAGGGCGTGCAGGAACTGGAAGTCGGGCGGGCTGGCCCAGTTCGGCAAGTCGGTGTGCAGGTCGAGGCCAGCCGCTGTGTACGCCGAGTTGTTGGGGTCCGGTCGGGACTGGACGTCGAAGATCGTGCCGAAGTTGGTCGGTCGGGCGTAGCCGATCCGCTCGGCGAGGCGGATGACTTCGCCGGTGAGGTTGGGCGTGTCCTCGACGATGATCGCGCCGTTGGTGAGCAGTGCCGTGAGCCAACGCTGCATGCCGGATTCGGTGTCCAGTTCGCGATAGCTGATGCGCTGTATCGGTGCCAGCGGAAGCATGGCATCGTCGATGGCTGCGCGAGACCGCAACAGCTCGGCGGGAAAGACACCGATGTGTTCGCTGTCCCAGTGGACGGTGATGTTGCCGGCATCGTCCGTGGTGATCGAGCGTGGCTGAACATCGGGCTGGTCGATGAGGGTGACGGTGCGCTCGCGAGTGATGGGGTGCAGGCACCGTGGGCACGGGCAGTTGTCCAGCAACCAGGGCGCAGGAGGTAGCGGCGACGGAGATGGCATAACGGATCAAGTCTGGCAGGTCGAGGTCGGGTAGCTTCGCCCCATGGCCGCGAACGAACCAGGCACTCCTGTCGACATCAAACCTCGAAGCCGCGACGTCACCGATGGCATGACCAAGGCGCCCGCACGAGCCATGCTGCGCGCCGTCGGCATGACCGATGACGACTGGGTGAAGCCGCAGATCGCCATCGCCTCGGCGTGGAACGACTTGACGCCCTGCAACATGACACTTCGGAAGCTGGCCGAGCACACCAAGGAGGGTGTTCGTGCCGCAGGCGGCTTCCCGATGGAGTTCGGAACCATCACCGTCAGCGACGGCATCAGCATGGGGCACGAAGGCATGCGTGCCTCGCTCGTCAGCCGCGAGGTCATCACGGACTCCGTTGAATGTGTGATGCACGCCGAGCGACTGGATGGGTTCGTCGGGTTGGCCGGCTGCGACAAGAGCATCCCGGCCATGTTGATGGCCGCTGCCCGGCTCGACCTGCCGAGCGTGTTCGTCTACAACGGGTCGATTCTGCCCGGCGAGCACAACGGCGTGGCTCTCGACATCACCAGCGTGTTCGAAGCGGTTGGTGCGTGTGCCCTGGGCAAGATCAGCGAAGAAGAGCTCGGTCAGATCGAGCGCAAGGCGTGCCCTGGCGAGGGTGCGTGCGGCGGGATGTTCACGGCCAACACCATGAGCTCCATCGCCGAGGCCATCGGAATGTCGTTGCCGGGCACAGCGTCGCCACCCGCCGTCGACGCGCGCCGCGAGGGCGATGCGCGTCGCGCCGGTGAGGCGGTCGTCAACATGCTGCGCCTCGGCATCACACCGCGGATGATCATGACGAAGCAGGCGTTCGAGAACGCCATTGCCGTAACCTCGGCGCTCGGCGGCTCGACCAATGCCGTCCTGCACCTGCTGGCGATCGCCAATGAAGCCGGCGTCGACCTGCATCTCGACGACTTCAACCGCATCGCCGCCAAGGTGCCGCACATCGCCGACATGAAGCCCGGCGGCAAGTTCCACATGAGTGATCTCGACCGGGTGGGCGGGGTTCCCGTCGTGATGAAGCACCTGCTCGATGCGGGCTTGTTGCACGGCAACGTGATGACGGTGACGGGCAGGACCATGGCCGAGAACCTTGCAGAGCTCGATCCGCCGCCACCTGACGGTGTCGTCGTCTATCCGCTCGACCAGCCGCTGCACAGCGAGGGTGGGCTCAACATCCTCACGGGCTCGTTGGCACCGAAGGGGGCCGTGGTCAAAGTAGCCGGGTTGAGCAAGGAGCAGATGCGCTTTGAGGGCACCGCGAGGGTGTTCGACGGTGAAGACGGGGCGATGGACGCGATCCTCGCCGGCTCGGTCGTGCCCGGGACCGTCCTGGTGATCCGCTACGAAGGTCCGAAGGGTGGGCCGGGGATGCGCGAGATGCTGGCGATCACCGGCGCCTTGAAGGGTGCGGGTCGCGGCGCCGACTGTGCCCTGATCACCGATGGGCGGTTCAGTGGCGGAACGTGGGGGTTCTGCATCGGCCACGTCGCGCCAGAGGCTGTCGATGGCGGCCCGATCGCTTTTGTGCACGATGGTGATCAGATCTTGATCGACGTCCACGGGCTGACCCTCGATCTGCTCGTCGACGATGGCGAGCTGGCCAGGCGGCGCGCATCCTGGGCTCCCAATCCACCTCGTTACACCAGCGGCGTGCTCGGCAAGTACGCGAAGTTGGTGCAGGGTGCCGAGACGGGCGCAATCACCAACACCCTCTGAGAACCGACATCGGTAGACGGACATCGCATGAACCTTCATGAAGTACTCGAACTGATCCAACTCCGTCGCTTCGAGCGCGATCGGGTCCAGCGGCTGCTGAACCGGTCGCACATGCCCGACGACTTTCGCCGGGTCGCAAAACGCAAACTGCCCAAGGCGGTGTTCGACTACGTCGAAGGCGGTGCCGAGGAGGAGATCGCCCTCCTTGCCAACCGGGAGGCGTTCACGAGACGCAAGTTGAATCCGCAGCTCTTGCGCGACGTGTCGGTCACGGACCTCACGGGTGAGTTGTTCGGCCACCCATTTGAGGTGCCGATCGGGCTGGCGCCGACCGGGTACACGCGGATGATGCACCCCACGGGTGAGGTTTCGGCATGCCTGGCCGCAAAGGAAAAGGGAATCCCGTACACGTTGTCCACGATGGGCACAACCACCATCGAGGACGTCGCCGCAACGGGTCACCCCAACCTGTGGTTCCAGCTCTACGTCACCAGCGACCGACGGCTCAGTGACCCATTGATCGATCGTGCGGCCGCCGCCGGATATCAGGCCCTCGAGATCACGATCGACACCGTTGTCACCGGACGTCGCACGCGCGACATGCGCAACGGCTTGACCATCCCGCCGCAGCTCAGCCCACGCACGATCGTCGACATCGCCCGCCATCCGGGTTACTGGATCGGGATGTTGCGCAGTCCAGCGATCGGTTTCGCCAACTTCACCGCGCTGTCGCCTGCCGAGGTCAAGAGTGCAGCCTCGACACGCATCGGCTCGTTGTTCGACAAGTCGTTGAACTGGGTCGATGTCGAAGACATCCGCAAGCGATGGAGCGGCCCCTTGCTGCTCAAGGGTCCCATCGGGCCTGCCGACGCGCGCCGGGCTCTCGACGTCGGGATCACCGGGTTCCACCTGTCCAACCACGGTGGCCGCCAACTCGATCGTTGCCCACCGACGATCGATCTTCTCGAACCTCTGCGTGCTGGTGTCGGTCCTGACGTACCGATCGTGATCGATTCCGGGATACGCCATGGCGGCGACATCGCTATTGCGTTGGCCTTGGGTGCCGACTCCACGTTCATCGGCCGTCCGTACGTCTACGCAGTGGCGGCCGCAGGACAGCGCGGGGTCGAGCACCTCACCACCATGTTGACCGATCAGTTGCGCTCGGTGATGCAGCTGAGCGGAGTGACGACGCTGGCCGAACTACGCAAACACGGCCCGGAGCTGGTCAGCGAGCCGGGCTGAAGCGGGCCGCGATCAGTCGCCAGCCAACCAGGAACAAGCCGATCACGAGCGTGGCGACGATGATGAACGGCAGCGCCGTGCCTCGATCGAACACCAGGTTGCGCAGCACCATGCCGACCGCGACGGTGATCGGCCAGATGATGAACGCCGTGTCGACCTTCATCGGGTGCTTCCACGCACGAGAGACGATCCACCCGACCGCGAGCGCGATCAAGAACGGTGTGGCAACCGTGGCGATCCCGTCAACAGCTGTGCCCTCGTCGTGATTTCGGCGGCCGATGGCAACGAAGACCACGATGGCGGCGATGTCTGCGAGAGCGGCCAGTGCTGCGCGCCGGCTCACGTCTGACCCGCAAAACCCCCGAGTTGCCCTCGGAAGAACAACAGAGGGGCCGGCTGGCTCTCAGGATCGGCGTGGTCCATCCCGA
Source organism: Ilumatobacteraceae bacterium (assembly GCA_031370825.1). GTDB lineage: Bacteria > Actinomycetota > Acidimicrobiia > Acidimicrobiales > Ilumatobacteraceae > JAENVT01. The sequence goes on from JANMRB010000236.1 coordinate 8,339, forward strand.
CGACCAGGCCCATCACGAAGAAGTGATCACCGGCGTCGACCACCTCGGCGGTGGTGCAATCCATCCAGGCGATCGCGCCGTCCAGGATCGGGGAGCGGGTCATGGGCGATGGCGTCCACGTGACGCCCTCGAAGGGTTCCTCGATGCTGCTCTTGGCGAACCGCCAACAGAGGTCGCCGTGGTCGACGCCGAGCACGTTGACGCAGAAGCTGCCTGCCGATGCCATGCGCAGCCACCGCTCGGATGTGGTCATCGGCAAGAACCCGACCAGCGGTGGATCGAGTGATACCGAAGTGAACGAGCCGATGGTGAATCCGACCGGCTCATCGTCGACCATCGCCGTCACGACCGTGACACCCGTCGGGAAATGTCCGAGCACCAGGCGGTATTTCAGCGGGTCGATCGACATCACGCTGGACTGTACTTCCGCTCCGTGCTGCGTTGACAGCCGTGGCACGCTGTGCGGATGATCGAGAAGGCGGCGCTGCGCACACGCATGCGCATGGTGCGCGACATGGTCGACGATCATTTGATCCGCAGCGTACAGTTGTGGGCGAATGTCGCCGAGTTGCGCGAGTACGGCCGCGCCAGCACCGTGATGGCTTTCGTCGGGTTCAGCGGCGAGCCCGACACTGATCCATTGATCGCCAGGCTGGCCGTGGATGGGAAGCGCCTACTGCTGCCGCGAGTTGAACCGACAGGGATCGTGCCTGCAGAGGGTGATTGGCCGTTGGTCCCCAGCAAGTTCGGCGTTCAGGAGCCGACGGGACGCGCTGTCGAAGTCGGCGAGATCGACCTCGTCATCGTTCCGGGTCTGGCGTTCACGGTTGCCGGCGACCGACTCGGGTACGGCCAGGGCTATTACGACCGGTTCCTGCCTACGGTGTCCGCTCCCTCGGTCGGCGTGTGCTTCACCGACCAGTTGGTCGACGAGATGCCGTTGACGGAGCACGACGTGCGCGTGGACATGGTCATCTCCGCATGACGTTCTTCTCGATCGACGAGTTCAACGATGCCGTTCAGATCGTCGGCCGGTACATGGCGCCGACACCGCAGTTCGTCTGGCCGTTGCTCGATTCGCACGTCGGTGCCGAGGTGTGGGTGAAGCACGAGAACTGCACGCCGACCGGCGCGTTCAAGGTGCGCGGGGGACTGGTGTACATCGACCGCATGGTCCGCGAGCGGCCCGACGTTCGCGGCGTGGTGGGTGCGACTCGCGGAAACCATGGACAGAGCCTCGCCTTCGCTGGTCGCGCGGCTGGTATCCCAGTCACGATCGTGGCGCCGCATGGCAACAGCCCCGACAAGAACGCAGCGATGCGAGGGTTCGGTGCAGAGCTGATCGAGCACGGCGTCGACTTCCAAGCGGCGCGCGAGTACTCGGTGCAGGTGGCGCAAGAGCGTGGCTTCGAGGCAGTGCCATCGTTTCACCTCGACCTGTGTCGCGGTGTGGCCACATACGCGCAGGAGCTGTTCGCGGCGGCGGGCGAGCTCGACGCCGTCTACGTCCCGATCGGTTTGGGATCAGGGATCTGCGGTCTCATCACGATGCGAGATCTGCTCGGGCTGCGCACGGAGATCATCGGCGTGGTGTCCGAGCGAGCTCCCGCCACTGCATTGTCGTTCGCCGCTGGTCAACCAGTCAGCACGGAGACATCGGAGACGTTCGTCGACGGCGTCGCGACGCGCGTTCCGGATCCGGTCGCGATTGAGATAATCGTCGGTGGTGCTGCCCGCATCATTCAGATCAGCGACGATCAGTGTGCCGAAGCCGTACGCGTGATGTTGCGTTGCACGCATCATCTCGTCGAGCCTTCCGGTGCGTTAGCGCTGGCCGGCCTGCTGGCCGATCAGGCGACACTGCCGGAGAACGTCGGTGGTCGCCGCGTCGGCGTGATCGTCAGTGGTGGAAACATGGACGCTTCGATCCTCGCCGAGATCCTCGCCGGTCGCACGCCCTCGCCCTGACCACGCACTGGCGTGCTGTGACGGGTGTCACATCACCCTCACAGAGTCGTCTCAGAGTACCGATTCATTGTGGTGCGTGTCCGGTGAACGACTCATCGGCACGATCAAAGGAGAGTGTCATGACGACCCCCCGTCGTTCCGTCAAGTCCAGCCTCATGCTGGGCGCCATTGTGGCGACAGCCGGTGCCGCTCTGGTCGTACCGAACGTTGCCAGCGCAGCGAGCACGCCGACCACGACCGCCGCACGCGAACTGCCGGCCCGGTATCAACGGGCGTGCCTGCGCGTCCCGAACATCGAGACCCGCATCGGAAATGTCATCACCCGCCTCAACGGCGATGCCAGCACGCGCGGTTCACTGCTCTGGCTGCAGGCCCAGATCGATGACGCCACCGCCAAGGGTCGTACCCAGCTGGCGACCGTTCTTCAGAACCGCCTGGCAGTGCGCAAGCAGACACTCGTCGTCATGACCAAGCGCCAGGAGCGGTTGACGAAGCTGGCCGACAAGTGCCGCGAACACGGTGTCGACGTCTGATGCAGCCTCGCGATACTCATCGGCCGAGGAGCGTCATGGTTGCGGTGATGGCTGCAACCATCGCCCTCGGGCTGGCAGCGTGCGGATCATCCGACGCAAGTGGCAATCCCACGCTGCCAGCGGGAACTTCGGCCGCGGCCAGCCAGACCTCCGAACCGGCCATCCAACCAGCCTCCACCGAACCAGCCTCCACCGAACCGACCGCCACGCCAGTGGTGACTGCGACGGTTGTCGTGAGCGAGGCAGATGTTGCCGACCTCGAGAAGCAGCTCGACGAGATCGACCAACTGCTTGCCGGCGTCGACGCGGATCTCAACCAAGACTGATCGCACCGACCACAATGGGTGCGTGCCAATGACTGCGTGTCGATGAGCGGGCGCGTGCTGGTGGTCGAAGACGACGACGCCGTCCGGTCGGCAGTCGATCGCGGTCTCGGCATGCAAGGCTTCGACGTCTCTTCGGTTGCCGATGCCGAATCCGCGATCGAGGTCGTCGCTCGACGCCGGCCGGACGTGATGATCGTGGACATCGGTTTGCCGGGCATGTCCGGCGTCGAGTTGTGCACTCGCTTGCGGAGGCTCGATGTCGACACGCCGATCCTGATCCTGTCCGCTCGGGATCAGGTCGGTGACCGTGTCGCCGGTCTGCAAGCCGGGGCAGATGACTATGTCGTCAAGCCGTTCTCGCTCGACGAGCTCGCCGCCCGGCTTCACGCCCTACTTCGCCGGGCGCGGCCGACGGCTGGCGTCACGTCGGTGTTGGCCGCCGGTCCGTTGTGGATCGACCTCGATCGACGAGTGGCCACTGCCAAGGAGGTACGGCTCGACTTGTCGAGGCGCGAGTTCGACCTGCTCGCAACGTTCACCGCGAACCCGTCGATCGTTCTATCGCGCATCCGTCTGCTCGAACTGGTCTGGGGATACGACTTCGATGTCGACACGAACGTCGTCGACGTCTTCGTCGGTTACCTGCGTCGCAAGCTCGATGCCGCCGGTGCAGAGCACCTGATCGAAACGGTGCGCGGTGTCGGCTTCGTCTTGAGGGTTGGGTAGATGCGACTGGCGACCCGAACCGGGCTGGCATCGTTCGTCGCGGCATCGGTGACCCTTCTCGCCGTGGGCTCGCTCTTCCGCGGCTACTTCGCGGGCGTCTTGCAGGACCGGGTCGACAACCAGCTGCAGGAGCGCGCCGAGACCGCACCAATTCTCGCCGCTGTCGCAGAGAGGCTCGCTCAATCCGAGCTGCGCACGACGTTGGAAGGCGCCCGTGTCGTGATCGGCGACCAGACGATCTCCTTGGGACTGCTGCCCGATGAACCGCTGCCCGACAGCATCGTGCCGGGTTGGTCAACGGCGAGCGCCAGCGGCGATCGGTGGCGGCTCTACGCAGTCGAGGTCTTCGATGTCCCGAAACCAGGCGACAAAGCTGTGGTGCAGTTGGTGGCTCCACTTGGCGACGTTGATGCGCGGGCGAAGCAACTGAGGCGCCGAGTGATCTTCGTGATGGCCCTGACGTCGGTGACAGCGGGGCTGGTCGGCTACCTCCTTGGAAAGGTTGCGACGCGTCCGCTGACTGCGTTGCGCCACGACACGGGACGAATCGAGGATGCCGAACCGAGCACGTGGCGGGTCGGCAGCTCGTACGGATCGACGGAGGTCGACGATGTTGCGGCGACTCTGAACGAGAACTTGGTCCGTCTCGCCGACGAGACACATCGTCGCGGCGCCGCCCTCGACTCCGCCCGCGCCTTCGCTGCATCGGCAACTCACGAGCTGCGCACTCCGTTGCAGAGCGCGCTGATCAATCTCGACATCGCCCGCAGCGATCTCATTGCCGAATCTGACCGCGTCGAGGTGCTCGGTTTGGCGCACGAGCAGCTGCAACGGATGGCGACGTCATTGTCGGCAGTGCGCGCTCTCGCCGATGCCGAGTTCGCCGACCAGTCGTGGTTCGATCAGATCGATCTCGCCGACGTCGCCGATGCGGCTGTGGCCGACGAGCGGCGTCGCGCTCCTGCGGCCGTGATCGACATCGAGTCGACCCCAGCTTCTCCCACGTCCTCTACGACGATGATCGCCTGGCGAGACGGCGTCAGGTTGGCTGTCGCCAACATCGTTCGCAACGCGTTGATCCATGGCGTTCCGCCGGGCGGTGGCACCCAGCGCGTCGTCGTCTCTGTGCACGGCTCGACCGTCACGGTCGACGACAACGGCCCCGGCGTCGCGTCAGTCGACCGCGAGCGCGTGTTGCAGCGTTTCGAACGAGGTGGTGGCGACGGCTCCGGGCTCGGTCTGGCAATTGCCCGACAGGTCGCGGTCGCCCACGGTGGCACGGTGACGATCGAATCGAGCCCACTCGGCGGAGCCCGCGTCGTGCTGTCGCTCGCGCCGGACTAGGCGTCCGCGTCCTCGTAGTATTCCCGGCCGAGGTGCGTGATCTGCTCCTCGCCCATCATCCAGCGCAGCGTGTTCTTGAGCTTGGTAAGCTGGATGAAGAGATCGTGCTCGGCGTAGAGCCCGGGGGCGACCATCGGTGCTTTGTAGTAGAAGCTCAGCCATTCCTGGATGCCGAACAGGCCCGCACGCTGGGCGAGGTCGCTGAACAGCACCAGATCGAGTGCGAGAGGCGCAGCAAGGATGGAGTCGCGGCACAGGAAATCGATCTTCAATTGCATCGGGTAGCCGAGCCAACCGAAGATGTCGATGTTGTCCCAGCCCTCTTTGTTGTCGCCTCGTGGCGGGTAGTAGTTGATCCGCACCTTGTGGTAGACGTTGCCGTACAGCGCGGGGAAGACCTCGGGGTCGAGGATGTGCTCGAGCACGCCGAGCTTCGATTCCTCCTTGGTCTTGAAGTTGTCGGGGTCGTCCAGCACTTCGCCGTCGCGATTGCCGAGGATGTTCGTCGAATACCACCCGGACAGCCCCAGCATGCGCGCCTTCAGCATGGGGCCGATGACCGTCTTGATCATCGTCTGACCGGTCTTGAAGTCCTTGCCACTGATGGGGATCTTGCGCTCCATGGCGAGTTCACGCAACGCGGGGATGTCGACCGTCAGGTTCGGCGCTCCGTTGGCGAACGGAACACCCTCGAGGATGGCGGCATAGGCGTACAGCATCGACGGGGCGATCGTCGGGTCGTTGGCGTCGATCGCAGCCTCGAAGGCCTCGAGGTTCATGTGCGCAGGCCCGGGTTCGATGAAGATCTCGGTGCTCGCGCACCAGATCATGACGACGCGTTCGACCTGCTTCTCCTCGCGGAACCTGTTGATGTCCTCGCGGATCGCATTGAGCATGCTGCGCTTGTTGATCGTGTGCATCGTGTTGTCGGCGTCGATCCGCTTCACGTACTCGCGATCGAACGCAGCGGGCATCGGCCGGACCTCGCGCAGCGCGTCGCTGACCGCCTCGATGTGCTTGCCGCCTTCGAGGACGCCGGCACGCGTTGCCGCGACGTAGGCATCATCGGGGAATGGATCCCAAGCCCCGAAGACGATGTCGTCGAGGCTGGCCAGCGGAAGGAACTCGCTGATCAGTGGTCGACGACTCTCGGTGCGCTTGCCCAGCCGGATCGTGCCCATCTGGGTTAGCGAGCCGACCGGTTTACTCATTCCTCTCCTGACCAGTTCGACCCCTGCGATCAAGGTCGACGCAACGGCACCGAGCCCGACTGTCAGCACGCCGAGGCGTCCCTCTGGTAGAGCGACTGTTGGAGATGGGGGAGTGGCCATGGCTGACCAGGCTAGAAATGTGGAGCGCTCTAGCGCTTCTTTGCAGGTCAAAAGCCACGACGAGGCCCTGCGTGCAGCGTTCTTTCGTTTGCATGTGCTCCACGACGGGTACTCCACAACAGTCGGGAGTTGCTCCCGTCACGAATGCAGGAGGCCAGGATGCCGCAGAAACCAGTTCTCGAGCCGGTGGTGGAGGAGCCCGTCCACATCGTGCCGGCGACCACGCCCCTCGAACCAGCCGCCCCCTACCAGCCGACGCAGGTGGTGCCAGCCGTTGCATATCAAGCCGTTACACCCCCCACCGTGGTCGACTCCCGCCGTGCCTATGTCGACGACAGGCCCGCTTGGCCGTACTTCATAGCCCTTCTCGCGCTTCTGCTCGGCGGTCTCATCGGCTTCATCATCGGCAACAACCGTGACGATCAGACGACGTCGCTCTCGACGAGCACTCAGCCGCTCGACTCGACTGTCGGCTCCACCCCGACGGTGGAGGAGTTACAGAACCAGGTCGCTCTGCTCACTGCCGCGCAGACGAAAGCGGCAGAGGATCTCACTGCGTTGCAGACAACCTTGACCCAGACCCAAGCCGAACGAGATGCTCTCGCGGCCCAAGTCGGCAGTGCCGGCGGAGCGACCACCGGATTGCAGGCTGATCTCGTTGCCAGCAAGGCCCAAGTCACAAGTTTGCAAGCTGACCTCAAGACCGTGACGGGTCAACTCGACACGACCAACGCCACGTTGGCCCAAACTCAGGCATCCCTCAAGACCGTGCAAGGCCAGTTGGATGCAGCGAACGCAACATTGGCTGCACTGCACCCCACGCCGGCGCCCAACTACGTCAACGGCCCCATCTCCAAGGCCCGTTCAGACGCACAAACCAACGGCTGGACCATCATCGAACAGCCGGCCAACAATCCGTCGGCCAACATCGGCACAGTTGTGGAGCAGACCCCCGCACCCAACACGACCATGGTGAAGGGCTCCGTGCTGTATCTGAAGGTGGCGTAGGCAGCCAACTCGCAGTCAGCGCCATGGCTACGGTAGCTGGCCGCATCAGTCGACATCGCTCGACGGCGCCGGGCGCCGCCTGGTTCCTTGCTGTTACGGGGTGCCCTGGTCGTCGCCGACGACGTCGTCGACGTTCGAGATCGGATTCGACGAGAACCTGTCGAACATGGGACCCGCGACCGCACCGAACCGCCTTCGTCACATGTTGATGGGCGTCGGCCAGGACGTTGACGCACCCGACGGAACTCATAGCCGTGTCCTCGTGAGCGGAACATGGAACACCAAAATCATCGACGAGCTCGCAGCGCACCCGACGGACCTCGTCGTCCCCAAGCATCGCTACAGCGGCTTCTTCGAGACCGACCTCGATGAGCTGCTTCGCCAACGCGACATCACCTCCCTGATCTTCACCGGGTGCACAACCAGTGTGTGCGTGGAATCAACACTGCGAGACGCCTTCTACCGCGACTACCAATGCTTCCTGCTGACGGATTGCTGTGCGGAAGCCGTCGGCAGCGACGAGCCGAGAACAAACCACCAAGCGAGCCTCACAGTGATCGAGGCGCTGTTCGGATGGACAACCGAATCCACCCACTTCATCACCGCACTGTCAAGTGCCGGCGTGTCTGCTGCCCATTAGACCAGGCACGCACCCGTGACCATGACGATCGCGACCCAAGCCCCAGGCGACGAACCTCGTGCCTTATCGAAGAGCAGGCTGTCCAGCACGCCTAAGGGCGGTTCTGGCGCGATCGGTCGTCAGCGAGTCACCTTCGTCCAACTGGGAACGCCCAGAACGCAACGTACGGTTCTGGGGCTGCCCAGTTCGTCCGCCGGGCCTTCGCGCGAAGTGCCGAACCCACGCCGATCACTGGCAGTTATGCGCTGGGTTGCACTCGGTCCACTGCGCTTGAAAACTGAGATCGCCCCCCCCCTATACGGGGCCGCAACCTTCAAGGGCTGAGTCGAGACCACCTGTGCGCTTGTCCCCTTCACCGACACCTGAGCAGCTCGTGTTGCACGGGTTTGACGCTCGGAGGAGAATGCTGGGGTGCTCGACCCGGACATGCGGCGCGTGATCGACGAACAGCGCCTCGGCTACGTCGCCTCGGTGAGTCCCGACGGAACGCCCAACCTCTCACCAAAGGGAACGACAGCCGTTTGGGATGACAGTCACCTCGTGTTCGCCCACATCCACTCGAACCAGACGGTTGCCAACATCGAGGCGGGCAATGCAATCGTCGAGATCAACATCGTCGACCCCATCAAACGCAGGGGCTACCGCTTCAAAGGCCCAGCAACGGTTCACCGTGACGGGCCTTCTTTCGAAGCCGGTCTTCGCTTCTACCGGCAGCGGAGCGGACTCGACCAGCGCCGTATCCAGGCGATCGTCATCATCGACGTCGAGCAGACCGCGCCTCTGACGTCGCCCGCCTACGACGACGGATCGACCGAGGCCGACGTCGAGGAACGATCACTGGCGATGTACGGGCTCTCGCGCCGAGCCTGAGTTGCACGTCGACTGCTTGCTCAAGATGTTGGACGCGTCCGCGTTCGGATGAAAATCGCGAGACGCTTGTCGCCTCGCTCCTCCGCGAGGTCGGCCGCGGTCTTGCCCTCCAAGCCGGGGGCACCCGTCGCGCGAACCGTGTTGTCGGCCCCTGCGGCCGCCAGGGCACGGGCGACGTGCGAGTGGCCTCCGATCACCGCAAGCATCAGCGCGTTGAGCCCGTACTTCGAAGCATGGTCGAGTGCGGCTCCTTGGGCAATCAGCAACGTCACCGCGTCCGTGCGTCTCTCGTGCGACGCGCGCATCAGCGCAGTGAGGCCGTGACCATCGATGGCGTCGACATTATGGCCGGAACGGAGCATCCGCCGAAGCGTGACGACATCGCCGGTCCGCGACGCCAGCTCCCAATCCACACGAGAAGTATGCGGACGTAGCATCTCGACCACCTCGTGATGACCACCGGCGGCCGCGACCTCGAGCGGGGTTTCGTAGTCGTCGATGCGGGTGATCGCATCGGCGTCGGCACCGTGGGCGAGCAGGGTCCTCACGACGTCGAGATCTCCCTGTGCAGCGGCGAGATGAAGCGGGGTGTAGTCGTTGATGCCCCGCTGACCGACATCTGCGCCGTGGTCGAGCAGCAGCTCGACCAGCTGGTGCATGTTGCTGCGAACAGTTGCGCGGGGAGCCGGGATTGCGCAGGTCAACGCCGCGATGAGCGACGGAAAGCCGTCGTCTGCGGGAGCGTTGGGGTCGGCGCCGGCGTCAAGCAGTGCAGCAATCATCTCGATGGGGCTGTGATAGATCGCGTAGGTCAGGCACGGCCCGATCGCGCGATGAGCGAGCACGTTGGGAAACCCATCCGGTGAGCCCAGCTCGCGTCGGAGCGCATCCACATCGCCGGAGCGGAACGCGACATCCAGGACCCGGAAGCGTTCCGCGTCGGACGACACCATGTGAACAGACGTCAGTCGGTCGCGGGAGCCATCTTGAAGAGGTTGAACATCGCCCCTTGCGGATCGGCCGCCACGGCCATTCGTCCAACGGGGATGTCGAACGGCTCGACGATCACCTTTCCGCCGAGTTCTGCGATCTTGGCAGCGGTGGCGTCGACGTCTTCTGCACCGAAGTAGATGCTCCAGTGAGGGGGGACTCCCGGCATCGGCGGTGGAATCGTCCCGGCGATCATCGTTTCGGGTGTGCCATCGAGGGTGAAGCCGTCGTACTTGGAGCCGTCGTCCATCGGAGCCGAGATCATCTTCAAGCCCAAGACGGTTTCGTAGAAATTGCCCGTGCGGTCGTTGGGCGGGGCGACGAGCTCCGACCAGGTGAAAGCGCCGGGCTCGTTGACCCTTCCCGCGCCTACGTTGGTCGAAGGCGTCCACAGCATCAGGAATGCTCCGGCGGGATCCGTGATCACTGCCATCCGGCCTGCGTCCATCACGTCGAACGGCGGCACGTGCACCGAGCCGCCAGCGCCTTCGACCAACGCCGAAGTTGCATCGACGTCGGCGACAGTGACGTACATCTGCCAGTGCGGCGGCACACCGGCGGCGGCCTGCTCCGGCTGTTGCGGGGCGATGGCGGCGACGTTGTCGCCTTTGACCGTGGCCATGGAATAGTAGACGTCGTCACCCATGGGGAGATCGTCGAACGACCACCCGAACAGGTCTCCGTAGAACGACTTCGCGGCCACTTGATCACTGGTCGAAAGGTCGACCCACGACGGTGTGCCCGGCTTGTAGCTGTCTCGCTTGGCCATACTCGTTTCCTTTCCTGGGGGACGGCTTGGAGCGTATATCAGCCCGACGATGGCTCTGGCGGCGGTAGTTTCACCGCGTCCGGCGATCGTCGAGGGAGTCATGGTGGCCGAGTTGAATTGGAAAGTGCGACCGGTTGCGGCCGCCGAGTTCGAACCCTGGAGCCGGTTGTTTCGGGGCTACGCCGACTTCTACCACTGGCCGACCAGCGACGAGCACCAGGAACAAATATGGGGCTGGATACACGAGGATCACAGTGTCGAAGCGCTGGTCGCGGTTCCGGTCGACGAGGAGGGACACGAGACCGGCGAACCACAGGGGCTTGCACATCTGCGCGAGTGGGTGCGACCTCTTCGCGGAGTCATTGCCGGGTACCTCGACGATCTGTTCGTGAATCCCGATCTGCGAGGAAGTGGTGCGGTCGACGCACTGTTCGCTGAGATCAACCGGATCGCGCTCGAGCGCGATTGGGCACTGGTGCGATGGACGACTGCAGACGACAACTACCGAGCTCGCGCGGTGTACGACAAGCTCGCGACCCGCACGACCTGGATCACCTACGACATGACACCGTCGGCCGCCGACGCGCCGGACTGACCGCGATCAGGCGAGCAGCCCCTTCTGCATCGGCGCGGGAAAGCGAACGCTTACACGCACGTCACCGATCAGCTCGCGGAGCTGTTCGGCGTGCGCGGCAATTGCTTTGATGTTCTTCGGAGAGGCCTCGGCGAGCAAGTTGTACGCGATCTCACCGGATCTGCGTTGGGCCCAGCCCCCGACGACATGCCCGTCGACCCAGACCGTCGGGCCGGCGTTGCCGTTGACATCGAAGATCGACCCGCCGAACTTGCCGAGATCATCGAGGTACCACGACCGCTCTTTCCAGCCCATCGTCGTGGAGTCGAGTGCCGGCAGGAACGCGATCCATGGTGCACGCGGCTCGCCCCGAGCCGTCCCATCATCGGGCACGTCATTGGCAAGAACCCATGCGACCCCGTTCTCGAGGTCGACCTCGACCGCACCGATCGTGGCAAGCGACCGCTTGGCGAGCCCCCCGGTCCAGCCGGCCCACCACTGCAGGTCGGCGGTCGTCGCCGGACCGAAGCGGTCGAGGTAGTGGCGGGCCAGCTCGGCTGCAGCCGTGTCGACATCGCCACCATCGATGCCTCCGGGCAACCATTGATCCGCGACCGACCATGCGTACTCGGAGGTGTTCCACGAGCCGTTCGGCCGGCCGCGCACGATGGCGCCGTCGAAACCGAGGTTCAACAGCAGCCGGGTGTGAGCGCCCTGAGAGTTGACGGAACCGCCAACGGAAAATTGAATCTTCTCCGTCAGGGCGGGCACCGCCTTGCCGAGCTGTCGTGCTGTTGCCGAGCCCATCGATGTCAGAGCGGCGAGCATGTCTGCGCTTGCTGTTTCGGCCCACGCCGCGCCATCGCTGGCGATGCCACTGTCTTCGAGCATCTTCGCCAACCGCTTCCACTGCGTCTTGGCGAGCGCCATGGTGCACGCGGCGTGCGCCAAGCGCGCCATTTCGGGGGTCATCACCCAGAGGGTGCGGCGCATCGCATGATGTCGCACCACCGTGCGATCGTCGTACAGCGCACGCGAGACCGCCTCGGGAGACGGATGTTTCATGCGCGCCAACGCTGAGAGGTACACGGTCGACGGGTCGGTGGAGTGCAACGCCACCACGGAGTCCGCGATCGCGGCCACGTCGTCGGTCCGTCGATTCGGCAGCAGACGATGTCGGTGTGCGAGGCGTGCCCGACGTTGGTCGTCTGTGATCTTTGGTCTCGATGTCACCATGGGAATGTCGCGTACCAAGGTTGCGCGTTGGCGACCGAGCGTGGCACACTACGATCAATGCGTGCCGAAATCATCTCGATTGTCGTAGTACTCATGTAGATGCACGCCCACATATGCGTGCATCTTGGCCTCCCATCCGGGGGGCCGTTTGATTTTTCGGACCAGTTCTGAGCAAGGAGACGACAACATGAAGATCACCGGGGCGCAAGCTCTGATCAAGTCCCTCGAGATGGAGGGCGTCGAGGTGATGTTCGGCCTTCCGGGTGGCTGCATCCTGCCCGCGTACGATCCGCTGCTCGACTCGTCGATCCGCCACATCCTCGTGCGCCACGAGCAAGGCGCCGGCCACATGGCGGAGGGCTATGCCCACGTCACCGGTCGGCCCGGTGTAGCCATGGTCACCAGCGGCCCAGCGGCCACCAACATGGTCACTCCGCTCTGTGATGCATACATGGATTCGATCCCGATGGTGTGCATCACCGGCCAGGTTCCGACGACGGCGATCGGTACCGACGCGTTTCAGGAATGCGACACCGTCGGCATCACGCGCAGCGTGACCAAGCACAACGAACTGGTCATGTCGGCACAGAACCTGCCGATGGCCGTGCGGCAAGCGTTCCGCGTCGCCACCACCGGCCGCCCCGGTCCGACGCTGATCGACGTGCCCAAAGACGTGCTGCAGAACTCGATGGAGTGGTACTGGCCGACCGACGCAGAAGTCATCGACAGCCTGCCGGGTTACCGCCCCAACATGAAGGGTCATCCGCGGATGATCAAAGAGGCGGCGAAGTTGATCCTGGCGGCCGAGCGCCCGATCCTGTACGTGGGTGGCGGCATCCTCAAGGCTCGCGCCGCCGAGGCGCTGCGCGAGCTCGCGGAGATGACCGACATTCACGTCGTCACGACGTTGATGGCCCGCGGCGCGTTTCCGGACGATCACCCGTTGTGCCTAGGGATGCCCGGCATGCACGGCAATGCGACGGCTATCACCGCATTGCAACGCAGCGATCTGCTGATCACGCTGGGTGCCCGCTTCGACGACCGCATCACCGGCAAGGTGTCGACGTTTGCCCCCGATGCGAAGGTCATCCACGTCGACATCGACCCGGCCGAGCAGGGCAAGGTGCGACGGCCGGACGTGCCGATCGTAGGTGATTGCCGCCTGGTGATCGAGGAGCTGGTCAAGGCGATTCGTGATCTTCGTGAAGGCGGCACGACGCAGGCCGACATCGGCGCGTGGAAGAGCCGCATCAGCGGTTGGCGCGAGCAGTTCCCACTGGCCTACGAACCCAGCGAACCGGGCGAGGCGTTGAAGCCGCAGTTCTGTCTCGAACAGCTGCGCGACAGTGCGCCCGAGGGCACCATCCTGGTCGCCGGTGTCGGTCAGCACCAGATGTGGTCATCGCAGTACTGGAGGTTCAACGAACCGTATACGTGGGTCAACTCCGGTGGCCTCGGCACGATGGGCTTCTGCGTGCCGGCGGCGATTGGTGCCAAGGTCGGCCGTCCCGATCGCACAGTTTGGGCAATCGACGGTGACGGGTGCTTCCAGATGACCGCTCAAGAACTGGTCACCGCCAGTGTCGAGCGAATCCCGATCAAGGTCGGCATCTTGAACAACAGCTACCTCGGCATGGTTCGCCAGTGGCAGGAGATGTTCTACGACGAGCGCTACAGCGAGGTCTACCTGTCGCCCGAGCTACCCGACTTCGTCAAATGGGCCGAGGCTATGGGCTGCGTCGGAATCCGAGTGGACTCGCCGGAAGAGGTGCAACCGGCGATCGACAAGGCCAACTCGATCGACGACCGCCCGGTCGTCGTCGACTTCCGGGTGGACGCGCGCGAGAAGGTCTTCCCGATGGTCCCCGCTGGCATGGGGAACGACGACCTGATCCTGCCCGATTCGCAGATGCCGAGAAAGAGCGCACTCAAGTGACCACCGACATGAACCACCACATCCTGTCCGTGCTCGTGCAGAACCGACCCGGCGTGCTGGCGCGTGTTGCCGGCCTCTTCGCCCGTCGCGACTACAACATCTTCTCCCTGGCGGTCGCGCCTGCCGAGGACGAGGGTTTCAGTCGCATCACGATCGTCGTCGATGTCGATTCGGCGCCTCTCGAGCAGATCACCAAGCAACTGTTCAAGCTCATCGAGGTCGTCAAGATCAGCGAGCTCGACCCGCGTCGCTCCGTCGAGCGTGAACTGCTGCTCGCCACCATTCGGGTCAGCCCGGAGAACCGCGGTCAGATCGTCGAGTTGGCAACGATCTTCGAAGGCAAGATCCTTGCTGTCGGCGTCGAGGCCATCACGATCAGCCTCGACGGGCATCCCGACAAGCTGGACGATTTTGAAGAACTGCTCAGCGGATATGGCATCGTTGAGCTCCAGCGCACCGGCAGGGTGGCGCTGCCCAAGCTCGACCGCGGGTCCCGGCTGCGCGCTGCGAGCTCCACCACCAAGAAAAGCGACTACGGAAAGGCTGGCTGAGATGGCCGCGAAGATGTACTACGAGGCGGACGCCGATCCGTCGATCATTCGGGGTCGCAAGGTGGCCATCATCGGGTACGGCTCGCAGGGCCACGCGCACGCGCTCAACCTGAAGGAATCCGGCGTTCCCGTAGTCGTCGGCCTACGTGAGGGCTCCAAGTCGGCCGCCAAGGCTGAGGCGGCGGGGTTGACGGTCATGGACATCGCCGGCGCCGCCAAGTGGGCCAACGTCATCATGCTGACGATGCCCGACACCGAGCAGAAGGCCACCTACGAAGAGTTCATCAAGCCGCACATGCGCAAGGGCAAGGCGCTGGCCTTCGCCCACGGTTTCAACATTCGTTTCAAGCGCATTCGCCCGCCGAAGACCGTCGACGTGATCATGATCGCGCCGAAGGGACCTGGCCACCTGGTACGTCGCACCTACACCGAGGGAGGAGGTGTGCCGTGCTTGATCGCGGTGCACCAGGACGCCACGGGCGAAGCACACGCGTTGGCGCTGAGCTACGCCGAGGCCATCGGCGGCGCCCGCGCTGGTGTGATCGAGACCACGTTCAGCGAGGAGACCGAAACCGATCTGTTCGGTGAGCAGGTCGTGTTGTGCGGTGGCCTGACGTCGCTGGTCCAAGCCGGGTTCGAGACGCTGGTCGACGCCGGGTATCAGCCGGAGATGGCCTATTTCGAGTGCCTGCACGAGGTGAAGCTGATCGTCGACCTGATGTACGAAGAAGGCATCGCCGGCATGCGCTACTCCATCAGTGACACCGCCGAGTACGGGGACGTGACGCGGGGACCACGCGTGGTCAACGCAAAGACGAAGCTCGAGATGAAGAAGATCCTCAAAGAGATCCAGTCCGGCAAGTTCGCCAAGGAATGGGTCGCCGAGAGCGAGTCCGGCCGTCAGAACTTCAACGCCTTGCGCGAGGAAGGCCGCGTGCATCAGATCGAAGAGGTCGGTGCGCGTCTGCGGGCGATGATGCCGTTCCTCGGTGCCGGCCGCCAGAAGCTCGCCGACGTCAGCGGCGGCTAATCGAGCCAACCATGGCACTGAGTTGGGAAGAGGCATGCGCGCGGGTCTGCGCGCCCGGTTCGCCATTCGAGATCGTCGAGGACGAGCGCGGCAAACGCCGGTTCAAGAACGCTCCGCCGAACCTGCGCAGCCTGTTCGACATCGCCCGGTCGGGCGGCGACGACATCTTCTTGGTCTACGAGGACGAGCGGTGGTCCTTCGATGCGGTCTTTGCCCGGATCGACGCCCTGGGCGACGCGCTCGTCAATCGCTACGGCATCGCCAAGGGTGATCGTGTTGCCATCGGGATGCGCAACTATCCCGAGTGGGTGATGTCCATGTTGGCGATCATCTCCATCGGCGGAGTCTCGGTATCGCTCAACGCGCTGTGGGTCGAGGAAGAGATCGATTACGCACTGGCGGACAGCGGCGCGTCGCTGCTGATCGCCGACGACGAGCGAATTCGGCGAGCGATCGACCCATGTCGTCGACTGGGCGTGAGGATGCTCGAGGTGCGCGCGAAGGTCCCGTCCGCCGACGACGTCGACCAGTGGGACGACGTCGTCACACCCGGCCGATCGATGCTTGTCGTCGACGTTGGTTGGGACGACGATGCGACCATCCTCTACACGTCCGGCACCACTGGCCGGCCGAAGGGCGCTGTTTCGACCAACGGCGCAATCGTGTCGTCCGTGATGGCATTCGGCAGCCGTGCGGCCGTCGACGTGATTCGCGCCGAGGCTGCGGCAGCGGCGGATGGTCAGCCGCCGGCGACCCCGCTGGTGTTCATCTTGATCGTGCCCCTGTTCCACGTCACGGGATGCGTGCCGGTGCTGCTCAGCTGCGTCGCGTCGAAATCGAAGCTGGTGGTCATGTACCGCTGGAACGCGGAGAAGGCACTGGAGTTGATCGAACGTGAGCGGGTCACCAACTTCGTCGGTGTTCCGACGCAGAGCTGGGACTTGGTGAGCTCACCGCGATTCGGGGACTTCGACACCTCCAGCCTGCGCGGCGTTGGCGGCGGTGGCGCGCCGGCCCCGCCTGCGCTTGTGGAGCGCGTCGCGGGCAGTGTGAAGAGTGGCGGGCCGACGCTGGGTTACGGCATGACCGAGACCAACGCGTATGGACCCAACAACACCGGTGTCGATTACCTCACCCATCCGTCATCGACCGGCCGGGTGATGCCGATCATGCGGATGGAGGTGCGCGATGCCGATGGTCGCGAGGTGCCGACCGGTGAACGTGGCGAGATCTGGTTCAACGGACCGATGTTGATCCGCGGTTACTGGAACAAGCCGGAGGCCACCGCTGAGACGATCGTCGACGGATGGCTGCGCAGCGGTGACATCGGCCGGGTCGACGAAGACGGCTTCTACTACGTCGAGGATCGCCTGAAGGACATGATCCTGCGTGGTGGTGAGAACGTCTATTGCGCGGAGGTCGAGGCGGCGATCTACGAGCACCCGGCAATCCACGAAGCCGCTGTGTTCGGTGTGCCCGACGAACGGCTCGGCGAAGAGGTCGCCGTGGCGATCCACCTCGTCGACGGCGCAACGTTGACTGCGGAGGAGTTGCGAGGTTTCTTGTCGACGAAGATCGCCGCGTTCATGATCCCGTCGCGGATTTGGATCATCGACGAGCCGTTGCCGCGCAACCCTGCGGGGAAGTTCTTGAAGCGCCAGCTTCGTCAGAGCTTGGTGCCGTAGGTTTCAGGCAACCAACGATGCTGCGTCGGCAGCCGTGCAGTCCATTCGCCTCTGCTCGTCGCGCAGCGCGGCGACGAGGCCGGTGATCAATCGCTCCTTGAACTTGTCGGGGCTCTGCGCGGCGCGATGCGAACGCGAGATCTCGATCTGGATGGCAGTAGCTCCCTGGCGCTGCGCCCAGGATGTCATCGTGCCCAGCTTCGTTGCTCCGAAGCCACGTCGGCCGCCATCAGGGTCGGTCGTGACCCGTGCGGCTTCGAGGTGCGTGGCAACACGTCGAGCGAGGGCGCGTGACGATGGCGAGTTGATGCCACAGCCGATGATCACATCGGCGCCGTGACCGTCCTTCATGCCGTGCAGATCGATGCATACGCACTGTTCGTCGACGTGTCCGAGCTTTTCGAGCTGCGCCTTCAACGGGTGGTACTCGTCCCAGTTGGCATCACCCATCATCGGCACACTGCGTGTCACCGCAACTTTCGAGCAACCGACGATCTGACTGAGAGCCATTGCCAGACCGCCGGTGCCGGCATCGGTGTTCTTCCAGCGGCCGTCGCGCTCGTGGTCGACGGCGTGGACAGCGGAGACGACGAGTGGTCCCTGCAAGTCGATGATCCACCGCGGCCCTCCTTTGGGGCCTCGGTTGGAGTTGGACGCGAAGGGCATGTTCAGTTCGGTCCATTGTCGGACGAGTGGGCTCTGTTTGAACAACATGACGTAGCTATGTCGGCGCGTCGGTGCCGCTGCTTTAGCCCTCGTCGTCGCGGTGATCGCGCAGGAATCGTTCGAAGTCGGCCGCCAGGTCGTCGCCGGACGGAATCGCTTCTTCGGAGCGTTGGTCGTATTCGCGCTCGAGCATGGCGACGTACGCGGTTGCCTGCTCGTCGTCCGCCACGGCTTCGTCGTGCAGCACTCTGCGCCGCGCCGCCTCGGCCGCCAGCCGAGCGGTGCGCACCGGAACACCGAGCACGTGATGGAGATGTTGCAGCAACGCGATCGACGACTGCGGGTGTTGCGCGTTGCCGAGGTAGTGCGGTACCCCGACGCGTAGCGAGACCGCCGGTAGGCCGGCACGGTCGAGCCGCTCCTGCAGCACGCCGACCAGACCGGTGATTCCCTGGTACCGCGGCGGTGACAGACCGAGAGCGGTCAGCAGGTTGGAGTTGGTGGTGCTGCCGACGACCAGCGGCGGCCGAGTGTGCGGAATGGTGTCGGCCACTGCGCCGACCGTCACCACCACCTCGCATTTCGACAGCTTGGCGACTTCGAGCACGCTGTCGGCGAACGTCGCGTAGCGAAGGTGGGGTTCGACACCCGCCAGTACGACAAGATCATGGGGCGCGCCGGGAAAGCGGGCGAAGCGGAACTCGTTGACCGGCCAGCGAATCTGACGGAGGTCGTCCTCGTCGAGCTCCACCATTGGTCGTTCTTGGGTGAAGTCGAAGAACGGATCGGGGTCGATCGCCGCGACTATCGGCGCGATCCGGTCGGCGAACAACTCGTTGATCGCTGTCGTGGCGACCTCAGCGATGTCGAACCAACCGCGCAGCGCAATCACCATGATCGGACTGTTCAGTGGCGCGGCGCCCTCGAAATGCGTGGAGAGGACCTCGGCCACGTTCATCCGTGCAGCGCCTCGACGACGTAGTCGATGCAACCGGTCAACAGGGCCACGTCATCCGGTTCGACTGCGGGGAACATACCGACCCGTAACTGGTTGCGACCGAGCTTGCGATAGCCCTCGGTGTCGACGATGCCGTTGGCCCGCAGCGCAGCACACACGTCGTCTACCCGAACGCTCCCGTCGAGATCGATCGTGCCGACGACCGCGGAACGCTGCGATGCGTCGGAGACGAACGGAGTCGCGTAGGTGCTGGCCTCAGCCCAGTCGTACAGATGCGTCGACGAAGTGCGGCATCGATCGACACACCACGCGAGACCGCCGTGATCGAGCATCCACTGCAGTTGTTCGTTGAGCAACACGAGCGTGGCCAACGCCGGAGTGTTGTACGTCTGGTTCAAGACGGAGTTGTCCAGCGCGATGCCGAGATCGAGCGATGCCGGCACCCACCGCCCTGAAGCCGTGATCGAACGAATCCGCTCGATCGCTGCCGGTGAGCACGCGGCCAACCACATTCCACCGTCGCTGGCAAAGCACTTCTGCGGCGCGAAGTAGTACACGTCGACTGTGTCAGGCGACCACGGCAGTCCACCAGCACCAGACGTTGCATCGACCACGACGAGCGCGTCTCCCTCGGGCCGGCGAAGTTCCATCGCCACGCCCGTAGAGGTCTCGTTGTGCGTGAGCGCGACGACGTCGACCCCTACAACATCGGCCTCGATCGGCGGGTGCGTTCCCGGCTCACTGCTGATGACAACGGGGTCGCGGAGATGCGGTGCAGCTGCTGCGGCATCGGCGAACTTCGAGGAGAACTCGCCGAACACGTAGTGCTGGCTCGTTCGGGCGATCAGGCCGAAGGTGGCCACATCCCAGAAGACGGTCGAACCACCGTTGCCCAGGACGATCTCCCAACCGTCCGGAAGGCAGAACAGGTCGGTCAAGCCGGATCGCACCGATCCGACCAGGTTCTTGACGGGCGCCTGACGGTGCGAGCTGCCGAGCAGGATGCTGTTGGCTCGCGCCAGCGCCAGCGCCTGCTCGGGCCGGATCTTGGAGGGGCCGCAACCGAATCGGCCGTCGGAGGGCAGCATGGAACGGGGGATGTCCAGCATCGTCGGGACAGTCGTCACCCGCACAGTCTCGCCCCGCCGCGGTGGGCGGCCAACCGGCTGGGCGCGAAAATGTCGCCGGGGTCCGTAACTCGGTGGCAACTAGGCTCGAACTCGCAAGTCAGCGATCTCAACCCCAGGGAAGGCCCTCCCAGTGAAACGCACGTCCGCACGTCTCGCCTCCATCGCCGAATCAGCCACGCTGGCCGTCGATGCCAAAGCCAAAGCCTTGAAGGCAAAGGGCGAGAACGTGATCGGCTTCGGCGCCGGCGAGCCCGACTTTCCAACGCCTGCCAACATCGTCGAGGCAGCAGCTCGCGCCTGCCATGACGTGAAGAACCACAAGTACACGCCGGCGGCAGGTCTTCCGGAGCTACGCGAGGCCATCGCCGTCAAGACGATGCGCGACTCCGGGTTTCAGTGCCAGGCCAGCCAGGTGCTGGTGACGAATGGCGGCAAGCATGCGGTCTTCACCGCGTTCGCTGCGTTGTGCGATCCCGGCGATGAAGTGATCTGTCCGGCTCCGTACTGGACCACCTATCCCGAATCGATCACGCTCGCCGGCGGAGTTCCAGTCGTCGTTCAGACCGACGAGACCACCGGTTTCAAGGTGACCGTCGATCAGCTCGACGCCGCACTGACCCCGCGAACCAAGGCCTTTCTGTTCGTCAGCCCCGACAACCCCAGTGGCGCCGTCTACACGCCCGAAGAAGTCGAAGCCATCGGTCGATGGGCCGTCGACAAGGGTGTCTGGGTCCTCACCGACGAGATCTACGAGCACCTCGTGTACGGCGACAACAGGTTCGTCAGCATGCCAACCGTCGTTCCGGAGCTGGCCGAACAGTGCATCATCGTCAACGGCGTCGCCAAGACCTACGCGATGACCGGCTGGCGCGTCGGTTGGATGATCGGGCCGAGCGACGTGATGAAGGCATCGATCAACTTTCAATCGCACAGCACGTCAAATGTCGACAACGTCGCGCAGGTGGCCGCGCTCGAGGCAGTCAGCGGCGACCTCTCCGCAGTTGCCATGATGCGCGACGCCTTCGCCCGACGGGCCGTCACGATGCACGGCATGCTCAACGACATCCCCTATGTCAGCGCGATCTTGCCGCAGGGAGCGTTCTACTGCTACCCCAACTTCTCTGGCCTGCTCGGGCGCCCACTCGGCCCCAATGGCACAATCAGCCACAGCACCCTGGAACTTGCCGACAACATCCTCGGCGAGGCGAAGGTCGCCTTCGTGCCTGGCGAGGCGTTCGGGACTCCGGGCTACGCCCGATTCAGCTTCGCTATGGCCGACGCCGACATGGAAGAAGGCATCCGCCGCATCCACGAATGGGTCAAGACCTGATCACACGATCGCCGCGTCGATCAGTACTCGATGCCCTTCTTGGCCGCAATGCCTTGATCGTAAGCGTGCTTGATCTTGCGCATCTCGGTGACCGTGTCGGCGTTCTCGATGATCTCCGCGGGGCAATCGCGGCCGGTGATGATGACGTTCACGTTCTCGGGTCGATCGCGTAGAACGTTAACGACGGCCGCTGTGTCGATCCAGCCCCATGTGCACAGGTACGTCAGCTCGTCGAGGATGACGAGGCGGTGCTTGCCGGCCGCGATGTAATCGGCAGCCATCTCCCAGGCACGCTGGGCGACCTCTTTGTCGTGGTCGAGATTGTTCGAATCCCAAGTGAACCCTTCACCGAGCGAATGCCACTCCACACCGAGTTGCCGGCCGATCTTCTCTTCGCCGACCTTCCACTCGCCGCTCTTCACGAACTGCAGAACGACAACCGGCCAACCCATCGCGACCGAACGCAGCATCACGCCGAATGCGGCGCTGCTCTTGCCCTTGCCGTCGCCGGTGTTGACGAGCAACAACGAACCGACACGGGCCAGTCCCTCGGGACGAGGATCCTCGGTGAGAGGCGTATCAGTCATGCGATCGAGCTTAGGGCGTGTGTTCAGCGTGCGATCAGGACGGTTCGTACCAGCTGTCGCCGCCGAGAATACGGTCTGCCTGGGCGGGGCCCCACTCGCCACGGAAGTAGG
This sequence comes from Ilumatobacteraceae bacterium, assembly GCA_031370825.1. GTDB lineage: Bacteria > Actinomycetota > Acidimicrobiia > Acidimicrobiales > Ilumatobacteraceae > JAENVT01. The sequence continues at coordinate 30,638 of JANMRB010000236.1, forward strand.
GATGCACCGGGCCGGGATTGTCGAGCGCCGGCTGCACGACACGCCACGTCAGCTCAACGACATCCTCGCGGGCGAAGCGCCGCGGCGACCCCTCGAGCGCATCGTGGAGCAGTCGCTCATACGCGTCGCGACGCTCACCGAGTGCCGCGGCGAAGTCGACAGCGACGTCGACGTTCTGACTGTCGAGGTGGGGTCCTGGTGTCTTGGCTTGGACCGTGAAGGTGACGCCGTCCTTCGAACCGAGACGGAAACGCACGAGGTTTCGCGCAGGTTTGGGCCCGCCCGCTTCGTCGAACAGCAGGCTCGGCGGCTCGCGGAACTCCACTACCACCTCTGTGGCGGCCCTCTTGAGCGCCTTGCCGCAGCGGACGAACCACGGCACGCCTGCCCATCGCCATGAATCGATCTCGAGGCGTGCTGCGACAAAGGTCTCTACGGTGGAATCTGCCGCAACCCCGGGTTCGTCGCGATACCCCACATATTGACCGCGCACCAGTTGTGCAGCGTCGACTGGCTTCATCGCGGCGAACACCTTGGCCTTCTCGTCCTGCAGGTAGCTCGTCTCGGGCCCGACGGGTGGCTCCATCGCCGCTAACGCCGTGACCTGCAGCAGATGGTTCTGCATCACGTCACGGATCGCGCCGACGCTGTCGTAGAAGCTGCCGCGGCCCTCGACACCGATCGTCTCACTCATCGTGATCTGCACGCTGCGCACGTAGTTGCGGTTCCACACCGGTTCCAGCAGCGTGTTGGAGAATCTGAACACGAGGAGGTCTTCGACGCTCTCTTTTCCGAGGTAGTGGTCGATGCGGAAGATCCGCTCTTCGGGGAAGACGGAGTGCAGCAGGGCGTTCAGTTCGATTGCGCTGGCCAAGTCGCGACCGAACGGCTTTTCGACCACGATGCGACCGCGTTCGTTGAGACCGACTGATGCCAGCGACTGCGCCACAGTGGGGAACATGGTGGGTGGGATGGCCATGTAGAAGACGGCGACAGTGCTCTTGTGCTTGTCGAGCGTGCGACGCAGCGAGGCCCAAGTCTTGTGATCCGAGTAATCGCCCTGAATGAGGTCGAGCCGTCCCATCAGCGAGTCAACGACGGACAGGTCTGCGTCGGGGATGGTGGCCAAGATCGCGTTGCGGGCGTTGTCGCAGAAGGCCTGATCTGTCCAGTCGCTGCGAGCGACACCGACGACTGGGACCTTCAAGTTGCCATGACGTTCGAGGTGGTAGAGGGCCGGGAACAGTTTTCGCTTGGCGAGGTCGCCAGTGGCTCCGAACAGCACCAGTGCGTCAGCGGGGGGTTGCATACCGACACTCATTTGTCGTGACCCGTTCCTTCCACATGGCCGCCGAACTGAGCTCGGAGGGCGGACAAGACCTTGTTGGCGGTCTCGGATCGACCGCGGGAATCGAACCTCGAGTAGAGCGCCGCGCTGAGCACCGGAGCTGAGACACCCTCATCGATCGCTGCGTGCACCGTCCAGCGGCCTTCCCCACTGTCGCTGACGAAGCCGGCGTATCCGTCGAGCTTTGGATCGGCAGCGAATGCCGCCGCAGTGAGATCCAGCAGCCAGCTCGACACGACACTGCCGCGTCTCCACAGCTCGGTGATGGCACCGAGGTCGAGGTCGTAGCGGTAGTACTCGGGGTGGCTGAGAGGAGCGGTCTCGGCGTCCTTCGGTCGGTCATCGGCGCCGATGTTGGCTTCGGACAAGATGTTCAGCCCTTCGGCGAGCGCCGCCATCAGCCCGTATTCGATCCCGTTGTGGACCATCTTGACGAAGTGACCTGCGCCGTTCGGGCCGCAGTGCAGCCAACCCTTCTCAGCAGGTCGGAGCTCGCCCGTGTACCCGGGCGTGCGCTCGATGTCGCCAGGCCCCGGAGCCAGGTCGTCGAAGACGGGCGCCATCTCTGCGACCGCGTCGTTCGGTCCACCGACCATCAGGCAGTATCCACGTTCGAGGCCGTACACGCCGCCGCTGGTGCCGACATCGAGGTAGTTGATCCCGCTTGCTCGTAGAAGCGCGGCGCGGTCGACATCGTCGCGGTACCAGGAGTTGCCGCCATCGATCAGCGTGTCACCGGGGGAGAGAAGCGGGACAAACGCGTCGATGGTGTTACCGACGTAGGCCGCTGGAACCATCAACCAGATGTGGCGCGGACGGGTGAGCGAATCGACAACCTGCTGGGGTGTGCCGGCTCCTCGTGCGCCGTCGGCCTCGATCGCTTCAACCGCAGCGGGGTTGAGGTCGTACGCGACGCAGTCGTGGCCCGCACGTTGCAACCTCCGAACCATGTTGGCGCCCATGCGCCCCAGACCCACCATTGCGATTTGCATGCCCGCAAGGTTGCCACGTTCGCGCGCCGGATACGGTGAGAACTCGATGAACGATCTCGCCCGCGACCTCGCTGGAGCGGCCAAAGCGCACAGCACGGTGATCGCGGCCCTGCAAGGGCTGACAGATGAGCAGGTGAGGCAGGCGTCGTTGCTGCCGGGTTGGACGGTGGGCCACGTCGTCGCCCACATCGCCGGCAACGCCATCGGTCATCGCCGAATGATCGATGCAGCGATCCGTGGTGAGGTCGGAGAGATGTATCCGGGTGGTCGCGAGCAACGTACCAACGACATCGAGGCAGGTGCGCGGCGGACCGCTGCCGAGCTGGTCGCGGAAGTCACGGCCACCGCCGCACAGCTCGAGGCCGCGTGGGCAGCCGTGCCCTCGGATGCGTGGGCTCGCCGCGGGATCATGTTCGCCGGCGAGGCACCGATAGCCGACCTGCCGTTCATCCGCTGGCGGGAGGTCTCGGTTCACCACGCCGACCTCGGTCTCGGGTATTCCTGGTCGGATTGGGGCGAGGATTACATCCGGCTCGAGCTCGTCAGGCTCACGATGTTGTGGTCCAGCCGCAAACCGATGGGAATGACCGATCTGCCACCCGAAGCGATGACCGCGTCACCTCACCATCGCGTGGCTTGGTTGCTCGGCCGAGCAGAGATCGATGCCCTCCCCCCTGCGGGGATCATCACTTGAGGCCCTGGAAGCGAATTGCAATCAGCGCAGGACTGGGTCTCGCGGTGTTGGCTCCTGCGCAGGCGGCCTCGGCGCACGCAGGTCTCGAAGCCAGTGTGCCGTCGGCGAACGCTGTGTTGGAGACCGGCCCGCCAAACATCGAGCTCGATTTCAACGAGGCAGTCGACGCCGGACTTGCCGACATCGAGCTCTACGACCAGTCGGCGACGCTGATCCCAACGGGAACGCCTCAGAGCATCACCGACGACACCGTCGTGCAGGCATCCGTTCCGACGATCGGCGACGGGGTCTACGTCGTGGTCTGGCGCGTCCCGTCTGCAGACGGTCACGTGGTCGATGGCGTTTTCAGCTTTCAGGTGGGCGTCAGCTCCGGGGTCGACATCGGCGCGTTGATCGACAAGGTCAGCGGCGGTGCCGCTGCCGACTCGACCGTGGGGCGGCTCGACACGGCTGCGCGGTTGCTGGCGTTGGTGGGTCTGATCGTGGTGATCGGCGGGGGATTTCTCGCGATCCAATTCGCTGATTCGTCCTCCAATCGCATGCTCTTGTGGCTCGCGTGGGTCTTCTTGTTGATCGGATCGCTGGGGTCGTTCGGGATGTACGGCGCGAGGGTGGTGGCCGGCTCACCTTCCGACGCGATCAAGCCGTCGGTGTGGGGCAAGGTCGTCGGCTCGCACACGGCGTCGGTGTTGTTGGTGAGAGCAATCCTCGTGGTCGCGTTCGGGGTGTTGCTGTTGACGTTCGCCCGGCGCGCCACAGATGTTTGGCGTGGAGCAGCGTTGACCCTCGCAGTCGCCCTGGTGCTGACGTATTCGACCGTTGGTCACGCAAACGCGCAGCACCCAGCACCACTGTGGATCGGCATCGACGCGCTCCACCTCGCGGCTGCATCGCTGTGGGTCGGTGGGTTGCTGATGTTCGCGTTCGGCTCGAGCGCATGGCTGACCGATCCCCACGCCGAGCGAATCGTGCGCCGATTCAGCGTCACATCGATGATCGGCGTTCCCGTGATCGTCGCCACTGGTGTCGCCCAGACATTGAAGCTCGCCGGCAGCCTCGATGACATCAGCAACACATCCTGGGGACGCACACTGCTGGTGAAGGTCGCGGTCGTCACGATTCTGGTCGCCATCGGCGGAGTATCTCAGTGGTTGCTGCGCAACGATGGTCCCTCGGGGCTGAAGCGCACCGTGCTCGTCGAGGCCCTGATCGGCATCGGCGTGGTCGGCCTCGCCGCGGCATTGGTTGCGCTGCCGCCGCAGGCCGTTGCGGAGTCGAAGGTCGTTCTCGGACCGAACCACTACGACTCCGTGGCCGTCGCCTCGATCACGCCCCGAAAATCTGGCGGCGTGTTGGTCGACGCCTGCGCGATGTTGGCGGCGATGCGCCTGCCGAGGCCGTTCTGATCAGCGATCGCCCGCGCCACGATCGAGCCGAGTTGGCCGCCGATGGGAATTCGACCAGCAGCGACAGCCGCGATCAGGGCACTGGACACCTGCGCGGCGACCGGCTGGACTTTGTTCCACTCCACGTGATCTGCCATGGAACGCATCGTGCGGGCGACGTCGTTGGTCCGTTCGGTGGTGGCCGCCTTCACCTGGATCCAATCGACGCGTCGAAGCGCATCGGCAACTTGAGCGGCGTCGTCGTCGAGGATCTGTTCGTCGGGGACTTCGCCCTCGTTCGGCGAGACACCGCGAAACAGGTTCTTCAACGCCTCGAGCTGCTCTTTCGGAGTAGGCCACACCGGCTCGGCCGGTGAGTCGTCACCTTCGCGACCGGCGGCGTGCTGTGCTTTCAACGACGCTGCAACCTGCTTGGCCTTTGTGCCCCAGTCCGTGGTCGTGACGGCGCGGGCTACGCGGCGAAGTCGTTTGTCGCCTTTCGGTCCGGCCATCGACACAGAGTATCGCTGCGCATCAAAGGCCATCGACCGGTCAGGAGTGCAGCCAGGCCTCAGTGAAGCGGCGGGCCTCTTCGATCGTCTCAGTCGCAGATCCGACCGCAAAGGTTGTGATCGACGACGGCTGAGTCGGGATCTCGACGACCCGCAGACCCCCGGGCGGCCGGGCGACGATCGTTCGTCCGTGCGCTTCCACGCCCCAGGTCGACGAGCGCAACACGACGGCGACGGGATGTTGCGGCGCCGGCATTGGTGCCAGGGGAGGTACAGGCACGACGATGACACTTGCTATGCCGAGCTCGGCGGCGACGTCGAGCGGCACGTCAGCGACGACTCCACCGTCGATCAGCGTGTGGCCGCCGAGGTTGATCGGCGGAAAGACCCCGGGGAACGCCGAGCTGGCGACGATCGCGAACACGACGTCTCCCGATTCGAGGATGAACGGGCGCCCCGTGGCAAGGTCGGTGGTGATGATCGTCAGTGGGATCGGGGCGTGTTCGATCAGCCGAGCACCGAGGTGCTTGCGAAGAAACGAAATTCCATGGCGATTGTCGAGGAACGAGGCACGCTTGCCTGCAAGTGCCAATGCCATCCGTCCGGGATGAACACGCAGCAGGTCCCGGCGTCGCACGTTTGCCCAGATGCGCTCGATCCGGCGCACGCCATCGGTATCGCTGGACCAGGCGAACAGCGCTGCGTTCAGGGCACCCGCCGACACACCGATCAGCCTGTCGGGCTGTACCCCAGCGGCCGTCAGCGCATCGAGCACACCCACCTGATAGGCCGCCAACGCGCCACCACCGGGCAACACGTAAGCGAGCGGCCGAGGCAGCGATCGCAGGATGTCGATCTGCATTCAGCCAGTCTGCACGAAGTTTCGACAATCCATGAAGAGACGGCGGTTCAACCGGCACCAGCTGACCCCCTTCGGCGACGTGAGTGTGAACCTCAGATCGTTCTCGCCCATCTGGTGACTTCTCTGAACCGCGACGAAGTGAGCCGACGTCGCGACGATCTTGAAGCCGGGGTCGATGAGCCGTACAACATCGCTGTCGATTGCCAGGAGGATCAGGGTTTGATCCAGCGCTCCGTACACGAACTCAGGGAAGCTATCCGTCGTGAAGCAGCCGGCGTAGGCAACCGAGGGACCGATCGACAAGCTTGCGCACCTCGGCCCTCGGTCGGTCAACGAAACCTTGCGGATCTCTGGATAGGTGTAGGGCGGCTGTGCCTTACCCTCCTCGGCACGCCCGCAACTGACACCCGCCAGCGGCGCCAGACACAGCACCGCCAGGACCTTCAATGTTCGCTTCACAGCTTCCACGTTCCCCACCCATCCACCATCGGTGATGCGGACCTGGTGAAGGTCCACTTGTCCTTGCTGACGTAACGATCTCCCGGAGGAATCGGCTCGAAGTCCGGTGGCTCGTCCGGAAAGAACATGCCGGAGTAGCCCGATGAGGACGCAGAGATCGCTACGAAGCTCTGCGTGGGATCCTGAACTCCGGGACCGATCCCAACGTTCAACTCGGCCTTGCCCGATTCTTCCCGGATGACCATGTATCCGGAGACGGTCGCTTCGGTCGTGCGGTCGAGCTGCGTTTCCGGACCCAGGTCTCTGTCGTACGCAGTCAGAACATGCACGGCGGATGTGACCCGAGCACTCGAGAGGTAGTAGATCGTCAACTTCTCGTGCTCGCGCCACCCGATCGGTGAACCATCCGACAGAAAGTCGAGCACCTTGGCGAGGTTCGATGTCAGGTCCTCGCTGCCCACGCGCACAGGAAGGTCCGGCGCAAACGTCAGCGACGTGTAATGCGCTCCGGCTCGACCGTGGGCGTCGATCGGGGTGGACATAGGGATCATCGCGCCGGATCGGATGTCGGTGAGCACCTGCGCATAGGTGCGACAGCCAGGTGGTATCCACTCGGGCCCGAGGAACGGATCGACGGCGGTCTCCCAGCTGCGATCGTGCGCCGTCGAGTACCGAGATTGTGCCGCATCGATTCCGCCGGCCGTCGACTCTCGATACCACGTCATCGCATCCGAGCTGAGAACCGCTTGCACCCGGGGCAGGCAGGAGTCATTGAGGGTTCGGCAGGCATTGCGGATGCTTCGCATCGCGTCACCGGCAGCCCCGTTGTCGCTGCGGATGCGTTGCAGGTCATCGAGTGCAGTAGTCAGCGAGATACGAAGCTGCTCCACACGAGCGCGGTCGAATGCGAGCAGATCCATTACGACGCCAACCCCACGATTGACGATTGCTCCTCGAGTGCGATCGCTTGCCTGTCGAGGTGTCGAGCGGTGTCCGTCAAGGATTGTTGGTTCCACTGCAACTGCCTGCGAATGGTCAGCAACTGGTCGTAGCACAACTGCGGTGTCGGACCGATCCAGGTCTCCACCCCGGCAAGGCTGTAGACGGTGAGGGCAGGGCTGCCGGCGATCAATTCCGACAGGGATCGCAGGTGTGCGGCAGTCGACCGCAGTTGCTGGATCTGGCCCGTGGCGCTCATTCGTTGCAGAGATGAGCGCTTCGATCCGCCGAGCGGAAAATTCCGATCCCGCTAGGTCAGACGACGGACGATGAGGTGATGTGGCTTCTGTGTTTGTTCGTCGATGAAGCCATCGCCTTCGACGGTGAATCCGTGGCCGAGGTAGAACGCCAGCGCGGTGTCGCGAGCACGGGCCCAGACGAGTTCTGCGATCGTCGCGCCTCGCATGCAGCCGGCTTCGAGCAGAAGACTCCCAAGGCCATGGCCTTGCAGATGTGCGGCTGTTGCCATTCCCCGCAGTTGCACCGCCGGCAGGTCGTGGTGCGGGAGTGGCGCCCACGTCGACACGGCGATCACGTCTCTACCGTCGCGCACACCGAGATGAAACGTGCCCGGCAACAGATCCTGGTCGAACGAGACCACTTTGGACGGCGTGTCCCCACGCAACACGGCGAGGCGCAACGGGTAGGTCTCGTCCGCGGTCAGCTCGACCACCACGTGGTCAGACACGACTAACCTCCACCGGGGCGCCACCGGCTGCGGCCGATCGGTACATCGCGTCGACGATGCGGTGGGCCTCGACGGCGTCGTCGAAGTCGGGCGTCGCCGCGGTGCCGGCCAGAACCGCTCGGACGAATTCGCCGTCGGGGTTCTCCATTCCGTCGCGCATCGGTGCCACTGCATCGGAAAGTTCGTGCTGGGCCAACTCGTGCGTCGTGCCGTCGCTGTCGGTCCAACTGATCGGGCCGTACCAGTCGTCGCCTTCGATGACGATGTGCCGCCGCGTGCAGAAGATCTCGACGCGGCGAAGACTGGGGCGGGCGAGGTTGTCGTGCCAGATGCTGGCCAACGTGCCGAGGGCGCCGTTCTCGAAGCGGATCGTCGCTGTGGCGACGTCCTCGATGCCGTCGTGCCCGTGGAAGTTGGTCGTGTGCGCACTGAGCTGGGCGATCTCCCCGACGAGGAACCGCAGCATGTCGACATCGTGGATGCTGTGCTCCAGAAGAGTGCCGGACCCCGCGAACTCGCGGTTGCCGCGCCAGGTCGATCCGTATTCGCCCTGGATCGGGATGAACTGATCGTCACGGAAGACGACTCCCATCACCTTTCCCCCATCCGGCTCGTCGATCAGGTGCTTGGCCCACAGGTAGGCGGGTGAGCGTCGCAGCACGAGACCGACCTGGTTGACGACACCGGCCTTGTCGACCAGCGAGGCCATCTCTTGGGCACTGGCGAGGTCGAAAGCGAGGGGCTCTTCGCAGAACACGGCCAAACCTCGGGCGGCGGCCTTGTCTATCTGACGAAAGTGCTCGCTGGTCCAGGTGCAGACATAGACCGCATCACATCCGTCGAGGACTTCGCCCTCGCTGGTCATGGGGGTGTGGCCGGACGCGGCGGCGAAGGTCGCAGCGCGCTCCGGATCCGGGTCGAACACACCAGCGCGGATGACGGAAGCACCGCTGCGCCGCAGGCTCTTCGAGTGGTAGGTCGCTATCAGGCCGGCGCCGAGGAAACCGATCCGGAGTTGCTCGACCATCGAAGCGACCGTATCCGATCAGCCCCGCACCGGATCACGCGTATCAAGACGGATTTCGAGCGACTCCATTGACGACACAGGACAGAAGGAACCCCCGATGTATTCGAGGATCGTTGTAGGCACGGACGGAACAGATCGCTCACTGATCGCGGTCGATCACGCGGCGCGTCTCGCGGCGGTCTTCTCCGCTGAGTTGCACGTGGTTGCCGCCGCATCACCCAGCGATGCAGTCGGCAGGGAACCCTCGACAATGGCGGCGCTGGTCGCCCTGATGTCGGATGCTTCGGCGAAGACGGCGGCCAGGATCGGCCACGATGCGAGCAAGCGTCACGGGGTCCGCGTCGTCGAGCACCCGCTGGTAGGTGAACCTGCCTCAGTCTTGATGGCCATTGCCGACGAGATCGACGCGGATCTGATCGTCGTCGGCAACAAGAGCATGAGTGGCCGGATACGCAAGTTCACAGGCTCGGTGCCTAGCCGTCTGGCTCATCAATCTTGCCGTCCGGTGTTGATCGTTCACGCCGGCTGAAGGTCATGCCATCGCACGACACGGCTCGCCAGCGCAGCTGCTTCATCACGGTCGTGACTGACCAGGATCGCTGTCGTGCCGGCGGTTCGCAGTACGTCCGCGAGCTCGACCATCACTCGGTCGTGCAACTCGCGGTCGAGGCCGGTCAGGGGCTCGTCGAGCAGAAGGAGATCGGGTCGCGGTGCCAATGACCGCGCCAGCGCTACCCGCTTCTTCTCGCCACCGCTGAGGCGATCGACGTGCCGGTCGCCGAAGCCAACGAGGCCGACGAGCGTCAGCAGTTCATCGACACGAACGGCGATCTCCGCTGACGGCCAGCGATGCATCCGCGGACCGAACGCGATGTTGGCGGCGACGTCGAGATGTGGGAAGAGCTGCTCGTCCTGGAACATCATCCCGATGCTGCGCAGGTGCGCGGGACGGTGTGTGATGTCGATGCCATCGAGTGTCACTGTTCCCGAATCGGGCAACAACAGCCCGGCGATGATTCGAAGCAGAGTGCTCTTGCCTGCGCCCGACGGACCAAGAACGGCGACGATCTCACCTGCGTCGACATGGAGCGACAACTGGTCCAGGGCGCGTCGTCCGTCGAAGGCAATCACGAGATCGCGGGCGTCAAGCATCGGAACCGAGGCGTTCGTGGCTACCGGACGCCATGATGATCACGGTCGACAACAGCAGCAGGATCGTGGCCAACACGAAGGCCTGAGCCCGCGGCAGCGCGCCCGCTCGCCCCAGCAGGCGACCAATGGCGATGGGCAGGGTCTCGCTTCCGGACCGCGTCAAGATGGTTGTTGCGCCGAACTCGCCGAGCGATATCGCCGCGGAGAATCCGGCGCCTGCTAACAGTGGCCGGCGCAGGGCCCGCGCGTCGACCTGCCACCAGGCTCGGATCGGCGTCGCACCCAAGGTGGCCGCCGCGGCGCGCAGATCGCGTGGTATCGCCCGCAGAACAGCGAGCATGGCGCGCACGACGAAGGGCACCGCAACCAGGGCGTGCCCGAGTGGGACGAGCCACCACCGAGCTCGCCAGTCGACAGGCGGCGTGTCGAACGTGATGAGCATGCCCAGGCCGATGGTCACGGCGGAGGTAGCGAGCGGCAGCATCAGCCCCCCGTCGAGCAGTTTGCCGAACCGCGACGACGCGTTGATCGCCATTGCTGCAAAGAAGCCGATGGCGGTCGCAATCAAGGCGGCGATGACCGCGAATCGCAACGACGTGCCGACCGACGCCAACGGGTCGACACCGAGTCCTGCGCCCGGTCGGATCTCGGCGGTGCCGAGCTTGGTCCAAGCGGACACGGACCAGGCGCCGCCGACGTGGAAGGAACGACTGACCAGGGCGACGATCGGGGCGCCGACCAGCAGACAGATCCCGGCACTGACGGCGCCCACCATGCGACGTTCGCGCGGTCCCCGCGGACGGTGCGGCGCCGTTGCCCCAGGCAACTCGACGGCTGCTCGACGCCCCCGCCGAGTGGTCCAGAAGATGACCGCCGCCAGTGCTACGAGTTGGACCGCCGACAAGGCTGCCGCGCCACTGACATCGCCGAGCTGGGTTGCTCGTCGGGCGATCTCGACCTCGAGGGTCGGATGGGTCGGCCCTCCGAGCAACTTGGCAACGCCGAACGACGTGAAGCTGAACAGGAAGATCACGGCGCCGGCAGACCACAGGGCCGGCCGGAGCAATGGAAGCATGATCAGACGCGCTGCTCGTCTCGGCGAGGCTCCCAACGTTCGTGCCGCGCCGATCAGGTCATGTGGGACGACGGCGATCATCGAGCCGACGAGGCGAACGACGACAGCGACGTTGAAGAAGACGTGGGCCAGGATCATCGCCTGCGCGGTGCCATGCCACGATGTGGGCAGCAGTGCCAGAAATGCGGCGCCGACAACGACCGTGGGCAACACGAACGGAACCGTTGTCGCTGCCATCAGCAGCCTGCGACCGCGGAAGCTGTAGCGGGCGAGAACGTACGCGGGAAATGCTCCGACGACCAGCGTCAGCACGGTGCTGACTGCCGCTTGCCACGCTGTGAACCACATGATCCCGGCCACGTGATCGAACGGCGACCTCCCGGACGCCCCTCGTCGCAGTGTCGTCCACAGCAACGTGGACACGGGCCATGCGTACAGCACGGTGATGAACAGCACCGGCGCTGCCGCGATCGCCGCGAAGAACCACCGTGGCGGGCGGTTCAGCGCAGCACGATGGTCGTCCACTCGTCCTGCCACTTTTGCCGGTTTGCGGCGATGTCGGCCGGGTCGATGCTGAATGGATTCGTTGCGATGACGGCGAACTTGGTGAACTCCGGTGGCAGGGTCGAATCGGTGCGCGCTGGGTAGACGAACAGATTGAGGGGCAGTTCGTTCTGGAACTGGGCGCTGATCAGGAAGTCGACCAGCTTGCGCGCCTCGGTCTCATGATGCGTACCGCGAAGGATCCCGGTGAACTCGACCTGGCGGAAACACGTCGAGGCGACGACGGCTGTGGGTGCGTCGGTCCTCGGTGGGTCGGCGAAGATCACCTCGGCCGGCGGGCTCGAGCCGTAGCTGACGACGAGCGGTCGCGAGCCGGTCGAGCCGGCGGCACCACTGAACTCGTCGTCGTAGGCGGTGGTCCAGCTGTCGACGACCTCGACACCATTGGAGCGCAGCGCTTTCCAATAGTCCTGCCAACCCGTATCCCCGGTGTGAGCAATCGTGGCCATCAGGAAGGCCAGGCCGGGCGACGAGGTCGACGGGTTCTCGACCACCAGGAGGTCCTTGTACTCGGGCTTGAGCAGATCGTCGAGGCTTGCCGGCGGCTTGACGTTGTGTGACTTGAACCAGCCGATGTCGTAGTTGATGCACACATCCCCGAAATCAACCGGGGTGAGCTCGTGACCCGGAACAAGTGCGGTGAGCTGAGTGTCGATCGCATTCCAGCCGTTGGGCTCGTACTTGGTGAAGACCTTGCCGTCCAGCGCCGCCGATAGCAAGGTGTTGTCGACACCCCACATCACGTCACCTTCGGGGTTGCCTGCCGTCAACGTTGCCTTGGTCACCATCGTGCCCGCGTCGCCGGCGATTGCGATCTTCACCTCGATGCCGGTGGCCTTCGTGAACTCGTCGAGGGCGGAGTTGAGCGAGGTCTTCTCCGCCGGGAACGAGTCGTAGGCGACCAATGTGATCGGCGACGGTTTGCCCGACGAAGTGCTTGATCCGCAGCCGGCGGAGAGGATGGCGAACACCGTGACCATTGCGACTGCCGAAAAGCGCTTCCCTAAACCAAAGATCTTCATGGAACCACCAAGGTGAGAATGCCGTCGGCGACGGCGACGTGTAACAGGCCGGTTGTCTCGTTGCTGATGCCGAGGGTGCTCCATGGCTCGAGCGTGGCGCCGGTCAACGGCCATCGCGCCCCAACGACGTCGACGCCTCTGCATGGACCGTGCAACGCGAGCAACGAGAACGACGAGCCCTGCGGCACGTCGACGGTCAGCGATCGCCCCGGGTGGATCACGTGCACGGCCGTGTCCCCGAGCATGAGCCGGATCGTCTCGAACCGCGCCAGCGCCGGATTTCCCAACGCGGCGAGTGTGCCCAAAGCATGATCGAAGCGCTCGCCCACGGCCCCGAACACCAGCAGGTCGTCGGCCGCGGTAGCCGTGGCGCGGACTATCGCCAGTTCGGTGTCAGTGGCGCCCTTGTCGACGGGGTGCTGGTCGATCTCCAGTTCGTGGGCGTACGCCCACATCTTGCCGTGAGCGCTGATGCTGTCGAGATCGCCGATCAGCACAGTGGGCCTCAAGCCGGCTGCGACTGCGTGATCGAGTCCGCTGTCGGCGGCGATGATCGTGGCTTCGGCGAGCACGTCGGAGACGGCGCGCGGCGAGAGCGGGCCACCGCCGATCACCACCACCACTTGCGACATCGCATCCCTCCGCTGGCATTACCCAGATCAGGTTCCGGTCGGTGGCGGCGTCCACCCTCTCAGCCCGCCGATCCTGCGAGCTCCCCGTTTTCGGTCGCCATGAGCCTAGCCCTGCGACGCTGGGTCTGCACCACGACCACCGCGTCGGGTCGTCACAACCTCGACTGCCGTCGGATGTCGGGCTCGATGTAGATCATCGTGGTCTTCGGCACCGCGGCGCGCAGTGCGATCTCGGCCTCGTCGATTGCATGCGCCAACTCCTCGACGGAGAGCGAGTGATCGAAGTCGACCTTCGCCGCCAGCAACAGGTCATCGGGCCCGAGGTGCATCGTGCGGAAGTGGATGATCGAGTTGACCTTGGGTGACGATTGCAGCGCGCTCTCGATCTTCTGGAGGTCGTCATCGCTCGCGGCTTCGCCGATGAGCAGCGGCTTGGTTTCCCTCGCCAGGATGAACGCGATCGCGACCAGCAGCGCGCCGATGGCGATCGAGCCCACGGCATCCCATTTCGGATTGCCGGTGATCTCGGCGAGAGCCAAACCGGCCAGCGCAAACAAGAGGCCGATCTCGGCGCCGACGTCTTCGAGGAGGACTACCGGCAGCTCTGGTGACTTTGCGTTGCGTATGAACGAGATCCAGCTCGTGCCAGGCGTCCGGATGTGGTTCGACTCCTTGATCGCAGTGCGGAGCGAGAACGTCTCGAGGGCGACTGCGAACAGCAGGATCGCAAACGCCACGGTCGGGTTTGTGACTTCGTGTGGGTGCCGAAGCTTCTGGAACCCTTCATAGAGCGCGAACAAGCCACCCATGCTGAACAGCACGAGAGCGACGACGAACGCCCAGAAGTAGCGTTCGGGGCCGTATCCGAACGGATGAGCGCTGTCGGCGGGACGCTTGCCGCGCTTGGATCCGAGCATGAGCAACGCCTGGTTGCCCGTGTCGGCCAGCGAGTGACCGGATTCCGCCAGGAGGCCGGCTGACCGGGTGATCAGGAACCCGACGAACTTTGCCACTGCAATGCCGAGGTTGGCGAAGAACGCGGCGATGATTGCTTTCCGGCTGCCGTCTTGCATCACGCAAGGTTGGCATCGCACGTCGGTGAGTTACAAAGGGGAACGGTTCCATGGGTCAACTCGATGGGCGCATCGCGCTCGTGACCGGAGGCGGCAGAGGAATCGGTCGTGCCATCAGCGAGTTGCTGGCAGCCGAGGGCGCGGCAATCGGCGTGAACTACCACCGCAATGCTGATGCCGCCGCCGACACGGTTGCGTCGATACGTGCAGCGGGAGGTCAGGCCGGCGCGTTCCACGCCTCGGTCGATGATCCCGAAGCATGTGCCGCCGCAGTCGATGGGGTCGTCAGCGAGTTCGGTGGTCTCGACATCCTCGTGTGCAACGCCGGCATCGCTTCGCGTGGTCATTCCGTGGCGGACACCGATCCGGCGGAGATGCAGCGTGTGGTCGCCGCCCACGCATTCGGTCCGCACCACCTCGCCCGTTTGGCGATGCCCCACCTCAGAGCCCGCGGACGCGACGGCGGGCGCGGGGACATCGTGATGATCTCGTCGATCGCGACCTCGAACTACGCAGCCAACGGGGCGCCGTACAACATGGGCAAGGCGGCGATGGAGGCACTGGCATTCACCTTGGCGAAAGAAGAACGGGACAACGGCATCCGCGTCAACATCGTCGCGCCCGGTCTGGTCGAGACCGACATGGGTCTACGTCTTGCACGTGCGGTCACGGGCAATCTGGACATGCAGGACCTGCGGCAACTCGACGCCGCCGCACCCTTCGGGCGCGTGTGCCAGCCCCTCGATGTCGCCAACGTCGTCTTGTGGTTGTGCAGCGATGGCGCCTGGTACATCACCGGGCAACGGATCGTGTGCAACGGCGGCGGCTAGGTGACACATCGGCCGCTAGCCTTGGTGCCGTGAGTCCACTTGCCGCAGAGGCCGCACACACCGAGGTCGGCCAGATAATCACAATCACGGCCGAAGCGCTACAGGAGTTGGTCACGCTGCGCGACAGCGAACCAGAAGGCGACCGTCTCGGCTTGCGCCTAGAGATCGTCAGCAATCCCGGCGAAGATTTCAAGTACGACCTCAGCTTCGACATCGTCACCAAAGCCGCGTTCAGCGACGAGGTGCGCACCCACAGCCGTCCCGAGATCGGCAGCCTGAAGGTCATCATCGCGGCCTCGGCGCTCGACCTCCTCGAAGGCGCCACGCTCGATCACACCGCCACGCAAGGCCTGGTGATCCGGAACCCCAACAAGCCGAAGGCCCCGTCCGTAGAGGGCTTGATCTCCAACGACGAACTCAGTGCGGAGGTCGAGACACTGATCAAGGGCGAGGTCAATCCCGCCCTGGCCGCGCACGGCGGCTTCGTCTCATATGTCGGCCACGACGGTGAGGGCACCGCTTACCTCACGATGGGTGGCGGTTGCCACGGATGCTCGATGAGCCGCATGACAATGCTCGACGGCGTGCAGACGATGATGGTCGAACAGATTCCGGAGATCGAGCGTGTTCGCGATCTCACCGACCACGCGTCGGGCGAGAACCCGTACTATCACTGACGAAGTCGACGGTGGCCTGTTGCAACAGGTGCCGCTCGTCGCCGAGAGTCGCCACGTGACCGCTGTGGCGCAGCCGTAATCGCTGCACTTCGCAAAGAAGCGCGTTGGCAATGAGGTCGGATGACGCCGGATCAACGACGTCGTCGTTTGTGCTGGTCACCAAGAGCACCGGCCTATCTACTGCCGTCAGATCGAGCTCGGCAACACCGGCCGTCATGGCGACAAGAGCCTCGATCGGCAGGCGTTCGTAGGCGATCTCACCCACTTCGGACGGACCGACCTCGACCCACGTGTGACCGTGGTCATTCCGCCATTGCAAGCCCTCGATGGCGTCGGGATCGGGAGCAACCGGGTTGATGCAGACGACTGCTCGGCAGCGCTGCTCCGCGGCAAGTTGCAGGCCGAGATCCGCTCCCATCGACTGACCGACGACCACGTCGGCGTCCCAGGCCCGCGCCGCCTCCAGCCAGTCGGCCCAGGTCACACCGATCAGATCGGCTGGATCCGTGCCGTGACCGGGCAGTGTCGGTGCCAACGTGGTGAAGCCGGCGTCGATGCAGGCAGCGACGATGGGCCACATCGTCGCCCCGGTGCCGCCGAGCCCGTGCAGGCACAGCACTCGAGTCATCGAGGCAGAGCGTTGGTGAGATCGCTCACCAGATCAGCCGTGTCTTCGAGACCGACCGAGATACGCAACAGGCCCTCGCTGACCCCCATGGCCGTCGCTTCCTCCGGGGTGAGACTGGCGTGAGTCGAAGTCGCCGGATGACAGACGAGCGTCTCGGGGCCTCCGAGGGACGTAGCGATACGGGCCAGGTACAACGAATCGAGAAACTGTTCGGCGGCCCTGCGCCCGCCGGTGAGCTCGATCGCCAGAACGGTGCCGCCGTTGCGCATCTGCCGTTTGGCGAGATCGAACTGCGGATGCGACACGAGACCGGGGTAGTACACCGTGGAGATCGCCGGCTCGTCGGACAGGACCTCGGCGATGCGCAGCGCAGAAGCTGCCTGATGTGCGGTGCGAACCGCCAGCGTGCGAATGCCGCGGATGGCGTTCAGCGCGTCGTACGGCGACGGAGTGGACCCGTGCAGCACCGAGTACGCCCAGATGGCGTCGATGAGCTCCTGCTCGCCGGCGATCACTCCGAGCGTCGCATCGTTGAGTCCGGCGATGCCCTTTGTCGCCGAATGCAATGAGAGGTGAACGCCGTGGGCGAGCGGCTGCTGACCGAGTGGCGTTGCGAAGGTCGAGTCGACCACGGTGATCGGTCCGCGCAAAGAGGCGAGCTCGTCGAGGTCGACCAGCTCGAGGCGGGGGTTCGAGGGAGTCTCGGCAAGCGCCAGCATGGTGCGGCCGGGGCGGAGAGCGGCTGCGAAGGCGCCTGGCTCGGTGCCGTCCACCAGTGTGACCTCGATGCCCATGCGCTGGCAGGGTCCCTGCAGGAACGCGAGGGTCCCTGCGTACAACTGACGCTGAGCGACGATGTGATCTCCCGATGAGCACAGGGCGAAGATGACCGTGGCGATGGCGCCCATTCCCGACGCAAATGCCAAGGCGTCGTCGGCGCCCTCCAATGCTGCTATCGCGTCTTCGAAGGAGCGAACGGTCGGATTGGAGTATCGGCTGTAGAACTCGCCAGCGCGGACTGCTGTGGCCCGCCGGTTTGCATCCAGCAAGTCTTCGGATTCCCATGTCGTGCTGGCCCACAACGCGGGTGCAAGCGAAGTGCGGCTGTGAGCGCGCCCGGCGGTGATGGCCCGCGTTGCCGGCTGTTGGCTCTCGCTCATCGACACAACGCTACGTGCTGCACCACGACTGTGCCTACCGAGTTCCTCGATCAGTACTCTCGGCCCATGGCGATTGATCTCGGAGACATGTATCGGGCGGCGCGTGTGCGCGTCGCGGAGCTGGCCAGTAGCGCCCCGGCCGACCACGCCGTGCCTGCGACGCCGGCCTGGTGCGTGCACGACGTGGTCGCCCACCTCGCCGGGGTGATGAGCGACGTCGTCAGCGGCAACATGGAAGGTGCTGCCACCGCACCGTGGACCGCAGCCCAAGTCGAGCGAGGCCGAGGCAAGTCGGTTTCCGAGATCATCGACGAATGGGCGGCCGACGCGTCGAGCTTCGAATCGTTCCTGTCATCTCCGGCCGGCACCAAAGCCGGATCAGCGGTTGTCGACGTGCACGCCCACGAGACCGATGTGCGCACGGCGCTGGGGCTTGCCCCCGAGATCCCCGACGCAGTCCTTGCGTGGACTGCCGGTCGTTTGCGCGAGGGCTTCGATGCCCAGGTCGCCACAGTGGGTTTGCCGCCGGTCACCATCGATGTCGCCGACTTCGAACTGTTCCGCGGTCGTCTCGGGCGCCGGACCCGAGACGAGGTTTCGGCGTTCGGTTGGTCAGCAGACCCCGCTCCGTACCTCGACACCTTCTTCCTCTTCGGCCCAACCGAGCACCCCGTAGGCCCCTGAGTTCGGGGTTGAAAAGGCGTCAGGGCGCGAGGTCGGTGATGTGGTGGTGGAGCAGGCCGTTCGAGGAGATCGCTGAGTCATTGAGGTAGGTGCGTTCGCCAAGACGATCAGTGAACGTTCCACCGGCTTCCTCGACGACGATCATCACTGCGGCCAGGTCGTACGGCGCCAATCCGATGGCGTCGATCGCCAGGTCGATGGCGCCTTCGGCGACGAGCATGTGCTGCCAGAAATCGCCGAAGCCGCGCGCCCTGTAGGCCCGCTGCTGCAGCGCGACCAGCTTGTCCGTCAGCCCGGCTTCATCCCAACCTTCCGAGAAGGTCACACTGACCTGGGCCTCGTCGAGCTGCGACACGCTCGACACTCGGCAGACTCGGCCATCGGCAAAGGCACCAAGCCCCGTGGCGGCCCACCAACGACGTCCCAACGCAGGCGCGGAGACGACCCCGACGACTGGTCCGTGATCGACGTGCGTCAGGGCGATCAATGTGGCCCACACCGGAACGCCTCGCACGAAGTTGGACGTGCCATCGATCGGATCGATGATCCATCGCCAGGGTGACTCCCCGTTGCCGACCAGACCGTGCTCCTCGCCGAACAAGCCGTCGTGCGGTCGCTGGGCCAAGACCTCGTCGGCGATTGCCGACTCGGTCTCACGGTCGGCCTCGGTGACTTCGGTGCGGTTGGCCTTCCAGTCGAGGCTGAACGACCGTTGGTCGTAGTAGGGCAAGGTGATGCGATCCGCAATGTTGGCCAGACCCATACCGAGCTCGAGGTCGGCGCCGAAATCGCGATCGCCGGTCACCGGGGGAACTCGGCCGGGCGGCGCTCGCGCAGTGCGGCGAGGCCTTCAGCAGCATCCGGACCGAGGAAGTTGAGCATCTCGTAGGCCAGCGACGCCTCGAAACCGGGCAATGCCTGGCGCAGCCAGTGATTGAGCGCGCGTTTGGTCAGCAGCGTCGCCTGGCGAGGGCCGAGCGCCAACCGCTCGGCGATCGCCAGTGCTTCCGGAAGCACCTGTTCCGCCGGTACCGCTTTCGACACCAGGCCGATGCGTTCGGCTTCTCGGCCATCGATGAAGTCGCTGGTCAACAGGTAGTACTTGGCCTTGGCCATGCCGCACAACAACGGCCAGATGGCTGCCGCGTGATCACCGGCGGCCACCCCGAGCCGCAGGTGACCGTCCGTCAGCTTCGCATCCTGGTCGATGATCGAGATGTCGGCCATCAGTGCGACAGCCAAGCCCGCGCCGACCGCGACGCCGTTGATCGCGCTGACGACGGGCGTGTCACATTCGATCATCGTGCGCACGATGTCTCCTGCTTCGCGCATGACGCTGATCGTGCGTTCGTAATCGCCGACTTGCTCGGCGATCCAGTCGAGGTCGCCGCCGGCGCTGAACGCCTTGCCCTCGCCTGTCACCACGACAGCGCGCACCTCTGGACTGGCATGGATGTCGGCGAAGATGGTCGAGAGCTCGGCATGCATTCCCGCATTGGTTGCATTGAGCTTGGCCGGATTCGACAAGGTGATCAGCAGCACACCGTGCTCGCGGTGTTCGATCCGCAGGCTCGCGTAGTTGTCGAAGCGATTGCCCGGCACGGGTCGCAGGCTAGCCCTGCCCGTCGTCACAGCGGGTCGGTGACGCGGCGGCGAACAGCCTTGGCGATGCCGTCGGCGTCGAGGCCGAGTTGGGCGAGGATGCGATCTGGCTTTCCCTGTGGGATGAACCGTCCGGGAAGTCCCAACACGTCGACCGGAACGCCGCTGGCGATCTCATGGACGTGGTCAGCGATCGTCATGCCGATGCCCCCGTCGCGTATGCCGTCCTCACAGGTCACGACGGCGCGATGCGTGGCCGCGTCGGCGATCATCGCCTGATCGAGCGGCGCGCACGACCGGACATCCCACACGGTTGCGTCGATGCCCTGCTCAGCGAGGGACGCGGCTGCTTGGTTGGCAAACGTCACCAGCTTGCCAACCGCCAAGATGCAGACCGACCCGTCGCCGCGGCGCAACTCGCGGGCACGCAAGCCCACACCGACCTCGTGTTCGCCGACTTGTGGAGCGGTGCCGTTCGGGTAGCGAATGGCCACCGGACCCTCATCGGCAAGCTCGAGCGCGTCGTGCAGCATGACGTGCAACTCCTGGGCGCTGGACGGCGCCAGCACCCGCATACCCGGCACCTTGGCGAGCAGAGCGAGGTCGTAGACACCGTGATGGCTCGGGCCGTTGTCGCCGGTGATCCCCGAGCGATCGAGGCAGAAGACGACTGGCAGCCGGTGCAGAGCAACGTCGTACACGATCTGATCCCACGCCCGGTTCAAGAACGTGCTGTAGATCGCCACGACCGGGCGCAGACCGCCCATTGCCATGCCTGCTGCGCCGGTGACGGCGTGCTGCTCGGCGATGCCTACATCGAAGAAGCGGTCGGCAAAGCGCGTCTGAAATGGAATGAGACCGGTGGGCCCGGCCATGGCCGCCGTGATCGCCACAACTCGTCGATCCGCTTCGGCTTCCTTGATGATCGCCTCAGCAAAGGCCTGCGTGTACCCGGACGGAATCGCCGGAGGCGGACCGATCGCCGGATCGAACACCGGCGCATCGTGCAGATGCTTCTCGTCGTCGTCTTCTGCTGGAGAGTAACCCCGACCTTTTTGCGTCACGACGTGAACCAGGATCGGCCCTTCTGAAGACAGCTCGATCGCGTTCAAGAACGTTCGTTCCAACTCTTCGATGTCGTGGCCGTCGATCGGTCCCACGTACCTCACGCCCAGCGCTTCGAAGAACGACGGTGGCTGGAGGAACTCGCGGACGGCGGCCTTGAACGCTTCAACGCCCTTCTCGGCCTGCGGACCGACGTAGGGGAGCTCCCGAAGGAACTGTTCGAGCTTGCGTTGCCGCTTCACGTACACAGGGTTGAGGCGGATGTTCGTGAGGCTGTGGGACAGGCGATCGGTGATGCGTGCCGGCAAGCTCGGGTGATCCGCGATCGATCGATCCATCGGGGTCGGTCCTGCGGTGAGGTTGGAGATCGTGGGCGCGTAACTGCGGCCGTTGTCGTTGAGGATGATGATCACCCGCTGACCCGAGTGGCCGATGTTGTTGAGGGCCTCGTAGGCCATGCCTCCCGTCATCGATCCGTCACCGATGACGGCGACGATGTGACGACGGCGATCGGTACCGGCGTCGCGGGCAACAGCCATGCCGTACGCGTAGGACAGGATCGTCGAGGCGTGACTGTTCTCGACAAAATCGTGGACGCTTTCTTCGCGGCTCAGATAACCGGAAAGGCCGCCGGCCTGCCTCAGCTGATCGAACTGGTTCTGCCGGCCTGTGACGATCTTGTGCACATATCCCTGATGTCCGGTGTCCCACAGGATCGCGTCGAGGGGCGAGTCGAAGACACGGTGTAGGGCAAGCGTCAGCTCAACCGCGCCGAGATTCGACCCGAGGTGTCCGCCTGTCTCCGCGACAGCCTGAACGACGAAATCACGGATCTCTCCTGCCAACTCATCGAGCTCGGGGTAGCTCAGAGCCCGCAGGTCCGCAGGTTGTCGGATCTCGTGCAGCGACATGACGGACACTGACGATACCCCTAGCCATGGGAGGGCCGGTATTCGGGCATATCCGAAGCCCTGGCCGCGGGGGTCGTGGCGTATTGTCGGTTGCGGAGGTCTAGTGGTGGTCGACATCGTCGGGCGAATCACGCAGCGCGCCCACCTGTCGCGATGGTTGGCAGCCGCAATCAACGGACAACCGGTCGTGGTCGTGATCGACGGGCCGCCTGGCATCGGTAAGTCCACCTTGATCGACTGGCTTGTCTCCCAAGCACACGATCTCGGTGTGAACCACCAGCTCGTCACCGTTTCCGAAAGTGGAGACATCACTCCCGAGGTCCAACTCGGCGCGGCGGCGATCGACGAGCACCTGCGCAGCAGCGTCCCACGACTCCTGGTGATCGACGATGCGCACTGGCTCGACGAGACCGGCCGGCACCACGTCGAACACCTGGCGTTTCGGCTCGGCACTGCATCGCTGACCGGCCAGCCGGCGCGGATGTGCCTCGTGGTCGTGGTTCGAGACGAGGCCACGTCGTCGCCGGTCGTGAGCCGGTTGATCGACGAGCCCGTCACCCGACATCTGACGATCTCGGCACTCGACGACCGCGAATCGCGTGAGCTGGCCAGACGCATCACACCCGGCATGACCGATCAACGCACCATCGCCAGGTTGGTGGAGCTGAGTGGCGGCAACCCCCTGACCCTCGGCGCCCTGGCGGACTCGATCTCGGTCGGTGAGGTGCTCCCGTCACCGGCATCGACGACCGGCACGATCCCGGTCGAGGTCGCCTGGCGGGCCCGGCTTGCCACACTGTCGCAACAGGCGCTGCGAGCAGCGGTCGTGATTGCGCTCGCCGAGAACGGGATCCTGCGGGACGGCCCCGAACACGGTGATCTGCTTGCCGGCAAGGACCGGGACGTGGAAGAGCTGCAGGCGATCGGGGCGGTCAGGCGCCTCAGCGGCGGATTGACGTTCACTCACCCGCTGCTGCGCACGACGGCGTTGGATCTTGCGACCAATGATCTCGTCGTGCAGATCGCCGGAACGGTGCTCGACCGACTCGAAGGTTCGGCAGGCGCCTCGGCGAGCCCCGGCACACTCGTGCGCCTATCGGCTACTGCCCGGCGCACTGGGACCGTCCATCACCGACGACTGGTCGAGGCAGCGTTCGATGATGCGATCGCGCACGCCTCGTGGTCTGCGGCGGGCGACCTGGCCGATCACATGGTCGAGACTGCTGCCGATCAGCCCGGTCGGGCGCTTTGGTTGGAGCACCTCGGCAAGGCGCGTTTCAACGAGCTCGACCGTGATGAGGCCACGATTAGCCTGATCGAAGCCGCTGAGGCGTACGCGCGATGCGCGAAGGCCGCCGCCGACGAAGACGTGGCTGCGGTCCACCTCTGCTCTCGTGCGGAATGTCTGCTGCTGGCGCTCCGGACCGATTTCACCAGGAGCGGGCCGCGGCGGCACACCGAGCTGGACGAGATGGTCGGCACGTTGTTGACCGATCTGAGCATCGAGCGTGTCTGGCGGGCGAGGGCCGCGGCGATTCTCGCGGAAGTCTCGTACACGGCGGCCCGGCATGACCGCCGCCAGCAGTTGATCGACACGGCGGAGTTGCTAGCCGCGGAATCGCGGGCTGCGGGCCTCGACGATCCTCTGACGGACATGATGGTGCACTTTGCGGCCGGGTTGCATCGCCTGGCGATCCTCGATCTCGACGGGGCAACTCGTGCATTCACGCTGTCCGAGCGAGCCTCGCTCGCCCAGTCGGATCCCTGGTGGTTCGGCGGCAGCCTCGCCCGGCGCGCCGTGGTCGAGCTGGCCACCGGTGATCCCATGGAGACAGTGAGCAATGCGACCGTTTCGATCGACCGTTCGGCGCGCGTCTCGAACTGGGCCGAGCACGGCGTCGCCCTCGCCGTGCGCTCTGTCGCGAACACCCGCCTCGGCCGGTTCGCCGACGCCGACAACGACACCGAGTCCACAATTCTCAGCGCGCGTCGTGCCGATTCCGGCGATCCATTCGCGCTGTCGCTGCCGTCGGCTTTGTGGCGTCGCGCAGCGCGCGGCGACGAGCCGGGCGTCGTCGCGATCGTCGCGCTCGCACGACAGCATCAGATGTTCATCCCGTTCGCCGAGTTCGTCGCCACAGCAATGTTGCGCAACGTGGACGAAGCCCTCGATCAGGTGCATCCGCGGTGGACGCCACCAAAGCGCGGTCTCGGTGCGCGCAACATCGGCTTTCACATTGCCCAGTTCGAAGGGGCGATCCTCGCGGGTGAGCTCGAGGTTGTCGATGCCCTGTTCGCAGCGTTCTCTGTCGTGCACGAGGGGAACGTCAGAGCAAGCTACGACTGGCCGATCGGAATTGCGTTGACGATGGCCGCCGGCGCGATCGAGCTCGGAGACAGCTCGGCGGAGCTGTGGATCGAGCACGCCGAGCAGGCCGCTGCCCTCGCCGGCTCGGTTCTGGAGCAGGCCTTGCTCAGTGTGCACCGAGCGAGGCACGCGTTCATGACGGGTGGCGGTGGTCAGGACGAGCTCGATCAATCTCGAATCGCGCTGGAGACACTGGATGGTCTGGGCGCGCCACTACTGGCCCGACTGCATCGGGAGCGGCTCACGTCCGTCGCCGGTCGCGTCGGAATGCCGTCGGGAAGGATTCGGACGGTGATGTTCACCGACATCGTCGATTCGACTCGGCTGATGGCAAGCGCAGGCAATGCCGCGTGGGCCGTCATCCTTGGTGAACATCACCGCATCGTTCGGTCTGTGGTGGGGAGGTTCGGGGGCTCGATCATGACCTCCACGGGCGACGGGTTCTCCTCATGGTTCGAGAACCCCCGTGATGCCGTCGAGGCCGCGAAAGCACTCCATCAGGCCATCGAACACGCTTCTCTGGTGGTCGCCGGGGGAGTTGTTGCAGTGCGGGTCGGGCTGGCCAGCGGCTCGGTCTTCGATCTCGGCGGAGACGCCTCCGGACTGGCCGTCGCGGAAGCGGCGCGGGTCATGGCGACGGCGACCACGGGCCAGACCCACGTTTCGCAATCCGTGATCGACCACGGCCTCGACATCCAATTGGGCCGATCACTCGGGTTGCATTCGCTGAAGGGTCTTCCCAAACCGATCGAGGTCTTCGAGCTGGCGCAACAACCTGCGACGTAGCAGTATCACCAGGACCGCTTCCCGACTCTAAGACGCTGTAAGTACTCGACTGTCACCCCGAGAGAGGAGCCCGCCCGTGGGTCTGATGCCGTATCACTTGGAGAAAGGACACTTTCTCCTGTTGCTCGAGGACACGTTGAACGAAGGCGTCGAGGTGGTGGTCGACAACGATGCGGCGGTCACGTTCCCGGGCCTCGCGCGGCGCTACTCGATGCTCGAGTACATGCGTGGCGTTGTCGCCAGACCCTGTGACCTGCACAACGGTGAGTCCGAGGTCGGCAGCTCGTTGATGTGGCCGGGATGGATGAGCGATGCCGACGTGTCGTTCGGCGCGTTCCGCGCTGTCGCGGAGGAGTGGTTCGGGTACCGGATTCGCACCGACGGCACGCTCGACACCAAGCCGCATCCCAACAAGCCCACGGGAATGTGGGATGGATACCAGGGCAACGTCGAGCGGATCATGGCCAACGTCTTCGTCCGCGCGATCGAGGTCTCGCTCGGGCTCGACCACGATGCCCCGATACCCACCGCGGCGCCCGAGCGCAGTTGGCCGCTGTACTTCTTCTTCAAATGTCAGCAGCCGTTCTTCGAAGGATGGGTCACGTGGCAGTGCCACAGCATCAACCGCAGAGCGGCCGGCCAGGTCACGGTGATCTTCGCCACGCCGGGTCACAACCACCCCGTCTCGGATCACCCGATCCCCATCGACAACGACCACGACCACAAGGACGACCTCGTGCCGACGTTGCGCAACGATGGCGAGTTCCAGGTCGAGCCGGTCACGGCCCCTGCCGCTGACCTCGTCGGTGAGCCACACCAAGGGGTGTGGGTGATAACCCATCGTGACCACAAGAAGCTCAACGTGTTCGACACGTCGGTGCCGTCGAGCTATCTGGAGTGGGGCCCGCCGCTGTTGCCGATCATTGCCCCAGAGAACTTCTGCGACGTGGTCACCGTCCAGCCCGCCGCACGCAGCGGCGGCATCAACGAGGTCAAGCCGAGGTACGTGACGCCATGAACGACAAACCACGACAGTTTGATCTCGATGTGGCCCATGCCGCCGTGCAGCTGGACACTGAGGGCGTGCTCGGGGAGTTCCTCGACGGCAAGATCTCGGCTGACCGAACGATCGGCGACTCGACTTGGCGCAACGACAAGAGCGAGTTCTTCGCTGTGCGCTGGCGGTACTCCGGCCGGCACGTGCGACCCATACCCGGCTTCGGGCACACCGTCATCCCTCCGACGAACAACGAGGTTTCGGTATCCGGGTTGACCCTGGTGGAGAACACCGTTCCGGGCCAGGTCGTGGACGACATCGACAAGGTGCTGAGATCCAACACGGTCGTGTTCCACCGATTCATCGACTGGCTCGCGGTCTTCGCCCAGATCGGCGTCCTGCACCTCGGGCGCCCGATGCCGATCGACGACATCCGCTTCGTTCCGCCGGATCGCGGCACCCGCCGCCAGCTCGGTTACAACGATCTGCAAGAGGGATGATCACCCGACAGATCGAAGGGCACGCCGGCCAGCAGGCCATCGCGGCAATGTTGGCGTTCGGTACTGACGTGATGTTCACGTTGAACGGCGGTCACATCTGGCCGCTGTACGAGGCTGCGCGCGACCAGGGCATGCGAGTCGTCGATACGCGTCATGAGCAGACAGCGACCTTCGCCGCGGAGGGATGGGCAAAGTTGACTCGTCGCCCGGGGCTCGCTGCCCTCACCGCAGGGCCCGGCATCACCAACGGAACGTCGGCAATCACAACGGCGCACTTCAACGGCTCGCCTCTCGTCGTGTTGGGTGGTCGAGCGCCCGAGTCGCGCTGGGGGTCGGGCTCGTTGCAGGAGCTGGATCACGTTCCGATCGTCGAGTCGATCACCAAGTCGGCCGCCACCGTGAGAGACGGCAGTCACGCCGCTTCGATGGTCCATGCTGCGGCGCACCTCGCCATGGAGCCACACCGCGGTCCGACGTTCCTGGACTTCCCTCTCGACGTGTTCGGACCGTCGGCCGGCGAGTTCACCCTCATGGACGAAGGTGTCGGGCGTGGCGTCGATCCCGATCCGGATGCCGTCGCCGATCTGGCGATGGCCATCGCAACCGCCGAACGGCCGGCGCTCATCATCGGCAGTGATGTGTATTGGGCCGGAGCAACGTCGGAGATGCGTGCGGTCGCCGAGGAGCTACGCGTTCCGTGCTTCTTCAATGGGCTCGGACGCGGCATGTTGCCCGCCGATCATGAGTTGGCCTTCCTGCGCACTCGTGGCCTGCTGAAACAACGCTCCGACTTGGTGGTGGTGCTCGGCACGCCACTCGACTTCCGGCTCGGCTTCGGGAGGTTCGGTAATGCGAGGGTCGCCCACGTCGTCGATGCACAGTCACAGGCAGCTCAGCACGTGGAGGTTTCTACGATCACCGGCGACCTCATGCACGTGCTGCGGATGCTGGCTGACTACGGCGGCGAACGGGTTGATCACGAGGCCTGGATCGCTGAGCTGACCGACGCCGAGTCGGCCGGCCGAGCAGCAGACGCGGCGTTGCTGTCAGCGGCCGACAGCCCGATTCGACCGTCACGCATCTATGGCGAGCTGGCACACCGACTTGCCCGCGACGCCGTCGTGATCTGCGACGGCGGCGATTTCGCGTCGTATGCGGGCAAGTTCGTCGAGATCTTCGAACCAGGCTGCTGGCTCGACACTGGCCCGTATGGATGTCTCGGCAACGGTCCCGGATATGCAATCGCCGCCCGTGTCGCCCGCCCGTCGAGCCAGATCGCCTTGATGCTCGGCGACGGCGCAGCCGGCTTCAGTTTGATGGACGTCGATTCGATGGTGCGGCACAACCTGCCGGCGGTCATCATCGTCGGCAACAACGGGATGTGGGGGCTGGAGAAACATCCGATGCAAGCGATCTACGGATGGGACGTGGCCTGTGATCTCCAGCCCGGTTGCAGATACGACGAGGTGGTCCGCGCACTTGGCGGAGGCGGGGAACTGGTGACGGATCCCGAGCAGATCGGTCCAGCGCTCGACAGGGCGTTCGACTCCGGGGTGCCGTACCTGGTCAACATCCTCACCGAGCCCGCCGACATCTACCCGCGAACGTCAAACCTCGGCTGACTCCCACCCAACCCAGCCCATACGAGTGTTTGCGCCCCACCCCGGTCGGGCCGGTAACACTCGTTCGAGGTGGAGTCAGGCGCAGACGCTGCCGGAAGCGGGTGACACGACACCGGTCGCGCTGATGTCCATCAGCACCGATGCGGTGTGGATGAAGCCGGCCGTGACCATGGCCGATTCGCTCACCGGCACGTCGGGGTTCAGCAGGGTGTAGGCCTCGACTGCACTCTGGATCGTCGATCGCTCCTGGACACACGCCGCTGCGTTGCCGGAGTCGACCTCGTCCTTGACCTCCCTGGCCTTGTGCGCCGGGTTGCAGGCAGACAGGCAAGCCGTTGCCAGCATCACCACACACATCGCCGCCGAGCGACCGGTTCTCATGCCCTCTACATCGGTCCACAGAAGCGGCGTATTGAGTGAAGATTGTTCTCGGTAGGCTCGCCAGATGATCGCCGGGATGACTGGGAGCAACAATGGCTGGACATGATGTAGTCGAGTCCGACGTACTCGAGCGGGTGCTCGGTACTGCAATGCGCACTGGGGGCGAGTTCGCCGAAGTGTTCATCGAGGACAAGCGCTCGACGATGGCCGCGCTCGATGACGGGCGCATCGAGCAGGTCACCAGTGGTCGCGATCGTGGCGCCGGAATCCGGGTCATCAAGGGCGACACCACCGGGTTCGCTCACACAGCGGATCTCAGTGAAGCCGGATTGCGCGCAGCGGCAGAAGCGGCGGCGGCGGCGGCAAGCCAGGGCACGGGTGGCTCAAACGTCGTGGCATTGACGCGGCAACCCGAGCATCGCGTCAGCCCGGTCCAACGGTTCGCCGACGAGGTCTCCAAGACAGAGAAGGTCGGGTTGCTGCAGCGTGTCGACGAGGCAGCAAGGTCGAGCGGCGCAGCGATCGTTCAGGTCAGCGCCGGGTACGGCGACAGTCGCAAGCGCATCATGGTTGCCAACACTCACGGCTTGCTGGCGTCCGACGAGCAGGTCCGCCAGTCAGTGCGCATCAGCGTGGTCGCCAACGGTGATGCCGGCATGCAGACCGGATTCCAGAGCACGGGTCACACATTTGGCTTCGAGATGTTCGACAGCATCGATGTCGAAGACCTCGCCCGCGACGCGGCACGCCAGGCGCTGGTCAAGCTCACCGCACGTCCAGCGCCCAGCGGCACGATGCCAGTCGTCATCAAGCGCGGCAGTGGTGGCGTTTTGTTCCACGAAGCATGCGGGCATGGTCTCGAGGCTGATCTGATCGCCAAGGGTGGCAGCGTGTTTCGTGGCAAGACCGGCGAGCTCGTCGCCTCGCCACTCGTCACGCTGGTCGACGACGGCACGATGAGCGGCGAGTGGGGCGCGATCGGAATCGACGACGAAGGGCACCCCAGCCAGTACAACGTGCTGATCGAGAACGGCGTTCTCACCGACTACATGTGGGACTACCTGAGGGCTCGTAATGAGGGCCGCAAGCAGTCGGGCAACGGTCGGCGTCAGAGCTACATGCATTTGCCGATGGTGCGCATGACAAACACGTTCGTGCTCGACGGCACCGAAGATCCCGACGACATCCTGCGCGGCACGGATCACGGCGTCTTCATCGCCCAGCTCGGGGGTGGACAGGTCAACACCGCCACAGGCGACTTCGTCTTCGGGATGACCGAGGCCTATCTCATCGAAGGTGGGGAGATCACCGAGCCGTTGCGCGACGGCAACTTGTTGGGCAACGGTCCGCAAGTGCTTCGCGACATCGACCTGTTGGGAAACGACTTCGCGATGGGGAATCCAGGAACCTGTGGCAAGGACGGCCAGGGTGTGCCGGTCGGTGACGGCCAACCAACCCTCCGCGTCAAAGCCCTCACCATCGGAGGCACGGCAGCATGACGTGCCTCAAAGGTGTGAGGAGTACGGCGGCATGACTGGCGTGGCGGAGCTACAAGCGATCGCCGATCGAGTCGTGTCGATGGCTCAACCCGGTGAGCAGATCGAG
>JANMRB010000269.1:0-11053 GCA_031370825.1 Ilumatobacteraceae bacterium
GCTTGGCGCCCTTGCCCTTGATCCCGCGGGCGACGGCTGACAGGGCGTCGGCCCACGTCGCTCTCTCGCCGCGGACGGTCGGGGTGCGGAGGCGCGAGGGATCGTTGACGTCGGTGTAGTCGAACCGGCCGCGGTCGCAGATCCAGCCCTCGTCGATGTCGTCGTTCTCGCGCGACGTGATGCGCACCAGCTGCCCGCGGCGCTGCCACATCGTCACGTTGCAGCCCACCGCGCACTTCGAGCAGACGCTGGGGGTGTGGTGCAAGTCCCACGGTCGTGACTCGAATCGCCACACACGAGAGGTCAGAGCGCCGACGGGGCAGAGGTCGATGATGTTGCCGCTGAAGTTCGACGTCAGCGGCTGGTCGAACTGGCTGGTGATCACCGAGTGCACGCCGCGCTGGGCGACCGTGAGCTCCTGCTCCCACGCCACCTCGTCGTAGTAGCGCGTGCAGCGATAGCACAGCACGCAGCGCTCGCGATCGAGGGCGATGTTGGGGGACAGCGGGATTGGCTTCTTGAAGTGAAGTCGAGGGCCGTCGATCCGGCTTGTGGGATACCCATGGCGGAAGGTGAAGTCCTGCAATGGGCACTCGCCGCCCTTGTCGCACACCGGACAATCGAGGGGGTGGTTGGCAAGCAACAGCTCGATGATCCCTTCTTGCGCTTTGAGTGCCGCCGGGCTCTTGGTGTTGACCACCATGTCGGGCGCGACGGTGGCCATGCAGGACACCTGCAACGCCGGGCCGCGGCCGGTGTCGATGTCGACCAGGCACATGCGGCACATTCCGACCGACGCCATGCGCTCGTGGTAGCAGAACCTTGGGATGTACTCGCCGACGCGCTGGGCAGCAGCGATCACCAGGTCGCCCTTACGGGCGATGACTTCGCGACCGTTTATCGTCAGGCGCACCGCGTTCGGATCGGCTGGCGGAGTGGGAACGGCATCGGTCCCTGATCCGGCGGCGTTCTCAGTGGTGGTCATCGCTGGCTCCCACCGACACCGGGATGAGGTTGCGTTGCACGATCTTGGCCTCGAATTCGTCGCGGAACAGGGTGAGGGCCGAATGCACCGGGGCGTACGCGGACGGGCCCACGAAACAGATGGTCGTCATCTTGTACGGGAACGGAACGGCGTCGATGCCGAGACGGTCACTTGCGGCATGAGGGAAGTCGCCAGGGCAGATGGTCTCGCCGACCTCGATGAGCTGATCGAGGTCGCGCATGGTGCCATGGCCGTCGACGATGCGTCGCATGATGCGTTCGAGCCACGTGCCACCCTCTCGGCACGGCACGCACTTGCCGCATGATTCGTGGGCATAGAAACGGGTCAGCGTCAGCGCGGCCGCCGGGATGTCGGTGGTTTCATCCATCACGATCACGGCTCCCGAGCCGAGCATCGACCCGGCAGCGGAAACGAGCTTGTTCTCGAAGGGCAGGTCGAGCTGATCGGGCAGGAACCAGGGCGCCGACCCGCCACCGGGGACGAAGGCCTTGAGTTGGTTCTCGTCGCGCATGCCCCCGCAGAACTCGTCGTCGTAGAGCAGTTCGCGGAAGGTGGTGGTGCCGTTGACGATCTCGAAGACGCCCGGACGCTTGACGTGGCCCGACACGGCAACCATGCGCGTGCCGGGAGAGGTGGGTGTGCCGATTGCCGTGTATGCCTCGACGCCGTTCAGCATCAACCATGGCAGGTTGGCCAGGGTCTCGACGTTGTTGACGATCGTCGGCTTGCCGTACAGGCCGATCGCCGCAGGGAAGTACGGCGGCTTGAGGCGCGGCATCCCGCGATTGCCTTCGAGGCTTTCGATCAGCGCCGTCTCCTCGCCGACCACGTACGCGCCGGCGCCCCAGTGCAAGACGATGTCGACGCCGAAGTTGCTGCCAAGGATGTTCTTGCCGATGTAGCCCGCTGCGTACGCCTCGTTGAGTGCAGTGGCGATCCGCTCCTGCGCAACAGCCATCTCACCGCGGACGTACAAGAAGCACTGCGAGAGACCAGCGGCGTAGCACGCGATCAGGCAGCCCTCGATGAGCTGGTGCGGGTCGAGCTCCATCAGCAGCCGGTCCTTGTAGGTGCCTGGTTCGCTCTCGTCACCGTTGACCACGAGGTAGCGCGGCCACACCGCTTGAGGGGTCAATCCCCACTTGACACCGGCGTTGAACCCTGCCCCACCGCGGCCGAGTACCGTCGCGTTCTTGACGTCGGCGTGCACGTCGACGGGCGACTTGGCCAACGCAGCCTGCAGACCCTTGTACCCGTCGGTGGCCAGATATCGATCGAGTGTGTAGGAGTCCTCGTACTCGAATCGAGATGTGACGATGCGCGAGCGGTCGCCGGCGACGAAGCCGGGGGCATGCGGGTAGGTCGCGCCGATCACTTCGGCGCCTCGCTCGGTGCCGGCATCCAAGTGGGCGCTTCGATGACGTCGTCCGGGGCGAACACACCGACTGAACGCTCGTGCGGTATGCGTTGGCGCACCCGGGCGACCGTGCCGTGCGGCGGTATCTCGCCGTCGAGCAGACCGCGTCTGAGATCGTCGATCAGCTTGTCGAGATCACCGGGAGTCACCCGGTAGCGGTAGCGGTAGTTGACCTGCAGGCACGGGGCTTCGGTGCACGCGGCTTGGCATTCCGCGTGCTCGAGCGTGAACAGACCGTCGGGAGTTGTGCTGCCGGATTTGATGCCGAGCGTTTGCTCGGCGTGATGCATCAGTTCGTCGGCGCCGAGCAACGCGCACGACATCGTGCTGCAGATGTTGACGACGTACTTTCCGACCGGCTCGAACTTGAACATCTCGTAGAACGTTGCGGTGCCGAGAACCTCTGCCGATGTGGCCCCGACGAGCTCGCCAATGTGCTTGATGGCTTCATTGGTCACGTAGCCGTCCTGCTGCTGAGCGAGGTGCAGCAATGGAATCGTCGCCGACCGAGCCTTCGGGTAACGCCCGATGATCTCTTTGGCGTACACGACGTTGGCCTCGTCCAACCGCGCCATCAGCGATCCACCTCGCCGAGAACCGGGTCGACGGAAGAGATCACGGCGACCGCATCGGCGATCAATCCACCGCGAAGCATGTGCGGCATGCACTGGATGTTGACGAAGCTGGGCGCTCGCACATGAATGCGGTATGGCGTAGCCGAACCATCGCTGGCGATGTAGCAGCCAATCTCGCCGCGCGGACTTTCAATCGCGAGGTAGACCTCGCCCTCGGGAACCTTGAAGCCCTCGGTGAAGATCTTGAAGTGGTGGATCAACGCCTCCATCGACTCGTCGATTCGGGCGCGGGGCGGCGGGGTGATCTTCTTGTCCTGGATCCTGTAGTCACCGGCGGGCATGCGATCAAGGATCTGGCGGACGATCTTCATGCTCTCGCGCACCTCGTTGAGGCGAATCGCGTAACGGTCGAAGGCATCGCCGTATGAGCCGACGATCACGTCGAACTCCATGTCGGGGTAATGGAGATACGGCATGTCGCGGCGAAGGTCCCAAGCGGTGCCGGTGCTGCGCAGGATCGGGCCCGTTGCTCCGAGCGCGATCGCTTCTTGCGCCGTGATCACCCCGACACCCTGCAGGCGCTCGCGCCAGATCGGTTGGCCGGTCATCAAGGTGTCGTACTCAACGAGGCGAGGAGTGATGAGATCGAGCAGTTGCAGCACATCGTCGCGCCACCCGGGAGGCAGGTCGGCAGCGACGCCGCCAGGCCGGATGAAGTTGTGGTTCATGCGAAGCCCGGTGACCTTCTGAAAGAAGCGCAGCACCTCTTCTCGCTCGCGCCAGCCGTAGATCATCATCGAGACCGCGCCGATGTCCATGCCGTTGGTAGCGAGGAAGAGCAGGTGGCTGCTCATTCGGTTGAGCTCGCTGAGCAGCATGCGCATCCAAACGGCGCGCTCGGGAATGTCGCCGTCGATACCGAGCAACTTCTCGGTTGCCATCGAGAACACCAACTCGTTGTTCAGCGGGCTGACGTAGTCCATCCGCGTGACGTTGGTACCACCTTGCATGTAGGTGAGGTTCTCGCCGGTCTTCTCCATGCCGGTGTGCAAGTAGCCGATGATCGGCTTGCTGCGCAGCACTTCCTCTCCGCGCAGTTCCAGCATCAGCCGAAGCACGCCGTGGGTGCTCGGGTGTTGTGGACCCATGTTGATGATCATCGTCTGATCCTCTGACGGATCGACGGGGACATCGCCGAGCTTGGCCGCGTCGGCTTCGCTCATGCGCAGCACCGAGCCGACCTCGCGAAGCAGCTCGCGAGCAGTCAACTGGCTGCGCGGCTTCAGCCCTTGCTCCGCGTCGTCGCCGGCTTGAATGGTCTGGACGATGCTCACGTTCGCGCCCCGAAGTCTCCCGAGAACTGCACCGGAATGGCTCCGGTGTCGTAGTCCTTGCGCAGCGGGTAGCCCTCCCAATCCTCTGGCATCAAGATTCGTGTCAGGTCGGGGTGGTTGGTGAAGGTGATGCCGAACATGTCGAACACCTCGCGCTCCATTGCCTCGCTGCCGGGGTGCAGGTCAAACAGCGTCTCGATCGAAGGATCGTCGTGTGGAACCTGCACCCGAAGCC
Organism: Ilumatobacteraceae bacterium; assembly: GCA_031370825.1. Lineage (GTDB taxonomy): Bacteria > Actinomycetota > Acidimicrobiia > Acidimicrobiales > Ilumatobacteraceae > JAENVT01. The sequence continues at coordinate 4,568 of JANMRB010000269.1, forward strand.
GGATCCGCCTACGAGCGGACAACGACAACAGATTGACGACCACCTCGAAACGCTCTGATGCCACGCCCTCGGGCATAGCCCGCTCCGGCATGAGCAGATAATCAACAGCCGTGACGTCGACACACATCTCGTAACCCTCGTCGAGCAGGGCGCGCACGACGCCGACGTACTGCTGGCGACTCGGATGCAACACCGTCTGGCCGTGGCTGTCGGTCATCGGGCAACCGTGCATCGATGACGGCTCAGGAGTCGGGGCGGCCTCGTCGGGAGGTGCGGCGGATGTGTCGCTCATCGATCACCGCGTTCCGAGCAGGACAGGGATCGACTCGGACCCGGACGGGATCTCTTGCACGTGCAGGTTGGCCCCGGAGCCGGTCTCGGCACGTCGCTTCATCAGGTGGCCGTCTTCGATTGATTGATGCAGCGTCTCGATGGCGTGGATCAACGTCTCGGGCGTCGGAGGACATCCGGGTGCATACACGTCGACAGGCACGACTTGATCGACGCCCTGAACGATCGCGTAGTTGTTGAACATGCCACCGGTCGATGCGCACACGCCCATCGAGATGACCCACTTGGGCTCCATCATCTGGTCGTAGACCTGACGCAACACCGGTGCCATCTTCTGACTGACCCGGCCGGCCACGATCATGATGTCGGCCTGGCGCGGCGAGGCCCGGAAGACCTCCATGCCGAAGCGACTGAGGTCGTAGTGCGCTGCACCGGTTGCCATCATCTCGATGGCGCAGCATGCCAAACCGAAGGAGGCCGGCCAGCTGCTGCGACTGCGCGACCACTTGACCAGATCCTCGATCTTGGCGGTGATCATGTTGTGTTCGAGCCCGCCAAGACCATCGTTCTGGATGTTGCGGATCAGGCTCATGCGGCTGTCGATTCATCGATGCGGCCTTCGGTGCCAACGCGCCGGATCGTGGTGCCCAGTGTGCGCTCGGCCGACACCGATCCATCGAGGCGTCGGTCTCGCTTCGCCGGCCCCCAGTCGAGCGCGCCGCGTGCCACGACGTAAACGAACGCGCCGAAGAACACAGCACTGAACGCGAGCATCTCGACGAAACCGTAGCTGCCGAGGAACTGTCGGTCGACCGCGTACGGATAGATGAAGATCAGCTCGATGTCGAACATCACGAAGAGCATGGCGACCACGTAGAACGTGACAGGGAAGCGGTCGGGCGGTTCGCGGCTCGGCACGATGCCGCACTCGTATGGAGCCTCTTTCGCCGACGAAGGACGTCGCGGCGCCAACAGTCGCGAGGCGAAGAAGCTCAGCGCGCCGAACAACGTCGCCAGCACCAGCAGGCAGACGATGGGCAGGTACTGGCCCATCACGTCACCCGAGCCGGCGACGCTGGAGACGGTGATGTTTGCACGGGCAACGCCGGGGCCGATCGGTTGACCACCACGCGACGGTCGCGGGTGTGCAACAGGTAGCAGAGCATCAGGAACACAGCGAGCGAACCGATGGTGATGAAACCCGCCGGCTTTCGCTTCGCCCCGAGGTCGCGGATCATGTACACGTACTCATGCGGACGGGCGGTGTCGATCTCCGGTTTCGCCGGTGCGCGTCCAGGTTCGTCGCGTTGCTTGACCAACGGCGCAACCTCGACCACGGCATAGTGCGGCTTGTGCATGAACGCCAGGAAGTCGAGCTTGCCATGGAGCAACTGTGGCGAACGTTGCCCACCCTTGTCGAACACGTTGACCACTTGAAAGTCACCATTGGACATCGCCAGCGACTCTTCGAGGAGCACACCGGCGGCGGCACCAGCCTGCTGGAACGACGGCACTGATGGCTCGAGCTTCTTCCAACCGTCTGTGACGAACTGCTTGTCGAGCAGCGCCGCTGCTGTCGTGAAATCTGCACTGGGAGGGATGACAACCGGATCACTGAGGGCTCCCGATTCGTTGACCGCCCTGGGGGTCTCCAGCACCGTGCGTCCGCTGATCGGCGACCACGAGGCGTCCGGGCCGAGCAACCCTTTGCCGTACGACCACCACGTGGCGCCCATCAGGAACATCCATCCGGCGAGAGCAGCGAACGCGACGAGAAATCCCAGTCGTGCCCCGAGGTTGGTGCTGAGCACGAAGTAGCAACTTCCGCAGAACGTCGTCACCGCAATGATCGTGATGAGGATCCCGCGCAGTTCCGGTTGCCAGCCGATTGCCAAAAGTGCACCCATCAGAGGCTCCGCACGTATTCGACGATTGCCTTGATCTGCGCATCGCTGAGCAAGCCACCGAAGCCGGGCATTCGCCCGGTGCCCTGCGACTGCTTGCCGTAGCGCTGACCGAGCTCCGAACCTGACTTGATGAAGTCGATCATGTCTTGCTCACTGGGGAAGTGCGAGGGTGTGGCTCCACCCGTGAGGTTCCATCCAAAGGCGCCTTGACCGGGCAGGCCGGGGCTGAGGTAGCTCCAGCCCTGGGTGTGGCAACGGGCGCAGCTGTAGGCGCCGCTGTTGACGTCGAGATTGAAGAGCGCCTCGCCCATCGCGGCGTCGACCGTGTCGTACTTGCCGCTGTCGACCAGCTTCTGCGCTGCCAGCTCTGCTGACTTTCGGATCTTCGTGCGTTCAAGTTCGGGCAACTTGCCTTGGTCGCACAGCTTCAGCACCTTCAAGTCGGTCAATGCGGAAACGGTCGGGAACGCCGGTTCGGTGAGGCAGCTCTCCGGCGGCAGTTGGATGCTGCGGATGTAGGCGATGATGGTCTCGATCTGCTGAGCGTTCATCGGCCCGCCACCGACCGTGCCCCACGCGGACATCGGCGAGAACGTGCGGCCGTAGTTGAGGATGAACTGCACCTCGTCGCCCGTGAAGCGGTACAGCACGGTGTTCAACGCCGGCGCATACCAGTTGACAGCTCGCACCTCGCCGGTCTTCGGGTCGGTCACAGCGGTCGGCGCCTGCCCGCCTGTGGCCTTCATACCGCCGTGGCAGCCGGCGCAGTTGAAGCCGCCGTTGGCGGTGGTCTCGAACAGGTCGCTCCCCCAGCCGACGAACGTATCTTCCTTGGCGCTGACCGCACCGGCTTGGCGCCCGGGCTCGAGTACCCAGTACAGCGGGAGGCCGATGACCATCGTGACCAGCAGCAGCACTCCGATGAGCTGGACTCGGATCAGGCGTGGGCCTTCGAGCGTCTCGTCGTCGTAGTAGGGGCGGCGGTTGGGGGCCAGCTCGACTTCGGAGCCCAGCTCCCGACGAGCAGAGTTACGATTGGCGAAGTAGTACGCCACCCAGCCAATCAAGCTGACAACGAGGATGACCCAGCCGATCGCGGTGGTCGCGAGGGCGATCATCCGTGGCCACCTCCGCCGCCAATGCAGTGCGGACCTTCGGCCTCTTGACCGGTGGTGTTGGTGCCGATAGGCGGACCGGGGTAGACGGTGCCGGTGTCGATCACGACGTCGCCGGCATTGGTCACAGTGAACTGAAATCGATCCATACCTCGGGGCGCTGGGCCACCCTTCTTCTCACCCACGCGGTTGTACTGCGACCCGTGGCAGGGGCATTCGAACCATTGGCTACTGACGCATTGCGGCACGCGGCAGCCGAGGTGCGGGCACTTCTGGTAGAGGACCACGATCCCGTTCTGCATCCCGTCGAGAAGCGGCCTGTAAGCCGGCACGCTCTTGGCCTTGGGGAGGGCGTCGATCGGATACTGCGTGACCCAGGAGCGGGCCGTCGCGTTGTAGAAGAAGCCGCCGCTGGAGCGGATGCTCGAGAGCACGTCGTCGATCTTGCCGACATTGATCTTGCCGCCGAACCCGCCCTTGGCAGTCGGCCAGAGAAACGCGACGAAACCGGCAGCAGCGAAGGTGGTGAGACCGGCACCGGTCAACGAGACGGTTGCCCGGTTGAGGAACTGGCGCCGGCTGACACCAAGCGCTTCCTCGTCGGGTGGCACCCAAACGGCAGGTGATGACGGAGCCGCAGCAACCAACCCGGCGCTTCGTGCGTCGCTGACCGCGCGCTCCACAGCGCGACCGGTCTGCCCGGCGGGCAGATCAATCTCCGCGTCCTTGTCGCGTCGCCGCGTCTCTCGGCTGAGCGCGCCGGCGCCACGGACATCGGCTCGCTGGGCGGCGGTGACGAGAACGATCGCCGCCAACACGAGGATGGCAAACACTGCGATGGTGATGATGGCTGCGGGACTCAACGTGCGTACCTCACAGATCGAAGAACAAGCCGTCGCGCCACGGCAGGGTGAAGTTGAAGCCGGGACCTCGGAAGAACGAACCGATGATCACGAGCACCGACCAGAACATGATGTGCACGGTCATCAGCGAGATGGCGAACTTGCGGTCCTCGGGCTTGTTGGAGGGGTTCTTGTCGATGTACGGGGCAAAGATCAGCAGGATCAAGCCGACGCCGGGAAGTGTGACACCCGCGATCATCGGGTGGAACATGGTCAGCAGTTCTTGCAGACCGAGGAAGTACCACGGCGCTTTCGACGGGTTCGGTGTGCGGTTGGGGTTGGCCTGCTGCAACAGCGGGGCATTGACCCAGATGGAGAAGAAGAAGGTGAAAGCCGTGCAGGCCAGAGCGGCGACGAACTCGGCAGCGAGCAGGTGAGGCCAGGTGTGGACCTTGTCGACCGGTGATGCCTTGACGTCTTGGATCGAACCGCTCTTGACCACGGTGAGCAGACGCTGTGTGTGCCCGCCAGGACCCGCGCCCAGCGGCACGCCACCTGAGCTGGGACCAGCGGAAACGACGCTGGCAACCCGTTCCTGAACCGCTACGGCGCCGCCGCCGGATTCGGCGCCATCGGAGCCCTCGGTCTTGGATTTTGCAGCCCTGCTGCGCTCGAGCAGATGCGCAGGAATGCGCGGATCCGCCGCCGGCTCTGACGATTCGCCACCGCTCGCGGCAGGAGTAGCAGGTGCAGCGTCGGCCTCAGCCTTCTCGCGAGCCTGCTGAGCCCGCTTGAGGAGATGCTCTGGTATCTCAGTCATAGCTTCTCACCCCCATCACAACGGACCACTGATTCCGCCGTCTTTGCGGACACGCCAGAAGTGGATGGCCATGAAGATGACGATGACGAACGGCAACATCAACACGTGCAGGACGTACCAGCGCAGCAAGGTCTCCGAACCGATCTCCTTGCCTCCGAGCAGCACGAAGCGCACCTGCGTGCCGAGCACCGGGGTGTAGCCCATCATGTTGGTGCCGACGGTGACGGCCCACAGCGCCAACTGGTCCCACGGAAGCAGGTAACCAGTGAAGCTGAGCAGCAAGGTGAGCATCAGCAGCACGACACCGATCACCCAGTTGAACTCGCGCGGGGCTTTGTACGCTCCGTGATAGAAGACCCGGGCCATGTGCAGGAACACGCTGAGCACCATGAGGTGCGCACCCCATCGGTGCATGTTTCGCACAAGTAACCCGAACGCCACCGACGTCTGCAGGTTGGAGATGTCGTTCCACGCGGCCACATCGGTGGGTCGATAGAAGAACATCAAGAAGATGCCGGTGACGGTGAGCAGGATGAACAGGAAGAAGCTCAGACCACCGAGGCACAGCGTGTAGCTGACCTTCACCGCGTGGCGCTTCACCTTGACGGGGTGAAGGTGGTAGAGCACCGAGTTCATCACCACGTAGCTGCGGTTGCGCGGTGAGTCGGTGTAGCCCTTTCGGAAGATCGAGCCGGGTCGGAAGATCGAGTTCCACGCCTGGCTGCCCTGCATGCCGGTCCACATCTTGGACAGTCGGTCTTTGACGGTCAGCTTCGGTCGTTCTTCGAGGATGTTTGCCATTGATCGAAACCCCTAGAACCTCATGCCGTAGGCATAGCCGTGGCTGTTGGTGCGGACGTGCGGATCGCCACTCTTGTCGGGGGCGCCCGCTCGGCCCAAAATGATCACTCCGGTCGGGCACCGGTCGACACACAACGCGCAGCGTGTGCAGATGTCGTCGTCGATGATGAACAAGACCTTGTCGCTGGGGTCCTCACCCGGCAACTCCGTTCCCGTGGCCTCGACGATGGCGTCGGGAGTGACCATGTGGATGCACTTCCACGGGCAGATGTCGACGCAGCCCTCGCACATGATGCACTCGGTCTGATCGATGTGGATGAACTGCTTCGGCTTGACGGCCTTGGAGAGGTAGTCGGCGTCGACCTCGACGAGTTGGTACTCGTCGGTGTACGGCATCATCGGCGGGTTGGCGTCAGTGCGTGCCATTGGCGCTAGCCCTTCCTGACCAATGGTCGACCGTACGTGCTGGTTGCAATCTCGGTGCTCGGCTTGGCATCGCCGCGACCCTGCCAGACGCGCCAGAGAAACAGGATGAGTGCGAAGTAGTACACGTGCAGCACCACCACGACGGTGTCGCGGACAGCTTCGTACGACGCCGTGAAGGGGAAGTGACCCCCGAGCGCCTTGGGCTTGAGGAGATCGAAAGGACCGTAGATGATCTTGCTCTTCGACCAGCCGAGGTTGCGGTCCGAGTGGTCGATCCACTGGTG
>JANMRB010000036.1:0-3486 GCA_031370825.1 Ilumatobacteraceae bacterium
GAAGTTCTCGAATCGTTTGGCGAGTTCGTCGGCGTGGTCGAGGATGTCTTGGATCGATCGGGGCATGGTGGTCACCTAATGAATTTCGCCCTGGCGGGCATGGCGTGAATGATGAAGTCGATTCCGTCGGCGCGGCTCACGCCGATCTCGAGGAACTGACCGGTCCGATTCGGTCCGATGAGCATGACGAGATCGTCGAGTTGCAGGACTCGGACGGGCTGGTGGTAGGCGTGGAGGATGTCGTCGTCGTGTACGCCGTCCTTACGTGCGCTGCCGATGATCACAGGATCCACGACGTCAACTTATCTTGATAGCGGTCGCGACGCCACACCGCGTTGCCTCATACGCCCAGGACTGCCGCTCTGCTCGCCAGGGCGTGCGTCATCAGGCAGGCTGTGCTGGTGGCTTACTCATCTATTGATCGACTGCTGATTGAGGCCGAATCCGGCGACCTCGATGGGGTCGAGGTGGTCGTGCGCTCATTCCTTGCCAAACAGCCCACACTGAAAGTGGACCCAAGTGGGGCGGGCGCATCAGGAGATGCGGAGATGGAAGCGGTGCGACTCGATGTTGCCGCAGCGCTGAGCGACCTCGACTGGATGGACGGCTTCCGTCGCGGCCTCGCTGACGCTGAACGATCATCGAGGGGTGAATCGCTTCTCGGCCCTGGCGCGACTGCAGACCCGCGAGATGGATGGTCACCCAGCAATCAGCGAGTCGATGCCTACGACGCAGGCCGCCGACGTGGCGGTGGTGCATAACTGCCAGTCGATCTGCGCGGCCTCACCGGGCTGTTCTTCCGACCCACCCACCCGGTGGGCTGCAGACACTCGTTTAGCGGGGTCACGCGTTGGGTGCGAGCTTGACGAGGTTGGCAGCTGCTTTGTAGGCCATCTCTGCCGGGCCCAACTCGTCGGGGCGTAAGAGGTTGGCCATGATTCGTAGCACCCACTCCATCAACGTTCTGCTGTGCATCCCGGCCCGCGTCAGTTCGCGCATCAACGCTGGGCGGCCGATCACCCTCGCGAACAATCGAGCAACCTTGAAGTACTCGCCGTACTCGTCTTCGAGCATCGATGGGTAGCGCTGCAGCGCTGTCGGGTCGCCACCTTCGAGTGCCTCGTGCAGGACAGCAGCAGCCATGCGCGCCGTCTCGTAGGCGTAGTCGATTCCTTCTCCGTTGAATGGGTTGACGCTTCCGGCGGCGTCGCCGATGACGAGGTACGAAGGGCCGGCCTTCGGGCCGACGGATCCACCCATCGGTATGCGCCCGCTGGTCGCCTTGCATTCCGGCTTGTCAGCGTTGATCTCCCAACGATCGGCAACCTGGTGTGCGTACGCGTCGAGCAGGTGGGTGGTGTTGACGCTCTTGAACTCACGAAACGTCGACAACAACCCGACGCCGATGTTGACCGTGCCGTCTCCGACCGGAAAGATCCAGCCGTAGCCGGGCATCGGGTTGCCGTTTCGATCCTTCACGTCGAGCGCCGATTCGATCCACGGCTCGGCGTGGCGCGGCGTTTCCCAATAGGTCCGGATCGCGGTGCCATAGGGCCACTCGCGCGTTCGGAAAGTGCCGAGCGAACGACCGAATCGGCTGTTGGCACCATCCGCGACGATCACGTAACGTGCGCGGATCTCGACCGGCTCACCCGTCGTCGGCTGCACGACCGCTCCACGAACGAACCCTCGATCGACGATTGGCTGCAGCGCCTCATGGCCCTCGAGCAACCTGGCACCGGCGGCCACAGCGTTGCGGGCAACCATCGTGTCGAGCTCGCGGCGGCGCACGACGTATCCGTACTGCGGATAGACCGGATGCGACGGCCATTGCAACTCGAGCTGGCGGCCCATGCCGGTGGCCCGCAGCCCGTTGTACCGGTGGAATTGAGCGAGCTGATCACCGAGCCCCATCTCGTTGAGCTGGTGCACCGCCCGAGGTGTCAGACCATCGCCACACGTCTTCTCGCGCGGGAACGACTTGCGCTCGACGATGGTGACGTCGTGGCCGTAACGAGCGAGCCAGTACGCAGCCGAGGCGCCGGCGGGACCGCCGCCGATCACGAGTACGTCAGTCGATGACGTCACTCAGTTGCCGGCGGACGAGCCAGGCGCAGGATCCGTTCCGACCTTGATCGCACCAGGCACCTTGGTGTCGATGTTGGCGAGGGTGGCCGAACCGTCTTCGAGCGCCGTCCATGCAGGAGAGTCCACGGAGCACCAGTCGTCGAACTCTTTCTGGTTGGCGCCGACAGGGTCGGCGCCCCCGAGCGTGAATCGCTCGTGACACACGACCGCCAGGATCTCGGCATCCGTCAAAGGCCCGCCGTACTTCTCGCCCTGCTGAGGCATCGTGCCTTTTGCCTTGGTGATGTGCGGCCCGCCCGGACGCTTCGGGTCGCCGTAGATCTGAACCCCGGCGTTCGCGTAGGCGTCGCTACCCGCGTACACCCAACGCAGCTGGTCCTCGATGTGCGGGAAGGTCTTCAGGACGTCCTTCTGCGAGAACGCATAGCCGACACCGCCTTCGCCCTTGCTGCCGTGACAGCTCGAGCAACCACTGAACACCAGAGCCCCGTCGCCGAGCGGGCCCGGAATCCGTTCGGTCGTGGGGGTGAGGGCGCGCACGTACATGAACGCCCACAACGGCAACGTGCTCAACGTCGCGAACGCCCAGAACGGGACCTTCTTGCGCGCTTTCGCCGCGGCAACGACAGCGAGGTCGGGCTTCGGTGGGGGCGGGCCGACGGGCGCCGGTGGTGCGGCGGGCGTGGGCACCGCTGGCGTACTGGCCGCCGTCGTGGCCGCTCCCGCGGCGGGCGCGGCTGGCACGCTTTCGGCAGCAGGAGTCCCGCCTTCTGCCTGCGCTCTTGCGGCCTTGCTGCGCTTCAGCAGGTGCTCGGGAATCTCGGTCACGGGTGCCCACGATAGACGCCGAGATGCCGAGATAGGGAAATCCTCGCAGCGAAGCGACAACGCGACGTGCACGAGTTCACAACCAGTCGATTGTGGCTGTTGGGCGTGGTAGACCGGAACCAGAACCCTGCCCGTCGACTCTCAGAAAATGGCAGTCATCGTCCGACGGGTGACTACAGTTTGTGCAGCAGTTCACATTCGGAGCGAAGACGGAAGGCAGCCGCTGTGCTGATCGCGATCGACATCCTCAAATGGCCGGGCGTCAACGTGGCTTTCCTCTTTTCGTTCTTTCTGTCGACCGGTATGGCCCTTGCTGTGATCCCGTACGCGAAGCGCCGCCCGAAAGGCACTCCGGTGTCGTGGGGTGAGGCAATGCTCGCCGCCGTCTACGTGTTCGGCACGATGTTCATCGCGTTTGGCGTGGTCCCCCACCAGTGGATCGACCACTCGGACCGCAACCTCGGCTGGTCGAAGAGCAAGATCATCTACGGTCCTTTCGATCTCCTCAAGCCCAAGGCGCTCGGGGGTCACTTCCCCTTCACGGCGTCGTACGAAGCTGTCCGCGACACC
>JANMRB010000238.1:0-7501 GCA_031370825.1 Ilumatobacteraceae bacterium
ATCTTGCCGGCCGCGTAGGCCCGCTCTTCGACGTCGATCGTGAGCGGAAAGAAATCCGTTCCCGGCCGTACGTCTTTGGCGGCGTTGGCGGTGGCCAGCACAACGGTGCGACCGATGCTTGCCAGCACAGCACCTTGGCTCTGCTGGGCAAGTTTGCCTGTCTCAAAGGACAGGACTTTGTCAGTTCCCGAAACTGGGCCTGACACTCGAATGGCGTCTGCCATTGCGAGCTCCTTTCATTTGTCGGCGCACATCTGAGTGCACCGTTCGAAGGAGCAGCGGGGCCGGTTCCCAGTCGGCAACCCCGCCGCCAACTGTGCGGGGCTCTCGACTGACAACCGACTCGGTTGCCGCTCGCTGTTTTGATCGGGGCCGACGGCCCCTGTTTCCGATGTCAGGCCTCCTGGCCTGATGTGACAAGGGCCGAGCCATGTGGCCCGGCCCAAGAAATTGGTGCGACTAGCGACGCAAACCGTTCTTTTGAACGATCTGGCGATAGCGCTCGATGTCGATGTTTCGAGCGTAGTCGAGCATTCGGCGACGTCGGCCCACCAGCATCAGCAGACCACGACGACTGTGGTGGTCCTTCTTATGGTTCTTCAGATGCTCAGTGAGCTGGTTGATCCGGGAGGTGAGCAGTGCTATCTGCACTTCCGGTGAACCAGTGTCGCTTTCGTGCACTTTGTGCGCGTTGATCGTGTCCTGTTTGGACATTCGTTGCCTTCCTTGGGTCGGAGGTCGCGCTCCGATTCGTGGAATCGGGACGCATCACACCGGAGGTTGAGCCCCAGCGGACCGGCCCATGATAGCGCCGAAGTGCCCAATTGGTGCGGCTTTGCCTCCGAATGCCTCGGCGAGCGCCCGTACACTCGCGCCAATGTTGAGGGCCTGTCGACCATGACGAGTGCTGTCTCATTGCGAGGATTGCGAAAATCGTTCGGCACCCTCGAGACGATCGCCGGAATCGATCTGGAGATCGAGGAAGGTTCGTTCGTCAGCGTCATCGGGCCTTCCGGGTGCGGAAAGTCGACGCTTTTGCGTGTCGTCGCGGGGCTCGAGCCCGCAAGCGCCGGAGAAGCCCTGGTCTACGGAGAACCCGCCATTTCGGCCCGCCGCCACAAGCAGGTCGGCATCGTTCCGCAACACCCGGGGCTGTTGCCATGGCGGACCGTACGAGCCAATGCCAGGCTGCTGGTCGACATCAACAGCAGGGCCAACGGGCCGGCGACAAGCGAACCAATCGAGCTGCTCCAACGTGTGGGACTCGGATCGTTCCTGGACGCCCACCCTCACGAGCTCTCCGGGGGGATGCAGCAACGCGTCGCCCTCGTGCGGGCTCTGGCTCTGGGCGCCCCGCTGCTGGCAATGGACGAGCCCCTTGCCGCTCTCGACGAGATCACCCGCTCCGAGATGCGCGGGTTGCTCAACCAGTTGGTCGAAGGACCAAACGTGACCACGTTGTTCGTCACCCACTCGATCAGCGAGGCGGTCGCCCTCAGCGATCGGGTGCTGGTCTCCTCTCCGCGGCCGGCGCGGATCATGGCCGACATCGCCATCGACCTGCCCCGTCCACGTCCGAGCGAGGTCGACGACAGCCCGCGATTCTTCGAGTTGTGCACACATGTCCGGCATGCCCTGTTGGAAGGTGCGCGCCAGTGAACCGGACCAGGTTTGTGGCGCCCGTGATCGGGCTCGTGGTGTTCTTCACTGCTTGGGAACTGCTCGTGCGAATCTTCGACATCCGGCCGTTCGTCCTGGCCAGGCCCAGCCGCATCATTCGTTACCTGGCACGGTTCCCGGACGACTACTTCAAGGCGTCGATGTTGACGATGAAACACGCGACCCTTGGATTTGCAATCGCGATCCTCGTTGCCGTGGTCGTCGGAGCAGCAATGGCGGCATCCACCTTCATCGAGCACGCCACCCAACCCGTCCTGACGTTGATCGCCGTCACGCCCTTCGCCGCATACATCGCATCGGTCAAGATCGGGCTCGGTCTGTTCAGCGACAAGCCTGTCGTCTTCATCGTCGCGCTCGTGACGTTGCCGGCCTTCGCGTTTGCCGCGGCCGACGGCATGCGCAGCGCAGATCCATCGAGCCGGGAGCTGCTCGCCTCGGTCGACGCATCTCGTTGGGAGGTGCTGTGGCACCTGCGCTTGCCATCGGCACTTCCGTCGCTGTTCACGGCGGCCAAGTACAACACGGGCCTGGCCCTGGTGGTCGCCTACCTGGCCGAAGGCGGCGCCGGAGGGCTGGGACAGATCGGTGCCCGGGCGATCGCCGGCAACCAGGGCGATCGCCTGTGGGCAGCGATCCTGTCAATGGCGATGCTCGGAACCATCAGCCTGGTGCTGCTGAGCCTGCTGCAACGAGCCGTGATGGGATGGCATGTATCACAGCGACCGCAACCTGACTGAACAGGTACGGTGCATCCAATGGCCGATCTCGACGACCTACGCTCCCGCATCGACCAACTCGATGGAGCCCTCATCGCGATCGTGGCCGAGCGACTCGCGATCTGCCGCCAGGTCGCCGAACTGAAAGAAGTCACCGACACGCCGGTCATCCAACCGGCGCGCGTTCGCGATGTGGTGGTCACGCGGCGGCAGCAGGCGATCGAAGCAGGGATCGACCCAGATTTCGCCGAGCAGTTGTTCCGTGTTTTGTTGACGGAGACCCATCGCATAGAGGTCGCGGGTCAGCGACCCGATGCGGCTCCCGAGAAGCCGGCCACGACCGGCGAGGTTCGCAGCGGGCTCGACACTGTCGCGACCCGCGTCGATCACATCGTGGTTGCCGTCGCCGATCTCGAACTGGCCGCTGCCACGCTGCAAGCGCGATTTGGCTTCCGCGAAGTCGCCATGGCAGGTACGCGACGGCCAGGGATCTGCACACTTGCCGCCGGCGGCGTCACGCTTGTGCTCGTCGGCCCGGAGGCCTCGCCCAGCGTTGCCGAGTATCTCGACCGGCACGGGCCCGGTGTGCAGCACGTCGCGGTCGAGGTGCTCAACGCCGGTTTTGCTCGTGCATGCCTCGCGGACGCTGGTACTCCACTGTTGACCGAGGTACTGGTCGACAACGACGGGCACGAGCAGTTCTTCGCAGCCAGCGAGCCCGCGGCAGGGATCCAACTCGGCTTCATCTCGCGCACGGGCCATCGAGTTGGTGTGGGCGCGGACAACGTGCTGGCCATGTTCGACGCCATCCGGACCACACCGCCGTGAAGTGCTGCGCTATATGCTCCGAGGCGGGCATGACCGCAAGGGGCGCTGGGCGAGTTTCTCGCAACGCGACAGTTGCCCGGTGTGCACTGGCAGCAACTCGGAACCCTGATTGAAAAAGGACACGCTCATGTCGTTTCGTCGCGCGATTCTCTTCCTGATCCCCCTGACGGTTGCTGTCGCGTGCAGCAGCGACAACGCAAACCCGACGACATCGGCGACGGGGAGCGGTGCGACGACGAGCGAGAGCGTGGTGCCGACAGACCCTGGTGCGACGGCGGTTCCGGACACGATTCCGGCGATCTCGCCCGTCGAAGCCGGCAAGGCCTTCCCCGCCGATCGCTGCGAGGCCAACAAGGCGGCCGGCACCATCAACTACCTCTCCAGCTTCGACTTCTCCGCATCCGCGTCGATCGTCGACGTGCTGGTCGCGAAGCAGAAGGGCTACTTCGATGATCTGTGCCTCGACGTCAACGTGAAGGCCAGCTTCTCGACCGACAACTATCCACTGATCGCCGCCAACGAGGCCCAGTTCTCATCCGGTGGGTCGTTCAGTGAGGTCGTCGACTACGCCGGTCGCAACGATGCCGGGTTCGTCGCGCTCGGCGTCGAGGGCCGCACCGGGATCGACGCCCTCATCGTCAAGGAAGGTCAGAGCAATGAGCTCAGCGACCTCAAAGGCAAGACCATCGGCGTGAAGGGGGCCATCACTCCATCGGTCGCAGCGATGCTGAAGCAGGCGGGGCTGTCGGAGGGCACCGACTACCAAACTGTGCTGCTCGATGGCTTCGATCCGAAGGTCCACATCGCGATCCCCGAGATCGTCGGCTTTCCGGGTTTCAAGAGCAACGAGCCTCTTCAACTGGCGGCGGCCGGCATCCCCTTCAAGCTCTATGACCCCGCCACGTACGCCATTCCCGGAAGCTTCGGGGTGCTCTACACCAACTCGACGTTCCTCGCTGATTTCCCGACCGCCTCCGAAGACTTCATGCGTGCCGCGATGAAGGGTCTCGCCGACGCGCTCGCTGATCCCAAGGCGGCTGCCGACATCGCTGTCGGCATGATCAACGCCAACGGGAACGCCAACCACCTCTCGGCCGACGGTGAGGTCGCTCGGTGGGGTGTCGAGTCGAAGTTGGTCCTCGACTCGACTTCGGTCAGCGACTTGCCGATCGGGGTGCCGGATCCCAAGCTGCTGCAAAAAGAGGTCGACACCTATGCGAAGATCGGCCTGTTCGACGGGCAGGTACCCGACATCACCTCGATTCTCAACGAAACGTTGGTGAACGGTCTGTACGACGAGAACGCCAAGGTCATCTGGCCCTCCATCTAGCGCGGCCACCTAGCACGGCACCCTAACCAGCGACAGGTCCGTTCAGGCGAGGCCAACCCAGCGCGGGTAGGCGGGATCCCCGTTCTCGTATTCGATCCAGACTTCGGTGCCCACTTCGGGAATGTCGATGTACTGGACGTCAGGTGACGGCATGGCCCACGCCTGCGAGTTGTCGACCTCGGACACCGTTACCTCGAGTCGTTGCTGTTCCAGCGGATCCTCGTTGCCGACGACGACGCCTCGATACTTCCCTCTGAAACCGTCAGTCGACTGCGAGCCATCGTCGGCGGGCTGATCTGCCTGCCATACCGGATAGTCGGAATCACCGTGCTCGAACGAGACCCAGACCAGATCGCCGATGACCGGGATCGGTGCGCCGGACACCCCGGAGAACAGCGGCACAGCCCACACCGGCACACCATCCCCATAGATGTCGGGCACGATGACCTGCAGCCGGTGTTCCTGCATCGGGTCGGCGGCGTCGACGACGCTTGCGCGATATGTCCCCACGTAGCCGGTCACCATGCCGGCAATGATCGCGCGCGTTCCGACGGATGTCGATCGATGCCTCCGCCATACTGCTGCGATGACCGAACATCTTCCGGAGCCGTTCGCGACCGGAGTGCTCGACGTCGGAAACGGCCACGTTCTGCACTACGAGCAGGTGGGCAATCCCGAGGGAACGCCGGTCGTTTACCTGCACGGAGGGCCGGGCTCGGGTTACACCCCCGGGTCACGCGGCAACTTCGACGCGCAGCGACATCGAGCGGTGTTGTTCGACCAACGCGCAGCGGGTCGCAGCACGCCGCACGCTGCATCCGACGACGTTCATTGGGCCAGCATCGACATGGACCACCACGTCGGCGACATCGAGCGGCTTCGAGAACACCTCGGGATCGACCGTTGGATCGTGTTCGGGCTCTCGTGGGGGTCTGTTCTCGGGATGACATACGCAGAGCGCCACCCCGATCGAGTCAGTGCCGTCGTCCTGGCTGCAGTCAGCACCGGTTCGGCCGCCGACATCGATTGGCTCACGGTGCACGCAGGGCGGTTCTTCCCAGCGGAGTGGAACAAGTTCTGTGACCACATCCCGCCAGCGCTGCGTGGAATGCGCGTCGTTGATGCCTACCACTCGCTGCTGATGGATCCGGATCCTGCCGTCCACGAGGCAGCCGCGATTGCGTGGTGCCGCTGGGAGGACAGCCACGTGGCCACGACGCCTGGTGCCACCTCGAACCCGCGCTACGAGGACGCCAGGTTCCGTCTCGGTTTCGCCCGCCAGGTCACACACTGCTGGCGCAACAACTCGTGGCTCGGCGATGACGAGATCGTCCGCAACGCCGGTCGTCTGGACGGCATCTCCGGCTGGTTGATCCACGGAAGGCTCGACGTGAGCAGCCCTCTCGACGCCCCCTGGCGGATCCACAGGGCATGGCCGAACAGCGAGCTCATCATCGTCGACAGCGAGGGGCACGGCGGTGTCACGATGATGACGCACTGGCGGCGCATCCTCGCCGAGCTCGCCTAGGCGTCCAATACGCTGCGGGCGTGTTCGACGTCGTGCTTCAGTTGGGTGATCAGGGCGTCGATGCCGTTGAACTTGCGTTCGCTGCGCAGGAAGTGCGTGAAGCGAACCTCGGCACGCTCGCCGTAGAGATCGCCTTCGAAGTCGAGGAGATGGGCTTCGAGCAATGAATGGTCGGCGTGCTCGTAGAACGTGGGACGCCGACCGAGGTTGAGCGCGCATTGGTGCACGTCGCCATTGGGGCGTTCGTAGTACCCGGCGTAGACCCCGTCTGCGGGCACGCAGACTGAGTTCGGCACCTCGACGTTTGCAGTGGGGAAACCCAACAACCTGCCCCGCTGATCACCGACCACCACGATGCCGCGAGCTTCAAATGGCCTGCCCAACAGGCTTGTGGCGAGCTCGACCTGGCCGCCGGCCAGCGCACGACGGATCGCTGTGGAGCTGATCGACTCGTCGACTCCATCTGCCCTCGGCACGAGCTCCAACGGCTGCACCTCGAAGTTGCCCTCGACCCCGAGCTGGCGCAGCATCTCGACGTTTCCGCCGCGGCCGCGTCCGAAGTGGAAGTCTTCGCCGACGACGACGATCGAGGTGTCGAGGCAGTCGATCAGCACCCGGCGCACGAAGTGGGCGGGCTCCTCGCGCGATTGCGCCTCGTCGAAGTGGATGACGATGGTCGCGTCGAGGCCGGTGGCCGCCAGCAGTTCCAACTTCTGATCGACGTCGGTGAGCAGCTTCGGAGCGGACTCCGGTCGGACGACCGCGGCCGGGTGGCGGTCGAACGTCATCACTGCGGACCGGGCGCCCGTCGCGGAGGCAAGATGCCGAACCGCGTCGATTATCGCCCGGTGGCCGCGGTGCACGCCATCGAACGCGCCGATGGTCAAAACCGTGCGCTCCCCCGGCCACGGCGGCGAGTCGAGGTTCGTGATGAGCTGCACGAAAAGGGACGCTATCTCCGCGAGCGGAGCACGACGAAGTCGCTCAGGCAATCACGACCGCAGGCTTGGCCGCGGCACCGAACGATTCGTAGACGGCAAGCAACGACCCGTGCTCATCGACCACCGCCCATGGACCTTCCCCATCGAACCGGTCGAGAACCCTGCCGTGTCGAATCATCTCGGCGGCAGCGTCGTCGACTGCGACGCGGGAGTAGTCGCGCAACGCATCGACCGGGGCGATCAACACGCACTCCCCTGGCGGCAGTGCTTCGCTCTCGCCGAAGCTGCCTACAGCCGTACGCCGGAGATTGCGCAGATGGGCTCCGCCGCCAAGCAGACGCCCGAGATCGTCGGCCAGCGAGCGTATGTAGGTGCCGGCGGAGCACTTCACCTCGATCCGCAGCACCGACGGGTCGTCGTCGATCGTGCCGAGAACATCGAAGGAGTACACCGTCACCGGGCGAGGCTGACGCTCGAC
>JANMRB010000025.1:0-12309 GCA_031370825.1 Ilumatobacteraceae bacterium
GTCAGACGAAGTCGTCGAGCAGTCAGACGAGGTCGTCGAGCAGTCCAACCAATCGCCGGCGCCAACCGCCACCGCGGTGCTCACCCACGTCGTCCGCTCGATCGTCGACGATGCCGACGCAGTGCACGTCGATGCAGTCGAAGGCAGGAATCGCCTGAAGCTCGAAGTCAAGGTCGGTCCAGGGGATCTCGGCAGGGTGATCGGCCGGCGTGGCCGCACGGCGCAGAGCATTCGCACGGTCGTGCGCGCTGCCGCGACTCGCGATGGCGTCGAGGTCGACGTCGACTTTGTCGATTGACGGATTGCGCGAAGTGGGCCGCATCGGTCGCGCTCATGGCGTCACCGGCCAGCTGTACGTTTCGCTGATCACTGATCGAGTCGAGCGCCTCGCGCCAGGCGCACGCTTGCTGTCCGGGTCACAGTGGCTCACGGTCGTCGAGTCGCGCCAACAACGGCACCGCTGGCTCGTTCGTTTCGAGGGCGTTGGCGACCGGACATCCGCAGAGAAGCTGACCAACTCGGTCCTGCTGGCCGAGCCACTCACCGAGGACGACGACGACGATGCGTTGTGGGTTCATGAGCTGATCGGTTCGCGAGTCGTCGATCAGCAAGGAATCCAGCGCGGCACATGCATCGCCGTGATCGACAATCCCGCCCATGACATCCTCGAGCTCGATACAGGCGCCCTGATTCCCGTGATCTTCGTGGTCAGTTGCACCGACGGTCTCGCCGTCGTCGACCCTCCAGAAGGCCTCTTCGACCTCTGACGGTGTCAGATCCGTTCGGTGTCGACGACAGCGTCGAGATTGATCGGACCGTAGACGTGGGGAAACGTGTCGGGTGCTCCGGGCAGCTGCTCGTAGACGAGCGGCGATGTCAGGCTCTGTTCGTCCACGTGCAGCAGGATCAGGTCTGTCGCACCGGCGAAATAGCGCTCGATCACCCCGGGCCACTGGTCGGCGGTGCTGCAGTGGATGTAGCCCTCCTCGGCCAGATCGACGCCGCGCGTCGAGCCGGTGTGCCGTCCTTGGAGCTGCGACTGCTGCCATGTGTCGGTATCGGTGATGTGAAAGATCATCGCCCGTAGGCTTGCACACCGTGCGAATCGACGTGTTCACCATCTTCCCGACGTTGGTCGACACGTTCTCCTCGGAGGGTTTGCTGGGCAAGGCCAGGGTCAACTCGTTGTTGGACCTGCGAACCCACGATCTGCGCGAGCACACCAGCGATGTCCATCGAACGGTCGATGATGCGCCCTTCGGTGGCGGAGCCGGAATGGTGATGAAGGCCGAACCGATCTTCGCCGCCGTCGAGGCTGCAGAGCCCGCCAGGCCGCTGTTCCTCCTCGGTCCGGGCGGCAGGCGATTCGACCAGAAGATGGCCACAGAGCTCGTCGCTCTCGATGGCTTCAGCCTGTTGTGCGGCCGGTACGAGGGCGTCGACCACCGGGTGCGCGAGCACCTCGTCGACGAGGAGCTCAGCGTCGGCGACGTCGTGCTGGGTGGGGGAGAGGTCGCGGCCTGTCTCGTCATCGAAGCCGTCGTGCGCCTGTTGCCCGGGGCGATGGGCAATGAGTCGAGCCCGGTCACCGAGAGCTTCGGTGCGTCCGGCCTTCTGGAGGAGCCGCAGTACACGCGGCCCGCCGAGTTCCGTGGCTGGGCCGTGCCGGAGACGTTGCGCAGCGGTGATCACGCCAGGATCGAGCGCTGGCGACGGGCCCAGGCTCTTCATCGCACCCTGCGCTACCGACCTGACCTGGTCGAGGCCGCCGGTGGCCTGGGCGAAGTTGACCGGCGACTGTTGGAAGAGTTCCCTCCCGTCACCTATCCTTGATCGTTCCCTGGCTGCAGCCAGCAAAGAGAATCCAGCCAAAACCCCGCCAGCCAAAACCTCATCAGCCAAAACCTCATCAGCCAAAACCCCATCAGAGAGTCCGCGCCATGAAGTCCACCGATCTTGTCGACAACCAATACATTCGCACCGATGTGCCCGATTTCGCCAGCGGCGATGAGGTAAAGGTCCACGTCAAGGTCGTCGAGGGCAACAAGGAGCGCGTGCAGGTCTTCCAAGGCAACGTCATCGCCCGCCAAGGCAGCGGCGTCGCCGAGACCTACACGGTCCGCAAGGTCAGCTACGGAGTCGGTGTCGAGCGCACTTTCCCCGTGCACACTCCAACCGTCGCCAAACTCGAGGTTGTCAAGCGAGGCGATGTTCGTCGCGCCAAGCTGTACTACCTGCGCGATCGGGTTGGTAAGGCCGCCAAGATCAAGGAAAAGCGCGACGCCTGAGCGTTCGCAGCCCTTCGGTGTAATCGAGCACCCGCTTTGAGTTCCGACGATCTCGAAAACTTCGAGGCCGAGCGCGAGCTCCAACTCGCTCAGGAGTACCAGGACGTTGCGGCAATGTTCCGCTTCGCCGTGGAGACCGAGCGCCGGTTCTACCTGGCCAACGACGTCAAGCTGAATGTCAGCGGAGACGCCGCCAAGCCGGTGATCGAAGTGGAGTTGACCGACGCATGGGTATGGGATATGTACCGAAAGACCCGCTTCGTGCCAAAGGTGCGGGTCCTGACGTTCAAGGACGTCAACGTGGAAGAGCTGCCCTCGACCGACCTGTAGCACCCTCGTTGGCCAATCGGGCCAGAGGCAAGTGGGGCGAAGATCTGGCTGCACGCTGGTACGTCGCCCACGGCTACGAGGTCGTCGACCGAAACTGGCGCTCGACGACTGGTGAGATCGATCTGGTTGCCTGCACCGGCTCTGTGGTGGTGTTCTGTGAGATCAAGACCAGAGCATCGGATCGATACGGCTCACCGGAGGCGGCCGTAGGCCGTGCCAAACAACGACGCCTTCGCCTGCTTGCGGCAGAGTGGTTGTCCCTGCACGACCGCCACGGTGCGATCCGCTTCGACGTCGCCGCCATCACCGGGGTGCGCATCGAGATCTTCGAGGCAGCCTTCTAGGACGCCTTCTGGCGTCGCTCCCAGCAGGCCTTGTGCCAATGCCGTCGGAGATCCGGGGCATCAGCCGGCACGGCGACGTAGTGGCCGATCCCACGGAAGATCTGGTGATGGCAGCCCGGGCACACGTAGGCCTTCGTCGCCTCGTACGGCTGTACGCGTCGCACCTCGACGACCCCGAAACCACCGTCCCACAATCCCATCGCTACCCCAGGAACGCCCAGGCCAACAGACCGATGGCGGCGAGCACCGCGAGTGCGACGAACACGTAGTCTGCGGGCTTCGCCACGAATTTGCGATACGGGTTGAAGCCCATCGCACAAGTATCGTGCCTTTTCCGTGGAAACCATCGAGGTCAGTCGGGCGTCGCGGATCGTCACCATCACGTTGAACCGTCCTGCGAAGAAGAACGCAGCCAATGCTCAGATGTGGAACGAGTTGTTGGAAACGTTCCGCGACATTGCATCGAACAGTGATGATCGCGTCGTCGTGCTCACCGGCGCCGGCGGTGAGTTCTGCGCCGGGGCAGACCTCACGGGTGGCGGAACCGGTGGCCCGAACCGGCATCAGTTGGCCCAGATGCGACACATCAGCGACGTGGCTCTGGCACTGCACCGGTTGCCGATTCCGACGATCGCCAAGGTACGTGGTGTCGCCGTCGGCGCCGGCTGCAACATGGCCCTCGGATGCGACCTCGTCGTGGCCAGCGACACCGCCCGGTTCTCCGAGATCTTCGCCCGCCGGGGATTGTCGATCGACTTCGGCGGTTCATGGGTGCTGCCGCGAATCGTCGGGATGCATCGTGCCAAGGAATTGGCGCTGTTCGCCGACATCATCGGTGCAGCCGAAGCCGAGCGCATCGGCCTGGTCAATCGAGTGGTCCCCGACGCCGAGATCGATGAGTTCGTCGACAGTTGGGCCGCACGGCTGGCGGCTGGCCCACCTATCGCTCTCGCAATGACCAAGCGGATGCTCGACAATTCGATGGCGGTGACCCTGGAACAGGCACTCGACGACGAGGGTGTCGCCCAGTCCTTGAACTTCTCCACGGCCGACACGATGGAGGCCCTGGCCGCTTTCGTCGAGAAGCGGGAGCCGAAGTTCGAGGGTCGTTGACCGGTCAGGCCCGGCGCCGGTCAGTAGCGTGAAAGCATGAGGCAGCTGCGCGCATTCTTCGTCGGGGCGTTTCTTTCCCTGGCCTGGGGCGCCGCAGCTAGCGCGGTGCCGCCTACCGAGCCGCCGCCGCAGCCACCGATCGAGCCGTCGACAACGGTCACTCCCGAGGTGATCGGCCCGCAACTCCCTGCGCAGGAGGTACCTCCGCCTCTGGTTGATCCGCTCATCGCCTCGGCACCCTTGGTCGCTGTTCCGGCCGGGTGTTTCGCGCCGCCACCGCCGGTCGCGGTGTTTGTAGGCACGCTGGCCGCTGCGGACGCGACGACAGCCCGCTTCGCGGTGCAGCAGATACGGGCCGGCAGTCTCGACGGATACGCGGTCGGCACGATCGTCGATGTTCGGTACGACGACGACATCCGGTTCCTCCACCCCGGAGAGCAATACCTCGTCGGCGCCCTTCCCGATCCCCTGTTGGGTGTCCTCCGCTCGAAGGTTCGTCTGCCCGCTCCGCTCTTCGGCGGTGATGCAGTGATCGGCGTCAATGACACCGACCTGCATTGCCCCAGGATCGAAGACGGCGTGAAGACCCTGCTCGTCGACGGCAGGGGCGTCGACACCGGCGTGTTGGCGCCACTGAAGACTGCGAAGAAGACGATGCTCAAGGCAGTCCTCAGACCGTCGGGCATCGCATTCGGGATCCTCGTGGTCCTCGCTTCGATCAAGTTGCTCGTCTTCGCCATGGTCCGCGCCGCACGGGAACGCATGGATGAAGACGACTTCCGGTTGTTGGAGGTGCAGCGCGACCGACAGCACGCCGACTCTCTCACCTGGGACGATGGCGTCGGCCGGGCGAGTGACACGGCCTCGGACGTGGCCGAGCCAGCATCACACTGAGTTGGCGCGGGCGCGTAGATCCGCGACGGCGTGCTTCAGGCCGAGGGGGTCGCGGTAGAGCGCACTGCCGGCAACCAGGACGTTGGCTCCCGCTGCGGCTGCAGCAGCGACAGTGTCGGGCCCGATGCCGCCATCGACTTCGAGGTCGACATCTTCTGCGCGACCAGCTACGCGGAGCATCTCGGCCACCTCGGCGATCTTCGGTTCCATCGTTCCGATGTACTGCTGCCCGCCGAAGCCTGGGTTGACCGTCATCACCAATACCAGGTCGACCAGATCGAGCACATGGGCGACGGTGATGGCCGGCGTCGCAGGGTTGAGGGCGACGCCGGCCGTGGCACCGAGCGAAGCGATGTTGCCCAGTGTGCGATGAAGATGTGTGCAGGCCTCGGCGTGAACGATCAATCTCTGGCACCCGGCACGCACGTATTCGGCAGCCATCGCATCGGGGGTCAGCACCATCAGGTGCGCCTCGAACGGCAGTGAACTGTGCTTGCGAGCGGCCGCAATCACATCGGGACCGAACGTGAGGTTGGGGACGAACTGGCCGTCCATCACGTCCCACTGGATCCGGTCGACTCCGGCTGCCTCCAGAGCAGCAACCTCTTCGCCCAGCTTGGCGAAATCGGCAGGCAATACGCTCGGAGCGATTTCGATCGGGCGTGGCATTGGTCCGAGAGTAGTGGCTGGCATCGACGTCGGTAGATCTACAGTCGTCGCCGATGTCGTCGATCGTGGTGCGTGCCGAGAAGATGGCAGCGGGCGGCGACGCCATTGCCCGGATTGCTGATGGTCGCGTCGCCTTCGTCCGCGGTGCCCTGCCGGGCGAGCTGGTGGAGATTCAGCTGGTTCAATCGAAGAAGGACTTCGTTCGCGGTGAGATGCTCGATGTGCTCGAACCGTCCGCCGATCGTGTCGATCCGCCCTGCCCGGCGTATGCAGCGGGCTGCGGCGGCTGCACATGGCAGCATGTCGCCGCGGGCGCACAGCTCGAACTGAAGGCAGCCGTGGTGATCGAGGCGTTGAAACGCACCGGCAAGTTGATCGATCCGCTCGTCGTGATCGGTTCCTCCGTTCCGCCCTGGGAATATCGAACGACGCTTCGCTTGGCAACCGGTGTCGACCACTTGGGCCTTCGGCGCCGCACCTCTCACGACGTCGTCGAGTTGGAGGCTTGCCCCGTCAGTCATCCGCTGTTGCAGGATCTGCTCGCTGTCGTGGGCACCCGTGGGAGCGGTGAGGTGAGCCTTCGCGTCGGCGCCGCGACGGGGGAACGGTCGGCCTGGGTCGTCGAAGGTGACGTGGAACTCCTCGGCGCACCGCCAGACGTCGCCGTTGGTCCAGACGCAGTGGTGCACGAGGTGGTCGCAGGCACGAGCCTGCGCATCAGCGCCGCTTCGTTCTTCCAGTCGGGACCTGCCGCAGCCGAGTTGCTCGTGGCCGCGGTCCAAGAAGCGTGCGCAGAGTTCGCCCAGGCTGACACGATCATCGACGCGTATGGGGGCGTCGGGCTGTTCGCTTCGAACCTCGACGGGGGGAAGGTGATCGTCGTCGAGAGCTCCGATGTTGCCTGCGCCGACGCGGCCGCTAACCTCGCCCGCCGTCGCGCTCGGGTCATACGGTCACAGGTCGAGCAATGGAAACCGCGGCGTGCTGATCTCGTCATCGCCGACCCGTCGCGCAGCGGTCTGGGTCGACGGGCGGTTTCCGTTCTCGTTCAAACGCAAGCTCTGCGAATCGTGTTGGTCAGCTGTGATCCGGTGTCCCTGGCCCGCGACGCCGGGCTGCTGCGCGACTCCGGATACGACCACGTCCGATCCGCTGTTTACGACCTGTTTCCGCAGACCCATCACGTCGAGGTCGTTACCACCTTCGACCGGCGACATGTTCCTTAGGAGGCCTTCCCAGCACGCGCATGCGCTGTTCGACGCGATCGAGAAGACCTTCGCGCTCAGCCGCTGAGGACCGGTCGATGTTGTAGAGAGCGAGCCACGTCGTGCTTGCAAATCGGTGGCAGAGCACGCGCACAGCGCGTCCCACGACGCGCCGGCCGGTTTCACCTTCGATGACGTTGAGGAACCTCGACGAACCGTGACTGGTGATAGCCACCAGCCTGCGAACGTTGGTGAGACGAGCAGTCACCCTCGTTGCGCCGTCGGGCAGCTCCCAAGCGACACCCCGCAGCAGCACACGGTCAAGCCAGCCGGTCATCATTGCCGGCTGCCCGCTCCACCATGTCGGGTAGATGAACACCAACGTGTCGCACCAGCGCAAGTTGTCGCAATACCCCTCGACGTCAGGATGACGCGTGTGTGGCGTCATGTGGTTGAGCCTTTCCTGCCGGGACATCGCAGGATCGAATTCATCGGCATACAGATCCGACACTCGAACCTCGAACGCGGCCGCGTGTAATCCGGCAACAGCCCGATCGCGAAGGGCTGCGGTGAACGATCCTGGATCGGGATGGCAGTAGACGACATACGCGTTCACAGCAATCGCATCTTCCGATCGACGCGCCTCAGGAAAGCGGCCCGCTGTTCCGCGCTGCGACTATCCATCTCGTACAACGCGAGCCACGACCGTCGCGTCAAGATCGCGGTGTTCAACCGCAATGCGCGCAGCAGCGTACGCCTGCCGTTGTCGTGGATGGCCCGCACGTAGATCCAGCGCGATCCGTACGTGGAGATTCCGACGATCCGTCTCACGTGGGTGAGGCCGCGCCGCACGTGCTGGTTCTCGTCGAAGACGAACCCGACACCGGGCACCATGACCCGCTCAAGCCAGCCCTTGAGGATCGCCGGGACCGTGCTCCACCAGGTGGGATAGACGAAGACGAGCGCTTCAGCCTGCTTGACGATTCCCGCATGCCGCTCAGCCATCGGATCAAGGATCGGTCGCTCGCTGTGGTAGGCGAGACGCTCGTCCAGGCTCATTGCCGTTCGAAACTCCTCGGCGTACAGGTCGAGCACCGTCACCTGGTGCCCGGCACGCGTCAACGAGGCCGTGGCTGTCGCAGCGATTGCATGGTTGAAGCTGCTCGGGTCAGGGTGGGCTACGACAACGAGAACACGCATGTTGGCCGCACGCTACTGCCGCACTCTACGATCGGCAGCGATGGAACGACAGGGACACCGGCCCGTCCCTGTGTGGGTCTACTTGGGCAGTTTTGTAGTGCTCGGCAGTTCCCTCAGCTTCGCCGGGCCGGCGCTGTCGCACCTCCGTGACCGCGTCGGAACCGACGACGGTGGCATCAGCCTGGTCTTCGTCGGATCGTCGAGCGGCTACATGTTCGGCTCGTTCATCGGCGGTCGGGTCCTCGACCGCGGGCGCGGTCATCAGGTGTGGGCCATGTGCATGGCGACGTCCATCGCCGCCATCGTCGTGATCTCGCAACTGCGCGATCTCGCGCCCCTTGTTGCTACGTTCGCGGTGCTCGGGGTGGTGAACGGTGTCGGCGATGTCTCCGGAAACACGCTGGTGGTCTGGAGCCGGCCAGAGTCCCCCGGTGCCGCGCTGAACGCTCTTCATCTGTTCTTCGCGTTGGGCGCACTGTCGGCGCCATTGCTGACCAACAGAGCCCTCGCATGGAGCAACTCGCTGTGGCCGGTCGCTGTGCCGCTTGCCGTGCTCACATTGATCTGTGGTGGCGTACTGCTGTCGACGCCGGCTCCGATGAAGACCCGCGCTGCTCACCACAGTCATCATGGCGAAGGCGGTGCGTCGGTTCGCCGGGGCCACCTGGCCATCGTGGCACTGTTCTTCTTCGTCTACGTCTCGTCGGAGATCGGCTTCGCTAACTGGATCCACTCGTACGTCGAACAGATCCACTACGGCGACGCCAACACCGCCACTGGAGTGACCGCAACGTTCTGGGTCGGGTTCTCGATCGGACGGGTGGTGTCGATCTGGCTGGCCGGGCGGTTCAGTGCAGGGTGGATGCTGGTCGGCTCGATGACGCTCGCCCTGCTGTCCTCGATCGCGTTGGTGGTGGTGAACGGCGGCAACGTCGGCCTGTGGATCGTGACCTTCTTGTTCGGGGTCTCGATCGCACCGCAGTTCGCGTCGATGATTGCGTACGCCGAGGCTCATTTCGCGTTGTCGGGGGCCGCGACCTCTGCGTTCGTCGGCGCGGCCGGGCTCGGCGGGTTGGTCATGCCGTGGTCGCTCGGTCAACTGTTCGACGCTCGCGGTCCTGGTGTGCTGCCACCGGTCACCCTCGGCGCCACCCTGGCGACGATCGCTGCAGGGTTGTGGGTGCGTCACATCGTGCAGACCGCTGGGTCTCAGCGGCCCCCTGTCACCTCGATGAAGGCACCGGTCACGTAGCTCGCAGCAGACGAGGCCAACCACAACACGGCTTCGGCAACCTCGTCGGCCGTGCCGACGCGTTGCATCGGTATCAACGGTGTCATCCGCTCGACACGACCGGGTGAGGCATGCATGTGGAAGTCGCTCTCGATCAGCCCGGGTCGAACTGCATTGACGCGGATGCCGTGGGGTGCGAGTTCCTTGGCAAGGCCAATGGTCATCGTGTCGATCCCGCCTTTCGAAGCGGCGTAGTGGACCCACTCGTTCGTCCCGCCGAGCACAGCTGCCTTCGACGAGATGTTGACGATCGAACCACCGCGACCGTCTGCGCGCATTCGCGAGGCCGCCTCGCGTGCACAGATGAACGGACCAGTCAGGTTGACCGCCCACAGTCGTTCGAGCGCCGCGACGGTGTAGGTGTCGAGGGTCCCATAGCTACCCGCGATCCCGGCGTTGTTGACCAGGACGTCGATACGACCGCGACGCTCGTCGATCTCGGCGAACATGGCCAGCACGGCATCCTCGTCGCCCACATCTGCCTGCACGGCGAAGGAATCGTTACCGATCTCGTCGACCAGTTCGGCAGCCGCGTCGGCGCTGGCCGCGTAGTTGACGACGACGGAATAGCCAGCTCGTGCGGCGAGCCGGCTGACAGCCGCGCCGATGCCGCGGCTTGCACCGGTCACCAGCATGACCGGCCTTGGCGGCGGGGGCGAGGAAGGCTTGTCGGTCATTGCAGCTTGAGCTCCAAGCCCTGCTTGACCGCCGGCCAGTCAGCCCGGGTGACCGCATACATCGCCGAGTCCCGGGCAACCACGTTCTCTTCGCCCGGAGCGTACGAGCCGCGGTGGCTGCGATGGATGCCTTCGAACGCCGCGCCTATCCGAAGGATGGCCGTGCGGCTCTGTGCGTTGCGGGCATCGGTGCAGATCGAGACACGATGTACGTTCCAGGCGTCGAACGCGTTTGCCAACAGCAGATACTTTGCTTCGGTGTTGATCGGCGTGCGCTGAGCAGTCGCTGCCAGCCAAGTGCCGCCGATCTCGACCTCGTCGGGAAGGGCGTTGCCACCCCACCATTCCAGCCGCAGGTACCGGGTGCAGCCGACGAGGGCACCGTCGCTGAGTCGTCGCTGCGCGAATGGCACGGCTGAGCGCGCCTGCTGGTCATTGAGCAGTCCCTCGATGTAGCGCTTCATGCCGTCGACGGTCGGCGGTACCGCGGTCCAGCCATAACTGCTTCGGTCTTGATTTCCGGCGGTGGTCAGTTCATCTGCAAACTCGAGGCGCAGCTGCTCGAGTCGAACGTGGGTGCCGGTGAGGGTTGGGGCTGAAACGCTCATGGGTTCCTCAGCTTGCCAGGTGACCCGCGGCTAGGGCATGAACAAAAGGGCCGGTGTCTCGAGCAGCGCTCTGATCCGTTGGATGAATGCCGCGGCATCAGCACCGTCGACCACTCGGTGATCGAACGACGACGACAGGTTCATGATCTGGCGGGGTAGCACGATCTCATTGACGTAGATCGGTCGAGTGGCGATCTTGTTGACGCCGATGATTGCCACTTCGGGGTAGTTGATGATCGGGGTGGACACGATGCCTCCGAGCGACCCGAGGCTGCTGATCGTGATCGTGGATCCACTCAGCTCCTCCAGGGTGACCTTGCCGTTGCGTGCCGCCGTGGAGAGGCGTGCCAATTCTTCGGCGAAGTCCCACATGTCCCGGCTCTGCGCGTCTTTGACGACGGGAACCATCAGTCCCTTTGCGGTTTGTGAGGCGATTCCGAGATGAACGGATCGATGACGTTGGACCACACCGTTCTCGTCGTCGTATCTCGCGTTCATCTGTGGGAAGTCGTCGACGGCGATGACTACGGCGCGCATGAGAAACGGCAGCACCGTCAATCTCGACTCGCCGTCGAGACGCTCCTGGTTCAGGTGCGCTCGAAGACGCTCGATCTCACTGACATCGATTTCCTCGACGTACGTGAAATGTGGGATGCGCGTCTTGGCGAGCTGCATCCTTTGGGCGATGTTGCGTCGCAGACCGATGACCTTCACCTCGTCGACCACGTCCTCGGTCTCGACGGGTGGGCGCGTTCGCCTCGGAGAAGACGAGCGATTGAGCGTCAGTTGCGCATCCAGGTCGCCGTGGACGATGCGACCATCGCGGCCCGAGCCGGTGACAGCACCGAGGTCGATGCCGAGCGCTTTCGCTCGCTGACGTACGGCCGGCGCGGCGGTCGGCGCGCTTGTCGGCGCTGGTGCCGGCACGGTCTTGCCCTTGCTCAGTGGTGCTGCGGTGACAGCGGCGCGCTCGGCCGGGGGCGAGGGTGGCGTCGGTGTCTCTTTCTCCGGCTCGCCGCTCGCAGCAGTCGGCGCCGCGTCTGCCACCGGTTTGGCGCCATCGCCGTTGCCGGTGTCGATGCGGATGAGCGGTGAGCCGACCGACAGCACGTCGCCCACCGCCGCACCGACAGAGATGACAACCCCGCTCACCGGCGAGGGCAACTCGACGGTGGCCTTGTCGGTCATGACCTCCACCATCACTTGATCTTCCACGACGTCGTCGCCGGGGTTGACATGCCATTCGACGATCTCTGCTTCGGCAATGCCTTCGCCGACGTCGGGCAGCTTCACCACGTATTCGGCCATGTCAGGCAGCCATGACCCGTCGCAGGGCGGCACCGACTCGTGTCGGTCCCGGGAAGTAGTCCCACTCCTGAGCGTGCGGATACGGCGTATCCCATCCGGTGACCCGCTCGATCGGTGCTTCGAGGTGGTAGAAGCACAACTCTTGGACTGTCGCTGACAGTTCTGCTCCGAAGCCGCTCGTACGCGTGGCTTCGTGGACGATCACGCATCGGCCCGTCTTGGCAACAGACGCCTCGATCGTGTCCGTGTCGAGTGGCAGCAGCGTTCGCAGGTCGATGATCTCGGCATCGATGCCGGTCTCCTGCGCTGCGGCCTCGGCGACGTGAACCATGGTGCCGTACGCCAGGACCGTCACGTCGTCGCCGGGTCTCCGTATCGCCGC
>JANMRB010000026.1:0-3675 GCA_031370825.1 Ilumatobacteraceae bacterium
GTCGAATGCTTCACGATGGTTGCGTCAGCGACAGTGCAGCGATGGAGGACGCGCTTGCCTACGAGTCCTACGCAACGCTGGCGATGCTGACCGGTACCAAGGTGATCCACGTCGCCGAGCGCGACACCCAGATCACCGACGTGCCCAAAGAGGTCGACGAGTTCGTCAACACGTGGTCGGTCGACGGCTTCTATGAAGAAGGCATCGCTCCCGCCGAGCTCGGGTGGGGAACTCACGAGAAGCGGCTACCGCCGAACGGCTTCGTGCACCACGGGTACGGCCCGCGCAACCAGATCTGCATCGCTCGGCCGGGAATGGAGACCTGGGTTCGATCCTGGGTACCGACTGGCGAGATACGTGGGATGGTCATCCGCCATGGCGAGGCGCTGACCATCAACGATCATCTGACGGTGTGGGGCCAGGACGGAAACCCGGTCTACCGGCCCACCGTGCACTACGCCTACTGCCCAGCCGATGCCGCGATCAGCAGTGTCCTCGAGCTCCGCATGCGCAACTGGCAGATGCAGTCACGCCAGCGCATCCTCAACGACGAGATCACGAGCGGCCGCGACGAGCTCGGTGTGCTGCTCATGGGTCATCCGTACAAGTCATGGTGGACCGGCTCACTTCTGTCGATCGACGAAGCCCGAGCGATCTTGCCTCACCAGAGCGCGACGACCCTGCAGGTCGCCGGCTCGATCATCGCCACCGTCACGTGGATGCTCGATCATCCCGAAGAAGGCGTCTGCGTCCCCGACGACCTTCCATGGCGCGAGGTGCTGGCTGTCGCGTCGCGCTACTTGGGCACGATGCATTCTGCGGCCGCTGACTGGGATCCGTTGACGACCCGAAACGACTTGTTCGCCAGGTTCGCAAATGACGCCGACGGCATCGATCGCGACGACCCGTGGCAGTTCAGCAACTTTCTCATCCCGTAACGCGTTGACAATGAAGGCGATCGGGGGCAGACTGACGGTGATGTCCGCCGGTCGCAACCTCCTTCTGCTTATGTAGGGCAAGCGCCGCGCTCTTCGCGCTTGCCCGTACCCCCCGCCGTTGGCCGGGGGGTTCTTCATTTTTCACACTCGATCCAATCAATCCCACCAATCCGCTCCGCCGCAGAAAGCCAGTCATGCCTCCACAACCAGCCACCCCGAAGAAAATGAAGTTCGACAAGTACAAGCCATTCGTGCCGGTGGTCCTTCACGACCGCACGTGGCCGAACGTCGTCATCGACAAGGCCCCGCTGTGGTGCAGCGTCGACCTGCGCGACGGCAACCAGGCCCTGATCGATCCGATGGACCACAGCGCAAACGGCACATGTTCGAAGCGCTGGTCAAGATGGGCTTCAAGGAGATCGAGGTCGGCTTCCCATCGGCCAGCCGACCCGACTTCGACTTCGTTCGTCAGTTGATCGAAGAGGATCTGATCCCCGACGATGTCGAGATCCAAGTGCTCGTGCAGTGCCGCCCGGAGCTGATCGAGCGGACGTACGAGTGCATCCAGGGTGCGTCCCGTGTGATCATGCACTTCTACAACTCGACCAACCCGCTCCAGCGCGAGGTCGTGTTCGGGCTCGACCAGGACGGGATCGTCGACATCGCCGTCAATGCGGCCAAGCTGTGCCGCAAGCTCGAGCAGACGATGGGGCGCACCGAGATCCGGTACGAATACTCGCCCGAGAGCTTCACCCTGACGGAGCCCGAGTTCGCCATCCGCATCTGCGAGGCGGTGATGGACGTCGTCGAGCCCACGCCGGACAAGCCGCTGATCGTCAACCTGCCGGCCACGGTCGAGTGCTACAGCCCCAACGTGTACGGCGACGTGATCGAGTGGTTCGGTCGGACCATTCGCAACCGCGAGTCCGTGGTGATCAGCCTGCATCCGCACAACGATCGAGGCTGTGCCGTTGCCGCCGCTGAGTTCGGTGTGATGGCGGGTGCCGATCGGGTGGAGGGGACGCTGTTCGGCAACGGCGAGCGCACAGGCAACGTCGACATCGTCAATCTGGCAATGAACCTGTTCAGCAATGGCGTCGATCCCGAGCTCGACATCACCGACATCGATGCGTTGCGGCGCGTCGCCGAGTATTGCAATCGCCTGCCAGTACCTCCGCGACATCCCTATGCCGGGGATCTGGTCTACACCTCGTTCAGTGGGAGCCATCAGGACGCGATCAAGAAGGGATTCGAGGCATTACCCAAGGACTATGACCAGTGGGGCGTGCCGTACCTGCCGATCGATCCAAAGCACGTGGGTCGTTCGTACGAGGCCGTCATCCGAGTCAACTCGCAGTCGGGCAAGGGCGGAGTCGCCTACATGATGAAGGCAGAGCACGGTTTCGAGCTCCCGAGGCGCTTGCAAATCGAGTTCTCCAAGACCATCCAGCACATCACCGAGGACTCCGGCACCGAGATCAGCCCGGTCGTGATGTGGGAGGCGTTCCAGCAGCAGTACCTGCCGACCGAGCCCACGTTCGTGCTCAACAGCCATGAGCTGCACAGCGACTCGGCGACCGGCAGGACATCGATAACGGCGCAACTGGTAGTCGACGACCAACCGGTCACGATCATCGGTGAGGGCAACGGTCCGATCGACGCTTTCGTCCACGCGCTCCGCGACGGTGTCGGTGCGGAACTGAACGTGCTGGATTACGCAGAGCACGCCATCGGTCAAGGGTCAGAGGCGAACGCTGTGGCGTACGTCGAGACGTCGGAGCCCGACGGCATCGTCTTGTGGGGCGTCGGTGTCGATCCGAACATCATCACGGCTTCTCTCCGCGCTGTATTGAACGCCCACGAACGCCATCGGAAGTAAGGTCACCGGCCATGATGCGTCTGCTTCGGCGATTGATGTGGCTTGGTGTGCTCGCGGGTGGAGCCTATGTCGGGTATCGGGCGTGGAGTCGCAAGCAGTCGCTGCCCTCCGCACCACCCGAGTGGCCACCGCTGCCGACGTCGAGCAAACCTGTGCCAAGCAGCGCTCCCAGGCCTGCGCCGGTGGAAACCACCGTCGAGACCGTCGATACCCCTCGTTGGTTACCGCCCGTCGATGGCCAGTGCCCACCCGGCTACCCGCTGAAGGCCAATGAGAACTCCGGCATCTTCCACGTGCCAGGGGGGCGTTTCTACGAACGCACGGTTGCCGAACGCTGCTACGCCAACGCCGAAGATGCAATCGCCGACGGCTACCGTCAGGCCAAGGCTTGAACGGAGGGGCGAATGAAGGTCAGTGTTGATTTCGATGTGTGTGCATCGACTGGGTCGTGCATGCAGGTGTGTCCCGAGGTGTTCGAGGTGCGCTCCGACGGCTACCTGTACATCCTCCAGGAAGAGCCCGGCGAAGAGCTCCGCGACAGCGTGATGTTGGCGGCCGAGATGTGCCCGACGGCGGCGATCACCGTCGAGGGTTGAAGGCGGAACCGGCGCTCGCTCGTGACCCGCGCTTCATCGGGCGCGTGCGGTGGGTGGGCCTGTGGTCATGATGGTGCTGTCTGGGTAGGTGATGGTCAGGTTGCGGCGGGTGTCGAGGGACAGTTTCCAGCCGCCTTCGTGGACGAGGTGGTGGTGTTTGGTGCAGATCGGCAGGAGGTTGTCGATGTCGGTGTTGCCGAGGTTGCGGTACCAGCGGATGTGGTGGATGTCGCAGTAGTCGAACACGACCCGGCATCCGGGG
>JANMRB010000066.1:0-21583 GCA_031370825.1 Ilumatobacteraceae bacterium
AGCGTCAACGGGCTCTCACACAACATCGCCGAGTACACAAAGCCCGAAGACGTCGAAGCGGGCGCCAACGTGCTGCTGCAGGTCGTTTTGGCCAGAGCGGAGAACTTAACGGTAAAACCAGGCGACGGGCGCCGGCACCAGCCGGCGCCCTTCGTTTCTGCCCCCCGATCTAGAGGTGGATCGACTCGTCGATGAACTCGTTGGTGACGATGTCTTCTGGCTTCACGCCGGTCTTTGGCGGGCTGTCCTGTGCGGTGTACACCGGAACCGCCTTGGTGATCAAGCCGGCGACGCGGGTCATGTCGAACTTGCCCATCACTCCGTCAGCGCCGTTGGCTACGAGGCCGTCGGTCTTGATGGTCGTGACCGCATAGTCGGCAGTGCCCTGGTCGTACGTCCAGCCGAAGTCGCCACCGAACTTGGCAACGGCATCGAGGACGATCGCGTTGGCACGCGCCGGATCCTTGATGAAATCGACGCTTGCGTGCTGGATGATCGGTACCAGCAACTTGAAGCAGTCGGCGTACTTCGTGACGTTCTCCGGCTTGGTTGCGATCGACTCGGCGTAGTTCTCCCAGCCGATGTCGTTGACGTACTGGTACTTGACCGGCTTCAACCAGCTCGGGTAGACGTGCTCGTAGAGGTACGGCTCGGCCGAACCAAAGCCCTGCTGAGCGGCCTTGCCCTCGTCGGTGATGTACAGGTTCGGGTCACCCTGGTACGAGCCATCGACCTGGCCGGCCTTGAGAACCCCGGTGCTGGTGAGGAAGTCCATGTACGCCGCACCGCCGAAGTAGCGGATCTTGATGTCGGTCTTGCCGAGATCGGCGATGCCCGTGATGTCTGGATACACCGCGGGGTCCCACATGATCATCTGCGGGTTCTTGTTGTATCCGGCCTCGATCGCGACGCTTGGCTTGGTTGCCGAGTTCTGGATTCCTTCGTCGGTGTAGATGAAGGCCAGAAGGGTGTCCTCGTTGTTGTACATGATCGTGGTCGGGCTGTCGAAGTGCTGCGCGGCGCCGCCAGAGCGAACCTGGAGCTTGACGCCTGTGTCCTTGCCGTCCTGATCGATCAGCGGACCCGTGACGTACGCCTTGGCAGCATCGATCGCGTAGCCCGAGCCGATCATCTGATAGACGAAACCGTGCTCGGCCTCCGGCATCCAGTCGGTCTGCAGGACTACGACGTCGGGGCACACTCCTTTGAGGGTTGTACCCCCTGAACTTGACGTGCCTGTCGTCGCGGCCGTGGTTTCAGGGGCGGCCGTCGTTACTGCGGCAGAGGTGCTTGCCGTGGTGCCCGCAGCTGGTGTCGTCCCCGCACTTGTGTCGCTGGACGACTTGGTGTCGCTGCCGCAGGCTACGGCAACCAGCGACACGCCGACGGCGACGGTGAGCAGCGATTTGCTGCGTCGGTTCTTCATCTGATTTCTCTCCCTTTGTTTTGGTTGTTCACGCTGAGATTTTTGGTTCACGTCTGGCGCTTTCCAGCGTCGTACCAGCTGCCGATGGCCTTCTTGCCGATCCAACCGAACAGCAGGAACGTGAAGATTCCGAGTAGGCAGGCAAGGATGACGCCGCCGTAGAGCGGCGCATAGATGCCTTTGACCCGGTAGATGTCCATCACGATGCCGACACCGGGCTTGCTTCCAGCTCGGAAGAACTGCTCGCCGACGACCGCACCGATCACCGAGAGACCGGCGGAGATGCGGAAGCCGGTGAAGATGTTCGGGAGCGCCGACGGCAGCTGCAGCTTGACGAGGCGAGTCCAACGCGAGGCGTTGCGCAACGTGAAGAGATCGTGTTGGCCGGGATCGGCCGAGTTGAGGCCGAACAGCGTGTTGGTCACGATCGGGAAGAACGCGATCATGATGCACACGAAGAATCGGGGAGTCAGACCGCCGCCGAAGACCGAGTAGATCAACGGGATGACTGCAAGTACAGGCACGGCCTGCAAGGCGACCAGGTAGGGATAGACCGCGCTCTCCATCCACTTGGCCTGTGACATCAGCACAGCGAGGCCGCAGCCGATCACGATGGTGATCGCCAGCCCGCCGAACGCGACGATGCTCGTCCACTTGATGCCCTCGATGTATCGCCTGCGCGCGATCGGCCTCATGATCGTCTGTTCCCAGACCTGTATCGGCGTCGGTATCAGTCGCTTGCCGTCCTTGTCGAAGAAGAAGCGCAGACCCCAGTAGTGCATCATGTACCACAGGCCGATGAAGACCGCGAGCAGGACCACGGGGGCGAGTACCCGACTGAGCGTGAAGCGACGATCGGCCCTGGTCTCGGGAAGTAGTACGACGTCGTCGGGCGCGGCCGGCGGCAGTTGGGCTTCGACTTCTTCGGTGCCCACGACTGACGCTGAGGTGTTCATACGTGGGCTCCTCTCAGCTCTGCCGACACCTCTCCGCACAGAATCGCAAATGCAGGGTCGAAGCGCAGTTCGGGCGAACGAGGATAGTCGAAGGGGACCTTGAAGTCGCCGACGATCCGGCCGGGACGTGAGCTCATCACCAGCACACGAGTCGACAGGAACACTGCCTCGCTGATCGAGTGGGTGATGAAAAGTCCGGCGAAGCCCTTGCGCTGGAAGAGGGAGATGACCTCGTCGTTGAGGCGTTCGCGGGTGATCTCGTCGACCGCGCTGAACGGCTCGTCGAACAGGAACACCTTCGGCTCCAGCACGAGGGATCGCGCCAACGAGGCGCGCATCTTCATGCCACCCGAGAGTTGCTTCGGGTACTTCTTCTCGAAGCCCGTCAACCCCACCAGTTGGATCGCGTCGTCGGCGCGTCGTCGGCGCTCAGCCGCTGGCATCTGTTCGAGCTCGGCCAGCAACTCGACGTTCTTCTGCACGTTGCGCCACTGCAACAATGTCGCGTCCTGGAAGACGTAGCCGATGCTGGTCCCATCGACTTCGACGGTGCCCCCGGTGCTGCTGGTCAGCCCGGACGCGATGCGCAACAGGGTGCTCTTGCCACACCCCGAGGGGCCGACGATGGTCACGAACTCGCCGGCGTGTACGTCGAACGTCGTCTCGCGGAGTGCGTGCGTACCGTCGGGAAACACCATCGATACGCCGTGAAAACTCAAAGCAGGAGCAGCGCCTGACTCGCCCATGGCCACAACCGTAGTCGTATCGGCCGTGGCGCCGAAGATTCCGGTCGTGCTCAATGCATCACCATCCCACCGGTCACATTCATGGCCTGGCCAGTGCAGTACGAGGCCTCGTCCGAGGCGAGGAACAACGCCATGTTGGCCACGTCGGACGGCTCGGCGAGGCGACCAAGCGGAGACTTCGAGGACCATTCACGGACCATCTCATCGGTGCGCGTCGCCGCCCCCATCTCGGTCAGCACGTACCCGGGACAGATGCAGTTGACCGTGATCCCGTACGCGCCGAGCTCTTTTGCCGCGACCTGGGTGAGGGAGATCACGGCCGCCTTCGACGCTGCATAGTGCGCCTGATTCGGCCCGCCTACCTTGCCACCCATGCTGGCCATGTTGATGATCGTTCCGCCGCCGCCGGCGATCATGGTTCTGGCGGCGACCTGGATGGTCACGAGCATCGCCCGCACGTTCACGGCAAACGTCAGGTCCCAGTCGGCAGGGTCGATCTCCAGCAGGGGAGCCATCTTCAAGATTCCGGCGTTGTTGACCAGGATCTCCAGACCGCCGAGATCGTCGATCGCTCGAGTCATCGTCGTGATCGTCGCCTCGGTGTCGGCCAGATCGACCCCGTAGGCAGCGCCACCGACCGATTTCCCGGTGGTCTCCAGCCGATCGACATCTATGTCCAGCAGGGCGAGCTCGGCTCCCTCACGGTGGAATGCGGCAGCGATCTCGGCGCCGATGCCACGCGCCGCGCCCGTGATCAGGGCACGCTTCCCGGCGAGTCGGCCATGGTCTCTCGGCATCAGGCTCGGAGTGTAGGGCACGGATTCTGACAGCTCAGCCGCGATCGTGTGAACGCTCTGTTTCCGAACTCGAGTCGCATCGGACCACGATGCGGTCGGGCGGTCCGAAGGCGATCGCCTCGCGAATCGTCGTGGCCCGCACAGCGACCTGATCCGCCGTCGGCGCCAGCCCCATTGCCGCACGCGCACCATCGGTCACCATGTGCAGGGCGTCAGCGGGAAGCACGTGGGCCGTCAGGATCATCAGTCCAGCAGTCTCCAACGGGTCACCGCGGCCGACGGGATTGAACGGGTCCTGCAGGTTGTCGGCGCCGGCCGCGATGTTCACGCCGGCAGTACGCAGCGCCCTCACCGCGGTGACGCCCCTCGGCATGGCCACCTGACAGTCCCGACCCTGTAGGAAAAGGTTGGTGTGGGGGAGGGCGATCACGCTGATCTTGGCGGCAGCGACCTTCTCGGCGACTTCGCGCTGACGCATCTCCGTTTGCAGGATCAGCGACACACAGTGGCTGGCGGCGACGTCATGACCGAAGCCGGTCGACAACACCCGTTCGGCGAGATCCTCCAAGGCCAGCATCGCCGGATTCAAGGTCTCATCCGTGTGCAGGTCGATGGGCAGGCCGGCTTCGGCCGCGATCGTCAACAGCCCATCGTTCGACGCAGCGGGGTCAGATTCGAGATGTGGGCATCCACCGACCACATCGATCCCCATCGCGACTGCCTCACGCAGCAGCGCTCGCTGATTGGCACCCTCCGCCCCGATCGACGGCCACGCGCAGAGGGCAGAAACCTGGATCTCGACGAGCCCGCGTAACCGGTCGCGCACATCGATGAGCGCCTCGACCGAGGTCAGCCCACCTGCCAAGGTCAGATCGACGTGACTTCGGATTGCCGTACAACCGTTGGCCGCAAGCAACCGCGCTGCACGCTCGGCACGCTCGATCGTGTCGGACACGGTGATCGAATCGCGGGCAGCCTCCATGGCCAGGATGGCACCCATCAGGTCACCTGTTCGATTCTCGACCCGCTCGGCCAGGAACGCCTTGTCGAGATGGGCGTGAGGCTCGGCGAACGCCGGCAGCAGCAGGTAGCCGTCGTCGGCCAGTGCCTGCGCAGCGGACGTCAGGGCGTTCACACGAGGGGCGAACCCGTGATCGGGCGCCTCACGATCGGTTCGCCGAGGCGGGGGAAGACTTCCTCGGCCACGAGGTGCATCTGCTCGACCATGTCTTCTCGCGTGAGACCCGGATAGTCGAAGAAGAAGCAGATGTGCTTCAGGTCGAGGAGGTCGCGCCAGAAGCCGATCGCGTCGACGGCGTCGTCGATCGAGCCGACGATCTGGATCTTCTGTTCGTTGCTCTCCTCGACGGTCGGGCAGTGGTTGAAGGCGACCTTCGAGCCGTCGGCGTTGCGGTAGCTGCTGAAGCGGCCGTAGGGCGAGAGGAACTTGTTGAACTCGTCCTGACCCGGCCGACCCCTGCGCAGCGCTGCTTCACGTGTTTTGGCGACGTGGAGGTTGAGCACCAGGCAGCGGTCCTCTCCAGGCCCGACAGGCGTTCCGCATGCCTCGCGGATCTCGGCGTAGCGGTCCCACTTCTGCTTTTGACTGTCGGCGTTCTGCAGCCAGTAGACCGCCTTGTGACCCGCCTTCGGTACGTACTCGATGGTCTCCGGCGATGTGACGGGCTGGTAGATGTCGACGTGGCGCAACGGCTTGGGGACGAGGGTCAGGTCGTTGACCATCGTGCCGCGATCGGGGACGTCGTCGGGCGGGAGGACGATGTGCTTGCCGCGATAGCTGAACCGCTCCTGGTACCAGGCCAGCTTGATCACTTCCATCGACTCTTCGAATATCTCGCGGTTGATCCGGTCGTGTTCCGCCGACATCTCATTGTCGCCGCTGGCCACCACGGTCCCCAGCGCCCACGCCTCGCGAGGCACCGTGCCGCGGCCGACCCCGAACTCCATGCGCCCGCCGGTGACGATGTCAGCAAGAGCGAAGTCTTCGGCGAGACGAAGTGGGTGCCACTGCGGAACGACGTTGAACATCTGTCCGAGCCGCAGATCTTTCGTGAGCATGGCCAGGTGTTGACCGAACTGAATGAGGTTCGGTAGCACTTCGTAGCCCTCGTATTGGAAGTGGTGCTCCGTCAACCACATCGTGTCGAAGCCGAGTTGGTCGGCGGTGCGTGCCCATTCGACCAAGTTCTTGTAGCACTCGATGACTGAGTCGTTGCCGAAGCGCCGTGCGGTCGATGCAATCGAAGGATCTCCCGCGTCGGGCATCGGTACGGTGCAGAAGAAGTTCGAGTCGACGCGCATGACTGAATCGTACTGGGTCAGGTGTTCCAGTCAGATGCCTGCGGCCGTACCAATCATCGCTCGTGGGTCTGCAGCCCCCGCGCGGAAACCGTCGTTGTCGATCACGATCGCGTGCGCGTGACCGAATCCGCTGTCGAAGGGCGGACGGCTGGCAACCTTGTGGCCGCGTTCTGCCAGCCCCGCCGCCCAATCCTGCGGCGCATTGCCTTCCACCGCAACGGTCGGCGCCTGGCCACTGGTCCATGTATCGAATCCGGTCTGAGGACCCTGCAGCGCCCATCGTCCGGC
This sequence comes from Ilumatobacteraceae bacterium, assembly GCA_031370825.1. GTDB lineage: Bacteria > Actinomycetota > Acidimicrobiia > Acidimicrobiales > Ilumatobacteraceae > JAENVT01. The sequence goes on from JANMRB010000066.1 coordinate 6,536, forward strand.
ATGTACGGCGGCAGCGGGAGACTGGCCGTAGTGGAACAGCCTCGCCGCGAGCTGCAGCAGGATCTGCGGCTGGGCATCGCCACCCATCGTTCCGAAAACCGCGCGAAGCGCGCCGTCCGATGTCGCCATCGCCGGACACAGGGTGTGTGGCGGCCGGTGGCCGGGCAGGAGCTCGGCCGGGTGTCCCTCTCGTAGGTTGAAGCCGAGACCGCGGTTGTGCAGGTTGATGCCCGTGTTTGGTTCGACAAGACCGGACCCGAAGCCGGCGGCGTTCGATTGGATCAACGAGACGCCCATGCCCTTGCCGTCGATCGCACAGAGGTAGGTCGTGTCGCCATCGCTGCCCGGGATCCACCGATTCGATGCCCGCTCCGCATCGATCTGGCCGATTCGTTTGGCTACCTGCGTCAACAGCTCGTCGCCGTTGGCGGTATCACTGAGGACGTCGGGCCGGTCATACCCTGCCGCTGTCGCTGCCTCGATCAACAGGTGGGCGAAACGGACGTCATTGGGATCCGCCGGCAGATCCAGGCGACCCGCCAGTTCGGCGGCGCCGAGCGCCAGATAGCCCTGCGAGTTCGGTGGCAGCGACCAGAGGTCGACGCCGAACGTGTTGACGCGCAACGGAGTGACCCACTCCGAAAGTGGCTTGGCGAGATCATCGTCGGAGTACAGCCCGGCACCCATTGCCTTCAACCCGTTGCCGAACTCGCCGAGATAGAAGGCCTCGCGGCCGCCTGTGGCAACAGCGGTCAGGGCTCGGGCTACACCGGTGCGCAGCACTCGTGCACCGGGACGGCTCAACTGGGCGATGAGCTCGGACATGTTCGCGCTCGCGCCTTCGTCTGCTCTCGCAGCTGCTCCGACCAGAAGAGGGCTGGCCGGGAAGCCCTGCGCTGCGAGAGCGATCGCGGGCTCGAGAAGGACCGAGAGCGGCAAGGTCGCGAACCGCTGATGCAGGGCCATCCATCCATCCACGCAGCCCGGAACCGTGACCGTTCTGATGTCGTGTCGGAACGGCATGTCCGAATGACCTTCGGCACGCAGGGCTGCAGCATCGGCGCCCGAGCCCGCCCGTCCCGTCGAGTTGAGCGCGAACACCTCGCCATCACGGTGAACCAGCGCATACAGGTCGCCACCCATCCCGCACAGGTGCGGCGCAGTGACGGCGACCGCGGCGTTCGTGGCGATCGCCGCGTCGACTGCATTGCCGCCGAGGACCAGGGCCCGCAGTCCCGCCTGTGTAGCCAGTTGATCGGCGCTGGCGACCACGGCCTCGGGGGAGCGGACGGAATGAAAACGGGGCGACGCCATGACCGGAACCTACGCTGCCGCGGTGCAGCGGATTCTCATCGGGCGCGTCGTGGCGACGATCGGTGCAGTCGTTGCGCTGGTCGGCACCTTTCAGCCGTGGGTGCGTTCGGGGAGACGACACCGCACGAGCTACGAGATCTTCTCGCTGGTCGATCGCCTCGGGATCTCGCGATCGAGCGTCGTTGGATGGGGCTTGCGGCTGTGGCCGATCGTCCCCTTCCTGTTAGCTCTTGCCGTCACGCTGTTGTGGTTCCCACGCCGGTGGCTCGGTGCCGGCATCGTTGTCTTGGCGGTGTCCTACGCCGTTCTCGTGTCCGTGGCCGTCAGCAAAGCGCCATCGACCTCGCTGATCACGATCGAACGCGGCCCGCTCATCACACTGGTCGGCAGCATCGGTCTCGCCGCCGGCGCGGTCCAAGCGGGCGTTAGGTCCGCCACGCTCCGCGGGATTCGAGGACCTCGCGCAGGACCACCGGACGGTCGGTCATGATCCCGTCGACTCCGAGCTCGAGCAGCCGGTTCATCTCGGGTGCGTCATCGATCGTCCAGACGTGGACCTGCAGGCCGAGTCGATGAGATCGCTCGACGAAGGCCCGGTTGACGATCGTCAATGGCCCCTGTTTCACCGGCACCTGAGCGGCGAGACCAGGTGGATGGCGGCTGACACCGAAACGAAGCAGCGCCAGCTCGACCGGCCCGAGTGAACTGCACAGCTCCGAGCCCAACGCGGCGCGCAGCCGTCGCAGGCGGGCATCGCTGAACGCGGCGACGCACACCCGGGGGAGCGAGCTCGTGCGGCGAAGCGACGCGATCAGCGCATCGACTGCAGCATTGGATTTGCAGTCGATGTTGATCCGCGCATCCGGCCACGCGCCGAGCAGGTCTTCGAGCAACGGGATGGGTGCCTTGCCATTGACGAGCGCCTTCGACACCTCGGACCAGGGCAGGTCGCTGATCTTTCCGGGCCGACCGCAGGTCCTGCGCAGGTCGTTGTCGTGGAATGCAGCCAGGACCCCGTCGGCTGTCACTTGTACGTCCGTCTCGAGGTAGCGGTAGCCCAGGTTGATCGCGTACTCGAAGGCCTGCATCGTGTTCTCCGGCGCGTCGCTGGCCCCGCCCCTGTGCGCGAAGGCGAGAGGCCCCTCCCAGTCGAGGAACGGATGACGAGGGCTCATGGGGCAAGTATCGTCGGTCGACATGGCTGACACGATCACTGTTCGCTCGCCCTATGACGACTCGATCATCGGCGAGATCCCGGCTCAGACGGAAGAAGATGTTGCTGCGGCAGTCGCCAAGGCAAAAGCCGCGCTGAAGTCACCGTTGCCTCTGTGGAAGCGGGCCGCGATCCTCGACAAGGCAGCGCAGCTGCTGACCGATCGCCGGGACGAGTTCGCCACGATCATCGCCAAAGAGGCTGCGAAGCCCATCAAGACCGCACGGGCCGAGGCCGAGCGCGCTGTTGGCACGTTCCAGTTTGCCGCAGCAGAGGCGCGCAAGCTGTCGGGGGAGATGATTCCGCTCGACGCCCTATCGGCAGGTGAGGGCAAGTTGGGATTCACCATGCGGGTGCCGATCGGCGTCGTCGGCGCGATCGCTCCGTTCAACTTTCCGCTCAACCTCGTGGCCCACAAGCTGGCGCCGGCGATCGCCGCCGGGTGCCCCGTCGTGCTCAAACCGGCAAGCCAGACCCCGTTCAGCTCCCTAGCCCTGGCCAAGATGTTGATCGATGAGTGCGGGCTGCCATCCGACTACCTCCACGTCGTGACCGGCTCCGGCGGCACGGTCGGCAACGCCATCGTCGATCACCCCGACATCGCCCTGATCACGTTCACCGGATCCCCCGATGTCGGATGGGGAATCCGTGCTCGCGCGCCGCGCAAGCGCGTCGGTCTCGAGCTCGGCAACAACGCGCCGGTCATCATCGAACCGGATGGCGACTGGAAGACCGCCGCGGCGAAGATCAAAGTCGCCGGGTTCAGCCATGCCGGCCAGAGCTGCATCTCCACACAGCGGATCTACATCCACAGCTCGATCGCCGACGACTTCACGGCTGCACTGGTCGACCACGTCAACTCCCTCGTGGTCGGTGACCCGCTGGACGAGGCCACCGATGTATCCGCGCTCATCTCGCGCAGCGAGCGCGACCGAGTGGTGTCCTGGGTGGCCGAAGCCGAGGCTGCGGGCGCCAAGGTACTCACGGGCGGAGCGCTCGACGACACAGGTCTGTTGCGCCCAACCGTCATCACCAACGCAAAGCCCGACATGAAGGTCTGCTCGAAAGAGGTGTTTGGCCCGGTCGTCGCGATCGCGGCGTACGACTCGCTCGACAGCGCGTTCGAGTTGGCCAACGACTCGGCGTTCGGCCTGCAAGCGGCGATCTTCACGACCGACATCAGCAAGGCCCTGCGAGCCATTCACACGCTCGACTACGGCGGCGTGCTGGTCAACGAGGTACCGACGTGGCGTGCTGACCAGATGCCCTACGGCGGTCTGCGCGACAGCGGCAACACTCGAGAGGGTCCGGCCTACTCGGTCAAGGAGATGACAGAGATCAAGATGGTTGTGCTCGGCGGATGATGCGATGGGGCGTGTTCGGCGGGTCGAGCCGAATCTTCCAAAATGCATTGCGGCCGGCGTTCGCCGACGTCGGCCACCCCGTGGTCGCAGCGCCGAGCCGCAACGGCGACGACTTCGGACCGTATACCGACATGCTGGCGCGCGACGACATCGACGCGGTGTACAACCCGTTGCCGAACCACATCCACGCGGAATGGACCCACCATGCTCTCGATGCCGGCAAGCATGTGCTCTGCGAGAAGCCGTTGACGTTGTCATCGGTCGAGAGCGCCGAGGTCTTCGACCATGCCGAGTCCGCAGGGCTCACCTTGCTCGAGGCCTACATGTGGCCACACCATCCCCGGGCCCGGGCGATCCTGGACCTCGCAGCAGGTGAGTCGCTTGGTGTCCTGCAACACGGTCGAGGATCTTTCAGCTATCCGATGGACATGAGCAGCGGCGATCATCGCATCGACACCCGTGGGGCGGGTGCGCTCTTCGACGTCGGCATCTATTGCATCGCGCCGTTCCTGTTGATGGCCGGTCGCGACCCGGTGGGGATGGCGGCCAACGCCACGCGCAACCATCTCGACGTCGACATTGCAATGACTGGCTGGATCGACTGGGGCGAAGGGTTCAGTTCGTCCTTCGACGTCTCGTTCGATGCTCCGCTCTGCAAGCAGATCGCGTTGTTGGCCACTCACGGGCTCGTCGAGGTGCCGGGTGAGCACGTGCCGGGACCGGCGGAGCCGAGCGTCGTCAACGTTCAGCGCCGAGACGGCTCGGTCGACACGATCGAATGTGACGGTGCCAACGCGTATGCCGGAATGGTGTCGCATTTCGAACGCGTCGTCGCCGGTGAGGAAGAGCCGATCTTCGGCAGGACCGAGAGCCTGCGCCTGGCAGACATCCTCGACCAGCTTCACGGGCTCACCTTGCCGGCACCCGACTGAGCACAGGCGCGGTGCCCGCCAGGTCAGATCGAACGGCCGGCTGCGCTCCAGTACTCGTCCTTCAGCAGTCGCTTGTAGAGCTTTCCCGTGGGGTGCCTCGGCAACTCCTCGCGAAAATCGATCGAGCGCGGGCACTTGAGATCGGCCAGGTGCGACCGGCAGAAGAGCATCAGTTCGGTCGCCAGTGAGGCCGCTTCGTCGACCGAAGCGGGCATCTTCACCGGTTGCACAACCGCCTTCACCTCTTCGCCGAACTCGTCGTTGGGCACGCCGAAGACGGCCACGTCGATCACCTTCGGATGGGTCACCAGAACGTTCTCCGCTTCTTGCGGGTAGACGTTGACGCCCCCAGTGATGATCATGTTGTGCTTGCGGTCGGTGAGGTACAAGTAGGTGTCGTCATCGAGGTAGCCGACGTCTCCGAGGGTGCTCCAGCCCTTCGCATGACGTGACGAGGAAGTCTTCTCCGCGTCGTTGTGATACTCGAACGTTGCACCACCTTCGAAGAACACGGTCCCGGGCTCGAAGTGGGGCAGTTCGTCGCCGTTGTCGGCGCAGATGTGCACAACGCAGTTGATGGGCGTGCCGACAGTCCCTTCGTGCGCGAGCCACATCTCGCTGTTGCAATAGACGAACCCGTTGCCTTCGGTCCCTGCGTAGTACTCATGCAAAACCGGCCCGAACCACTCGATCATCATCCTCTTGACCGGGATGGGGCAGGGGGCCGCGGCGTGGACGATGCAGCGCATCGACGACACGTCATACGCGCTGCGGACCTCGGGCGCGAGCTTCAACAGTCGCACGAACATGGTCGGCACCGCTTGGGTGACCGTGGCCCGATACCGCTCGATCAATGCCAGATACTGCTCGGCGTCGAAGTGCTCCATCAACACGACGGTTGCCCCGAGCACCTGCGCGGCCATCGAGAAACGCAACGGAGCGGCATGGTAGAACGGTGCGGGGGAGAGGTAGATGCTGTCGTTCGTGGCCCCGAACAGCATCCGCAGGACAGGCGCCACGCCGCCCGGCGTCGTCTCCAACGGAAGTGATGTGAACGGTCGCGTCACGCCTTTCGGACGACCCGTCGTGCCGCTCGAGTACAGCATGTCCATGCCCGCCACCCGCGCCTCGTCCAGGGGCTCGGGGGACTGGGCAGCGACTGCCGATTCGTAGGACTCGTAACCGTCGATGGTCCCATCGAGCATCAACCGCACGGTGACCCCAGGGAGGTCGTCGATCACCTCCGCCGCCTGGTCGGCTTTGTACCTGGAGGTGATGAAGACCTTGGCCGCGCAGTCGTCGAGGATGTAACGCAGCTCGTTGCTCGTGAGGCGGCTGGAACAGGCGGTGTACACCGTGCCGGCATAGTGGCACCCCCACACGACCTCGAAGTAGCGGTCATGGTTCTCCATGCAGATCGCGACGTGGTCGCCCGGCTGAACTCCGACGGAACGCAGCAGCCGGCTCAATCGATTCGCCGCGGCATCGATCTCGGCAAATGTCTGCGTGAAACCCGAGCCCGCCATGATCAGCGCTGGCTTGTTCGGCTGCGACTCGATGAATGCGCCGGGGTACACGTCGGTGAACGTAGCCGACACAGCCGGTGGCGGGGAAAGGGCTCCCCATCACGTCGGAGGCGGTCGGGGTTGGGGCCCCGACCGGGGAGCATCACGGCTACGTTGCATGGATGGACCCGGCCGTGAGGTTCGCCGAAATCATCAACGGGGCCTCAGCAGATCGACATCTCGATCTGCTGTGTGCGCTCATAGCCACAGCTGTCGATCATTCAGCCGACGTCTCGTCGATCATCGTCGGTCTCGACAGAGTCGCAGAGCTCTGTCCACCGTCGTTCGACGGGATCGTCGAGACCCTTTTCACGTCGGGATTGTTCGCCGGTGACAGCGACGATTATCACGCTCCCCGCAACTCGTTGCTCCATGAAGTGCTGGCGAGGCGTGTCGGCATGCCGATCACCCTCAGTGTAGTAGCCATGGAGGTGGGCAAGCGACACGGCGTGACCATCCGTGGCATCGGGCTGCCCGGCCACTTCGTGATCCGCGACAAGGAATCGGGAACGTTCGCCGATCCATTCGGGGGTGGGCTGCGGTACGACGAGCCGCGAATGATCGCGTCGTGGAAGCAGCGAATGGGGCAGGACGCCACGTTCCGACCGGCGATGTTGTCGCCGACCAATGCTCACGAGATCGTGATGCGGATCCTCAACAACCTCAAGCACAGCCTCGTCGCACGAGATCAGCAAGTGCTGCTCGCCCGGCTCGTGCCGTTGCGCGCAGCGTTCGTGGAGTTTGCGTCGGAACGCGCCGAGCATCGACGGTGGATGCGACACTTCAACTGATGATCGACGCGACGATCAAGCGCAGCCTCGGGCAGATGATGAAGGGCGTCCAGGTCGTCGGCGCCCACCACGACGGCGTGGCCAGGGCCTACTGCAGCCACTGGGTCTGCCAAGTCAGCTTCGACGAGCCGATCGTGATGGCCAGCGTCTCGCCGAAGCACGACACGCATCCGCTTCTCGTCGCCAGCGGCGAGTTCGCCGTCAGCATCCTCGCCGGCGACCAGGTCGATGTCGGCCAGTACTTCTCCTATCCCGGACGCAGGTTCCGATACATCGCCGATGATTACCTGGAGACCATCCCTGGGACGCAGTTGCCGGTCGTCCGCAACTGCATCGCCTGGTTGAGGTGTGCGACCTTCGAGGTCAAACCGATGGCCGATCACGACCTCTTCTTCGCTCGGGTTGTCGATGTCGGCGCCGGTCGGTTGAAAGCGCCACCGCTCTTGTACTCGAGCAGGCTCGGATGGCGCATCACAGGCGACAAGGCGCGCGAACCCGGCCGCAGCATCCGCGATGAGCTCTTGGAAAGGCTTGCTGCAGCCGGCTTCGACGCCGCCGACGACATAGACGACGAGGAGTGATCGACCGACTGGCTCTGCGGTAGTTGTATCGCGCCAGTATCGTTAGCGACCATGACGGTCACGGAAATCAAGACACAGGACGCTGAGCAGTACGTCGACGACCTCGCGACACAGTTGCTCGAGCAGTGCGATCCGAAAGCCAACGATTCGATCACGTTCCTCGGTGCTCAGTTCGATGCGGGGTTGGCCTGGGTTCACTTCCCAGTGGGCCATGGCGGCCTCGGCCTCAATCCGAAGCTGCAGAAGGTCGTCAACGAGCGACTCTTCCCGGCGGGCGCCCCCAACGCTTATTACAAGAACCCCATCGGCCACGGCATGTGTGGACCGACAGTTGTTGCATGGGGAAGCGAGCAGCAGAAGCAGCGATACCTGCGGCCGCTGTTCACCGGTGAGGAGATCTGGTGCCAGCTGTTCAGTGAGCCCGGCGCCGGCTCGGACTTCGCCGGATTGGCATCGAAGGGCGTTCGCGACGGCGACGAATGGATCGTCAACGGTCAGAAGGTCTGGACCACGCTGGCTCACCTCTCGCGCTTCGGATTGTTGGTGGTGCGCACGGACGCCGAGGCTGTGAAGCATGCCGGGCTGACTGCGTTCGTGGTCGACATGCACGCGCCGGGTGTCGAGGTGCGTCCGTTGCGGCAGATGACCGGTGAAGCCGAGTTCAACGAGGTCTACTTCACGGACACACGCATCGCGACCTCCGAGATGCTCGGAAAACCCGGCGACGGCTGGAGGGTCTCGCTGACGACCTTGATGAACGAGCGGGTCTCGATCGGCGGCACGATGCCGGCAAAGGGGTCCGGCACGATCCAGGCGCTCACGGCGACGTGGGCCGATCTTCCCGCTGACCGCAAGGACGCCGCATCGCGCGACGAGGTGATGAAACTGTGGTCACGCGCCGAGGTGCTGCGGCTCACCAACATTCGTGCCAACCAGAATCGCAAGATGGGTGACCCGGGCCCCGAGGGTTCGATTGCGAAGATGGCCTTCGCCGACCTCAACAAAGACATCTACGCCAAGGTCATCGACCTCATGGGTGCCGAGGGGATGCTGTACGGCAGCTACGAGATGGTTCGTCCGGAGACCGCGATGGCTTTCGAGAACATGCAGAAGGCGTTCCTGCGGAGTCGAGCCAACTCGATCGAGGGCGGCACCACCGAAGTGATGAAGAACATCCTTGGTGAGCGAGTGCTGGGTCTGCCCGGCGACGTGCGCGTCGATCGTGAAGTGCCCTGGAGCCGCGTGCCGCGCAACTAGCCGACACGCAAGGCAGCCAGCACGTCGCTTGCTGCGAAGTCGTGATCGTTCATCGTCGCCGAGTGTGCGACCGACCCGCCGAGCAGCGCCGCCGCGGCCGTGCCGATCGCAGCCTGCAGCTCGCGAATGTTCCTCGGCGGCGGGAAGTACTCATCCTCTTCGGTGACCTTGACAGGCTCGACCCCGTTGCGCGGATTGAGGTACCGGAGGATCTCATCGACGAGCTCCTCCGGCGCGGAAGCTCCGGCCGTCACACCGATCGTCCCGCGCAGATCGTCGGGAAGTTCGCCGGCGTGATTGACGCGGAACACCTGTGGGCATCCCGCCTCGATCGCCAGCTTTTCCAGCGCGCGCGTGTTGGACGAGTTCGAGGAACCGATCACGACGATGGCGTCGCACTGCGCGGCCATCGCCATGAGCGCAGACTGCCGATTGGTCGTCGCAAAGCACAGGTCGCTGCGACCCGGCGTCCACGCGCCGGGATACTTGTCGGTGACAGCCTCGGCAACGTCGGACCAATCGCGGTGTGACAGCGTGGTCTGGGCGAGCAGGGCGACCGGTTGATCGAACTGCGGGAGTGCCTCGACCTCGGCCACGCTCTCGACCCGACTGATCGACGACGGTGCAACCGCCATGGTGCCGACCGCCTCTTCGTGGCCCTCGTGGCCGACGTAGACGATGCGGTATCCCTTGTTGGCTCTGACCTTGACTTCATGATGGACCTTGGTCACGAGCGGACACACCGAATCGACCACGTAGCTGCCACGAGCTCGTGCCGCGGCAACGACCTCTGGCGCGGAGCCATGGGCCGAGAGCATGATCGGACGACCGGGCGGCACATCGGCGATGTCGTCGACGAACACCACGCCTTGTTCCTCGAAGCGGTCGACGACGATCTTGTTGTGAACGATCTCGTGATAGCAGTACACGGGCGGTTCGAACGTGCGCACCATCCACGCCAACGCCTTGATCGCCATCTCGACACCGGCACAAAAGCCTCGTGGCTCGGCCAGTAGAACCCGATCGACGTCCACGATCGCAGGCTACCCGGGCCATGCCGCCGATAGCCTGGAAGCCCATGTCCGCACCGGTGGTAGTCAGCGTCGCGCCCGGGTCCGCCGCTGAGCGGGCCGGTCTGTGCGCGGGCGACGAGGTCGTGGCGATCAACGGAATCGTGCCCCGCGACATCATCGAATGGCGCTTCGCTGCCGACGAACCGCACATCGAGATCGAGTTGAATCGTGGCGGATTGCAGTCGTCGGTCGAGATCGTCAAGCGTGCCGGCGAACCGCTGGGCGCCGAGGTCTCGAGCGCGGTCTTCGACAGGGTTCGCACATGCGACAACCATTGCGAGTTCTGCTTCATCTACCAGTTGCCGTCCGGCATGCGCCGCAGCCTCTATCTCAAGGACGACGACTACCGGCTCAGCTTCATGTATGGCAACTTCACGACGCTGACACGGTTCACCGAGGCCGATCTCGAGCGGATCGTCACCGAGCGCCTGTCACCGTTGAACGTCAGCATCCACGCCACTGATCCCGACGTGCGTGCCCGCATGTTGAAGAACCCGCGCGGGGGCATGAGCCTCCGATGGTTGCGCGCGTTGCTCGATCACGACATCGTCGTGCGCGGTCAGATCGTGCTCTGCCCAGGTGTCAACGACGGGGAGATCTTCGATCGAACGATGGCAGGCGTGCTCGACGAGTACCCCGATCTCGAGTCGGTGGCGGTCGTGCCCCTCGGCCTCAGCAAGTTCAACAAGGAGTCGGCGATGCGCCTGCACACGCAGGGCGAGGCCGAGGCAATGGTCGACGCGATCGAGGACTGGCAAGAGGTTTTCCTGCACACCGTCGGCCATCGCATGGTGTTTGCTGCGGATGAGTACTACCTGATGGCCTGTCGCGAGTTTCCTGCAGAAGACACGTACGAAGAGTTCTCGATGCACGAAGACGGGATCGGCATGGCCAGGACCTTCGAGATGGAGTTCAACGGGCGCGCACTGTCGCCAACCGGTCCGCATGCCGGTTTCTTCGCCTCGGCCGACGCGCCGCCGAACCCTGCGGCCTACACCGGCTTGCGCGCTCGGGCTTGCGGCACCGACTCGGCACCGCTTCGCTTGACGCCCCGACGCAGCGCCCCGATCGGAGTTCTCACCGGCGAGTTCGGCGCACGGGTGATCGCCCCACTGGTGGATGGGTTGCGCCGGTCAGACATCCGGATCATTCCGGTTACCAACGAGTTCTTCGGTGGCAACACAGCGGTCACCGGTTTGATGGTCGGCGATGACCTGCAGCGGGTCCTCGCCGCCGAGCCCGTCGGCCATCGATACCTGCTGCCCGACGTCTGCCTCTCGGAGGGGCGATTTCTCGATGGCACAACCCTCGCCGACCTCCCACGGCCGGTCGAAGTCATCGCGACTGATGGCATCTCGCTACGAAGAGCTCTGGAGCCCGCATCATGACGTTGCCAACTGTTGTCATCGTCGGGCGCCCCAACGTCGGCAAGAGCACGCTGTTCAACCGGATCGTCGGCGAACAGGTCGCCATCGTCGAAGACCAACCCGGTGTGACCCGCGACCGAAACGAAACCGAGGCTGATTGGCTCGGCGTTCACTTCAGCCTGGTCGACACGGGCGGTTGGCTCCCTGGCGGCAACGATCTCGATATCAAGGTCAGCCGTCAGGTCGAGGCAGCCGTGAAGACCGCCGATGTCGTCTTGTTCCTGGTCGATTCAACGACGGGCGTGACGGAGGACGACGAAGCCCTGGCCCAATGGCTGCGCAGGATCAAAGCCCCGGTCCTGCTGGTCACCAACAAGGCCGACAACGAACGACGTGAGAACGACCGATGGGAGTTCCTTGCGCTCGGTGCCGGCGACCCCTATCCCGTCAGCGCACTCCACGGGCGGCGCGCCGGTGATCTGCTGGACGAGGTGATCTCGCTGCTTCCGGTGACGGACGACGAGGACGAGCAGGCACCTGGCGTCGACCTCGAAGATGCCACCGAGTTGTGGAAGGCGGGCGATCAGCCGCCGCCACGCGTTGCCATCGTCGGGCGGCCCAACGTCGGCAAGAGCACCCTGTTCAACCGCCTTGTCGGCGAGGATCGATCCGTCGTGCACGACATGGCCGGAACCACTCGTGATTCCATCGACACATTGGTCGATACGCCAGATGGTCCGATCGTGTTCGTCGACACCGCAGGAATGCGCCGCCGCAGCAGGATCGACGACTCTGCCGAGTACTACTCAGTGGTGCGCGCGCTCCGCGCCATCGATGGTTCTGACATCGCTCTCCTCGTGATCGACGCGACGGACGGCATCACCAGCCAGGATCAGCGGCTGGCCGAACGGGTCGACGCCGCCGGTTGCCCGATCGTGGTGATGCTCAACAAGTGGGAGTTGATCGAGGATCCGGAGCAACGGTTGCAGGTCCAAGCCGAATTGAAGCGCAAGCTCTACTTCGTCGGCGATGCTCCGGTCCTGAAGATCTCGGCGCTCACGGGAAAGGGCGTCAACAAGCTGCGTCCCGTTCTGCAAGAGGCCATCCACCAGTACCACCGCCGGGTTCCGACGCGCGACGTCAACCGGGTGATCTCCGACGCACAACAGCGCCAGCCCGCCGGGCACGGAGTGCGTGTGTTGTACGCGCTGCAGGGGGCAACGGACCCGCCGACGTTCACCCTGTTTGTCAACAGAGAGCTTCCGCAGACCTACATGCGCTACCTCGAGCGCAGCATCCGCGAGGCGTTCGAGTTCGGCAGCACTCCGTTGAAGCTGCGAGTCAGGAAGCGGACCGACTAGTGCCGTGGTGCGAGGACTGCGCCAAGTATTGGACGCCGGCAGCGATGAACGAGGACGGCACCTGCCCGACTTGCGGGCGCCCGATCGTGGCTCCGGTTCGGCAGCCGATCACTGCCAAGAACCTCGACCTGCGCAAACTCGCCGCCGGCGAGGATGGCGAGAACGATGCCAAGGCACCGTGGCACTTCAAGCTGTTGATGGTTCTGTTGGCGCTCTACCTCGGATGGAGGATCGTCCAGCTGTTCACCTGATGGATGCTCTCGACGGCGAATGTCCAAAACCGGCATGTACAGTATCGGATGCGTTCGCTGGCGCTCGCCTTGGTCCTTGCCGTCGGTGCCGGCGCTTGCGGAAGCGATATGACGACAACGGGCGACTTCAACGGACGAGCGGTGCAGGACTTCCTCGACGATCTGCATTTCACGACGACCGACCAGCTTGCCGCCCAGATGCTGGCCGACGCCCGCAACGTGTGCACGGCAAAGCTCGACGAACAGCTGCGGGCACTCATCAAGGTGAGCGTCGGCCAGGGCTCAGACCGCATCCTTCGTGCCGGCTGCCCCGACCGGGTCGCCCTGGTCATGGGTGGGGGCTGATGGGGGAGAACGTGTGATGCCCGACGGGTGAGGTCGGGCATCAGACACCCCGCGTTGCGGGGAACAATCCTCGTCCTCGGTGCACTCCGCGCAGTCGGACTCGGTATACCCCCGCGCTAGCGGGGAGCATTGATGATTCGGTACCCGTGTCGCCTCCGACTCAAACTTCGGACAGGTCGACCCATTGCCGTGTCTCGGCGGAACGCTCGGTTGCTTCGCAAAGTGCCTGCACACGGCAACCGTGGGCGAAGTCGGGGGACCACGGCCCGTCCGGCCACGAGCCCAACAGCCCGGCGACCTGGTTGACGAAACTCGCGCCATATCCGACGCCTTGACCGATCGGCCACCAATGGGCTGCGTACGGATGGCCGGCCTGTTCCGCCCGAATGGTGCGCATGCCGTACAGCTGGGGATCTTCCCCATCGGAGCCAAACTTCAACTCGTTCAGCCGGGCGTAATCGAACACCAGCGTGCCGTGCGTACCGTTGACCTCGACAGTCATGTCACATGGTCTGCGAACTGCCGTTCTGCCAACTTCGAGGGTGCCCGCTGCCCCCGAGCCGAACCGCAACAGTGCAGAGGCCGCTTCATCGACCGTCACCGCACGCGGACCATCCGGAGTGGAACGCTCGCGAGTGAAGGTGCTGGTTTGTGCACTCACTCGCTCCACATCACCAACCATCCACAACGCCATGTCGAAGAGGTGGCAGCCGAGGTCGGCGATGGTTGTTCCACCCATCGTCCGGTCGAAGCGCCAGTCGAAGGGGATGGTCGGGTCGGCGAACTCGTCCGACATCCAGTTGGCTCGCCACAGCAGTACATCCCCGATCACGCCGTCCTTGATCATGCGTTGCATGAGGGCGAGCGCCGGTAGCCGTCGATAGTTGAAGCCGACGGCATTGGGCACTCCGGCGGCGGCCACCGCATCCGCAGCCGAGGCCGCGTCGGCATAGGACGCGGCGAGTGGCTTCTCGCACAGGATTGCCTTGCCGGCCGCGGCCGCGGCGATCGCGATCTCCGCGTGCGTGCCGGGCGGGGTGCAGATGTCGATGATATCGATGGTCGGATCGTCGATCAGCGTGCGCCAGTCCGTCGTGAACGAGGGGATCTCGTACGCGCGTGCGGCTTCCTCGACGGCCGCCGGGTTCCTGCCGGAGATCGAGGCAACGACCGGTCGGACCGGGAGGTCGTAGAGCATCGGTGCGACGCGATAGCCGTAGCTGTGGGCCTTGCCCATGATTCCGTAACCGACGATCCCGACTCGAACCTCGCGGCGGTCGGTAGTCATTCTGATATCTCCTTCACGTGATGCGGCTGGGCTGGTCGATCGGTGCGCCGGTTTGGAAACAGCGGATGATGGACTGACAGACCGCTATGTCGTGGAGGGCGTCATCGGCGTCGGTGATCGGTGCTCGGCCAGTGATGACGCAGTCGTGAAATGCGAGAAGCTCTGCCTTGAACGCGCTGTCGTACGAGGTGATCTCCTCCGTGCGCCACGATCGCGCGGTGCCGTTGTCGCCACTTTCGACTTCGAGCAGGGTGGGCGCGCTGCGCAGGAACGGTGAGGGGAAGTTGAGGGTCACCCGCTTGTCGGGTCCGTAACAGGCGAACTCCATCTTGTAGTTGGTGAAGCC
>JANMRB010000071.1:0-22616 GCA_031370825.1 Ilumatobacteraceae bacterium
GGCGTGTCGATCGGCGCCGAGGTGCTGACGGGCGCGTGAATGGACAACAGCGGAGCTTCTGGCACGATGCCCACGCGGCGGCGCCGCCGGCGCGTGATGGATGCCGTGTCGAAGCGGCTGATGCCGAGGGCGAGCAGCAGCCACAGGAGCAGCTGGCCGATGAGCTCGAGGGCTCGTGCGGTCGAGGTGCGATAGTGCAGTGTCGCCGAGCCGGCGGACGTGATGTCGTAGCCGGTCGTTGCACCGAACGCTGGACGAGGTGGGATCGACTGGCCGGCCACTTCGAGCGACCAACGTTGGTCGATCCCGGTTGCCACCGTCACCGCGCCGGGCTGCACGGCGAAGTTGGCATCGGAGTTGTCGGTGGCGCCGACGGCGACTGGTGTAGCCAGGGAGTGGAGATCGAGCTGGGCAAGTGATTCGAGCCCGGCCTGTCGGGTCGCGTCGGCGTCGCTGAACTCGGCGCGCGTGGGGATCCACGCGGTGTTCTCGTAGACGAGGAAGTTCAGGGGTCGCGTCAGTGGCGCTGCAAAATCGAGTTGATCGTCGAGCGCGTCGACGAGACCGTTGGGCAGGGGCAGGGGCAGGTCGACCGTGCTGGCGGCACCGTCGGCGACCGGGACGACGATGTAGCGAATTGCGTAGGGAGCCAGGAGCCGACCGCCACGAAGCGTGGATTCGGATGCAAGTTGATGAAGGATGGAGCCGACCTCGGACTCGGTCTTCGAGGGTCGCCCGGGCCAGGCCTCGTATTGGGTGAGCGGACCATCGTCGGTGATCGCGTACGCGATGCCCGGTTCGAACGTCCAGCCGGGTACTGGGATGACCTGCGGGTTGCCGATCCAGAGGATTCGATAGTCACCTTCCGGGGGGTTTTCGGCGAACTGACCGAGCACCGAGGTGAGCGTCAGGGTCGGCATCCGCCAGCGCCCGGACCCGATCGCCGTCAGCCCGGGCAGCACGCCGATGGCAATCGCCGCGGCGCTCAGCAGACCGAGCGGCTGGCGCCATCCGAACGAACCGGCCAGCACATCGTCTTGAAAGGCTGCGGCGATACAGGCTGCCGACAGCGCCAGGCCGACTGCGACGGGAGCCAGAAGGATCCCAGGCTCTGGAAGCCGGATCTTCAAGCCGCGGTCATCCAGAACTGCCAGCCACCCGAAGACGACGACAAGACCTGCACCACGGATCGCCCAGGTGAGGCGCCAACTGCGGGCAACCAGCGGGGCGACCAGGACCGGCAGGTACAGAGCGATCGCGAGGATGCCGAACTGGCCGTTGCCCAAGCCGAATCGGGCCAGACGGGTCACACCGAGAGCTCGACTGCCAACCGCGTCCGCAGGCAGCCCGTCGGCGACGGGCGACGGAACCCCCGCGATCAGATCCCACCCGTGACGTCCGAACAGCGAAGAGGACCAGGGAAGGTTGGCCAGAAAGCCGATCAGCGCAGCACCGACCGCCATCGCGATCATGATGAGAGCCGGCCGCCAGGAACCACCGCCCAACAACGTCGTCACCGCGAGGACGGTGGCAATCGCGATCACGAGAAACGCGAATGAAGGAACGAACGCGAACGTGACCGCGGTCAGCAACCCCAACTGGCACAGCATCCGCAAACGAGCTCGCGCCGGAACGGCCCGCTGTCCGTCGGCGCGGTTGCTGTCGCTCCTCAGAAGATCAACTCGGTCGAACGATTCGATCCCCGCGCTGCGCGGCAAGAGGTGGATGACCCACGGAACGGTCGCATAACACGCCAGCGCCGCCCACCGCCCACTCGACAACAGCTGCGACGACAGCGGCACAGCGGCGTAGACCACGAGCGCTGCGATTCGGGCGCGAGCCGTGGGGAAGAGACTGGCGAGCCGCCAGATCCCGAGGTAGCCGACCAACAACAGGCCGAGCACCCCGACGGTTTGCAGCAGTCCCATGTGAAAGAGCGTGAACGTGCTGGCCAATGCCGTGAGCGCCACACCTGTGGGTACCGGCGTGGTCGAGCCCAGGCCGTGACCCCACCACCCGGAGCGGTAGTCCGTCAGCATCGTCCGCGGACTGGCCGGCAGCTGCAAGAACTCTCCGAACCTGGGGATGCCGCTGAGAAGGTGGCGGCTTCCGAACAGCACAGCGATGATCACACAGATCCAGGCCAGCATCGGGGCGGACCCAGCTGTCTGTCGCCATCGGCGTTCGATGGAGTTCTCGCCGCGCGACGGACGCATGTCGCGGCTTCGCAGGTAGGCAGACACCCGTGCAGATCCGCGCAGTTGCAGGCCGGCGATCTCGCCGTCCGGGACCCGCCGCAGTGCGCGAACGTCTCGTCGCCGGACAAAGATGCCCGGCAACCGCGGGACGAGACCGAACATTGCCCGCAGCGATGCCCATGCCTCGCGGGGCTTGCCGGACAGGAGCCCGACCACGAGTTCGGACATCGTGACGAGGATCAGTTGAACGATCAGCAGTGGCAGTCGTCGGGCGCCGGTGAGGGTGGCAATCGAGCGCATGCGATGGCGCGCCTGCAGCAGTGCCGGACGCAGGTCCGGACGGCGCTCGGGCAGTGCCTCGCGATGACGAGCCCTGGCCGCCGGCACGACGACGACGCGCGCGCCTCCGAGGTGGGCGCGCCAGCACAGGTCGACGTCGTCACCATAGAAGTCGATCGCAGCGTCGAAGCCCGCGATCGTCCTGAACAGGTCGGCGCGCACCATCAGGCATGCCGAAGGCAGGGCGAAGACGTCGCGAACCGCGTCGTGTTGCTCCTGGTCGACCTCGCCCTCTTCGACGAACGAGTCCGTCTCGCCGAAGCGGTCGACGCCGATCCCGACGTGCTGCAGCACACCGGGGTCGTCCCACGAGACCAACTTCGGGCCGACGATGCCGGCGTTCGATCGATACAGCTCTTCGACGAGCAGACGAATGGCGCCGGTATCGAGGGCAACGTCGTCGTGTAGGAAGCAGAAGAACCCGTTGTCCCCCTCGACCAATCGCAGTACCTCATTGGCCACCGCGCCGTAGCCCGCAACATTGCCAACGGCACGCACGAAGGCGTTGGGAACCCGTTCACGTACCCGATCCGGGATGTCGCCGGGTTCGCCGACGATCAGGAAGAGGTTCTTCAGGTTGGCGTAATCCTGGTCCGCCAAACCATCGAGCACCTCGTCGAACCAGTCCCCCGGGTTGAAAACCACCATGACGGCCACGACCGGCGGGGCGAGTTGGTTGGCGGCTTCCACGAGGCGGCCAGGCTACTGCCAGGCCGGGGGCGAGTGGAGGCACTCCTCACCAAGTTGCTTGCAATAGTTAGCGTGCTTGCAATAGTTAGCAGTCTGCGGTATGCTGTTCGCATGTTCAAACTCCCCGATTACTCATCCCTCAAGTTTCCGACCATTGATTTCCCGACCATTGATTTCCCGAAGATCGACTTCCCCAAGATCGACTTCCCCGCTCTCGATTTCTCGAGCCTCGACGTGAACGCCCTGCGCGACCGTCTGGCGTCCGTTGACACAGCCAAGCTGACAGAAGCCGTACGCGACGCTGCCTACATCGCGATCGGCCTGGGCGTGACTTCGATCGAGCGGGCTCAGGCTCGCCGGGAGCAGTTCACCGCAATCGTCACCGATGGTCTCGATAAAGCTCGCGGGCTGCTTCGCACCTCGGTCTGAATAGCTCTTGGTCCCCGTCGGAGGGGTTCATACCGCTAGCCTCGCTGGTCTGGTGGACCCCTCTGACACAGACAAACCACGCAATGGGCGGGCCCCCCTACCCGAAGGCACCCTTCCGGTAGGAATAGGCCTGCTGATCGCGGGCGTCACGAGCTACCTGTTCCTCAAGGTCGCCAAGGTCGCCCTCGGCAGCGACGAGGCCGTCCAGCCCATCGCCAGTCTGTGGATCGCCACGTTCGCGCTGGCCCCTGGATTCTTCTTGCCGCTCGAACAAGAGCTGGCACGCACGCTGGCCCACCGTCGTGCGATGGGCGAAGGTGGCCGACCTGTCGTTTTGCGCGTGCGTACTCTCGGCATCGGCCTTGCTGCGCTGGTGACGATCGCCGCCCTGGCCGCCAGCCCCCTGATCGTCAGTGGTTACTTCGACGGCGACTGGGTTCTCATGGTCGCGTTGATCGTTGCGTTCTCCGCGTACGCGCCGGCGCACCTGTCGCGAGGTATCGCCAGTGGCAACGGCCGGTTCAATGCCTACGCCATCGTCATGGGCGCGGATGGTGCGGTTCGCATCGCGCTGTGCACCTCGTTGGCGATTCTCGGAGTCAAAACGGTAGGGCTCTACGGATTCGCCGTCGCACTCTCGCCGATTCCCGGTGTGCTCTGGGTCAAGGCCAAAGGCGAGCTGCGTACGGAACCGGGACCGGAAGCGTCGTGGTCCGAAGTTACGCCGAACCTCGGCTGGCTGCTGCTTGGCTCGGTGTTCGCGGCGGCTCTCGTCAACGCCGGGCCGCTCGCGGCCACGTTGCTGGCCAGCGACGACCAGAAGCATCTGGTCACCAGGTTCACCTACGGAGTGCTGCTCGCACGCATTCCACTGTTCCTCTTCCAAGCAGTACAGGCTGCGCTCCTACCACGACTCTCGCGACTCGCGGCGCGCAACGAGATCGCCGAGTTCCGTGCGGGATTCGTCCGCCTGATGAAGCTCGTCCTTCTGGTCGGTGCGGTTGGCACAGCGGGCGCGTTCCTGTTGGGACCACTGGTCATCGAGCGCTTCTACAATGCCACGCTCAGCCGTCAGACCATGGCCATGCTGGCGCTCGGAAGTGCGTGCTACATGATCGCACTGGCGATCGCACAAGCGGTGATCGCATTGCGCGGTCACGCCCTGGTGGCACTCGGCTGGGGCGTTGGTGCGGTCACCTTCGTGCTCGTCACGTGGCTGAGCTCCAACGAACTGTTCCGTCGCGTCGAGCTCGGGCTTGTCGCTTCTTCATTTGCCGCGCTGGTGGCGTTCGCGTTGGCACTGCGCTCGAGGCTTCGCAGCGGCGATCTGCCGACCGGCCAATCGGTGATGGAGGCCATCACCGACATGCCACTGGAGACCTGATCAGCTGCGGCGAGCCTTTTCCGACTCCACCTTCATGTCGTGGGCGACCATCATCTTGATCAACTCGGGAAAGGCGACTTCAGGCTCCCAGCCGAGCTCAGAGCGGGCCTTGGAGGGATCACCGATCAAGACGTCGACTTCTGCCGGCCGGAAGAACTTCGGGTCTTGGCGCACGTAGTCACGCCAGTTCTCGATGCCCACCTCCGTGAACGCCAGACGGACGAGGTCTTCGATGCTGTAGGTCACACCCGTGGCCACGACGTAATCGTCGGGCTGATCCTGCTGCAGCATCAGCCACATCGCCTTGACGTAGTCGCCGGCGTAGCCCCAGTCGCGCTTCGAATCGAGGTTGCCGAGCACGATCTCTGTCTGCAGACCGAGCTTGATACGTGCGACCGCGTTGGTGACCTTGCGCGTAACGAACTCGAGCCCCCTGCGAGGGCCCTCGTGATTGAACAAGATGCCGCTGCACGCGAACAAGCCGTAGCTCTCACGGTAGTTGACGACGATGTCGTGCCCGAAGACCTTGGCGCAGCCGTACGGCGAACGTGGATGAAACGGCGTGCGTTCGGTCTGCGGAGTTTCACGCACCTTGCCGAACATCTCGCTGCTGCTTGCCTGGTAGAACCGAATCGGGTTGTTCTCGGCGCCGCCGACCATGCGAATGGCCTCGAGCATGCGCAGCACGCCGGTGCCGGTGATGTTGGCGGTCAACTCCGCCTGATTGAAGCTCAGTGCAACGAAGGAGATGGCGCCGAGGTTGTAGACCTCGTCGGGTTGTGTCGAATCCAACGCCTTGACCAGCGACGGCAGATCGGCCAGGTCACCCGGTACGGGCTCGACGTACGGGAACTCGTCTCGCATCATCGTCATCCTCGGGTTGTTCTGGCCTTTGACCATGCCAAAGATCTCGTAGCCCTTCGAGTGGAGGAACTCGGCGAGGTGCTGGCCATCCTGTCCAGTGACACCGGTTATGAACGCGCGAGGCATGCTGGCAATCCTTCTGGGGGCGGGCCGTAGAAGCGGGACACGGCAGTCTATGGGTTTGAAGCTCCTTCTGGCGGCAACGACTAACCTCGGCGGCCCATGAACCCGTTGCGCATCGCCTTCGATGTCGGCCCGTTGGCCGGGCCGCGCACAGGTGTCGGGCAGGCGGTCGCAGGGATGCGTGCCGCGCTCGGCTTCGTCGACGATCTCGACGTTGTCGACTACATCACGTCCTTCCGATCCCCACCACCCACTGGCGCGCGGCGGCTGCCCATCCCGGCGATGGTCGCCCACCGCTTATGGGCCCTCGCCGACAGGCCGAGGGTCGACCGCATCCTCGGCGCGCCCGACGTCGTCCACGGCACCAACTACGTCGTGCCGCCGTGTCGCGCCCACCGAGTCGTCTCGGTCTACGACTGCTGGTTCCTGAGGTACCCGTCGCTCGCGAGCAGGGACGTCCATCAATCCGGGCGAGTCCTACGTCGGGCGATCGAGCACGGAGCCACGGTGCATGCCAGTTCAGCTGCAACGGCCGCGGAGATCGCAGATCTGTTCCCTGGCGCTCGGATCGCGACGATCCCACTCGCGGCAGTACCGATCCCAGCACCGGCGACGGCGCCGCCGGTGCCGGTGCTGGTCGACCGCCCGTTCATCGCCGCAATCGGCACACTCGAGCGCCGCAAGAACCTTGCCGTCCTGGTCGAGGCATTCGGCTTGCTTGCATCAGAGCACGACGAGATCTTGTTGGTGCTCGCCGGCGCCGACGGCGATGACCGGCCGGCCATCAATGCGGCCATCGATCGACTCGACCCCGCTAGTGCGAGGCGGGTGGTCATGACCGGGCGAATCGACGAGGCGGCTCGTTCGTGGCTCCTGCACAATGCCTCAGTGCTGGCCTATCCGTCGCTCGACGAGGGATTCGGCTTTCCGTTGCTCGATGCGATGCAGGTCGGCCTACCCATCGTCGCCAGCAATCGCGGCAGCATCCCCGAGGTGTGCGGTGCAGCGGGGTTCCTGTGCGAGGCCGACGACGTCATCACGTTGGCGACCAATCTGGTCACTGCGGCATTCGATGACAGCGCTCGAGCGCACCTGGTCGGTGCAGGCGCGACACAAGTCGCCTCGTTCTCGTGGACTCGTTGCGCAACGGATCTGGCCGACCTCTATCGCGGACTCGTCGACGCGGGTCGCCCGTGATCGCGGTGTTGTGCGGCGGCGTCGGCGCCGCTCGATTTCTCGCAGCGCTAGCTCGTGTCGTCGATCCCATCGACACCGTGGGCATCGTCAACACCGGCGACGACACCGTGTTGCACGGTTTAGCCATCTCTCCGGATCTCGACACGGTCACCTACACGCTTGCCGATGCGATCGATGCGGAACGCGGGTGGGGACTGGCCAACGAGTCGTGGCGGGCGATGGCGGCATTGCAGCGATATGCAACCGTTCGTCCCGAGCACTCCACGGCTGCGCCGACCTGGTTCAACCTCGGCGACCGTGATCTGGCTACCCACTTCTACCGCACGGCCCGGCTTGCTGAAGGCGGCACGCTTTCGCAAGTGACTGCAGAGATCTGCGCGGCGTGGGGCGTGCGGCAACGACTCGTGCCCATGAGCAACCAGACGGTCTCGACGATCTTGACGTTGGTCGACGGTGGAGACGTGTCGTTTCAGGAGTACTTCGTGCAGCTGCGCCACGACGTGCCGGTGAAGGCGGTGCGCTTCGACGGCGCCGCCGATGCCCACCTGGTCGATGGGTTGGACGATCTGTTGAAGACGGTCGACTGCGTGATCGTCGCGCCCTCCAACCCAATCGTGTCCATCGGTCCGATCCGGGCGCTGCCGCACGTCGATGCCATCCTCAGTCACAGGCGCGCATCCGTCGTGGCCATATCACCGATCGTCGGGGGCGTCGCTCTGAAAGGCCCCGCCGACCGGATGCTCAGCGAGCTCGGCCACGAGCCGTCGGTCGTCGGTGTGGCCCGGCTCTACGCGCCGATCGCCGGCACATTGGTGATCGATCCGGTCGACGCCCACCTGGCAGACGCTGTCGAGGCCGAAGGCATGCGTGCCGTCGTCACGCCGTCAGTGATGAGCAGTCCGCAGATCGGGGTGGAGCTCGTCAGGGTTGCCCTAGCGGCCGCGTCAGCCGAGTGAGCGCAGTCCGACGCGAAGGTCGGTGAACGGCGCCCATGCCAAGTGGATGCGCGCACGCGTCGGTGACAGTGCAAACCAGGAGATGTCGTTGGCGTGCCGAGGCGCAGCCTTTGGCTCGTGGGCGCTCGGTCCCGCCATCAACGTCCACAGATCGCGGATGGACGTGCCCACGCCGGAGCCGATGTTGACGACGAGCCCTCCCCCGCGTGAGCCGGCTCTGACGAGTGCATCCACTGCATCGTCGACGTAGAGGAAGTCTCGTGTCTGACGGCCATCGCCGTGGATCACGGGGCTCGAGTCAGACCGGAGGGCATGTGCGAACGCGCCGACGACGCCACCGTCGGCTCGTTGCCGGGGACCGTAGATGGTGCTCATCGCCAGCGCCGTGAATTCGACGGTGTGGTCGGCGCGGTACATGTTCAAGAGGTCGACGACCGCTTTTCCAAGGACTCCGTGAAGACCTACCGGCGTCCAGGCGTGGCCTTCTTTGATCGGCAGATCGCGCAAGGGCACGTCGCCATACAGAGCCGCGCCCGGCAGTGCCGTAACCACCTTTGCCGCTTGCAATCGTGCCGCCTCGAGCACCGCGATCATGCCCTGCATCGCGCGGCCGGCCTGAACCGGTGCGCCGCGGCCCGGTGGGAGCCACGCCAAGTGATACATCACGTCGGGTGGTCGCATCGCCGTCAACGCCGCGAACTCCTCGGCGAGAACATCGAGAGTGTGAATCTTCAGCGCGCCACCGGCAGCCCTGGCCTCGGCGAGGTTTGCCAGCGAGCCGCTGGAGAGATCATCGACGACGTCGACCTTGTTGCCTTCGGCGATGAGGCGATCGACCAGATGAGAGCCGAGAAATCCGGCGCCACCGATGACCAGGATGTTCACGTCGAGTCGACGGGAGGTCGGCTATCGCCCGACAAATGCTCGCCAGGCAGGACCGCCCCGTGCAAGCCGAGTACGCAGTGCTGCACGTTGGCCCCATGCCCGATCCTGCCCATGACCACCGAGTTTGCCACCACTGCGCATTCCTCGACGACAGCGCCCGCCAACACGACCGAGTCGCTGACGGTCGCACGCGCGCCAACGGTTGCTCCAGCGGACACGATGCTGCCGGTGATGGTGGCCGACGAATCCACCTCAGCCGCGTCGTGGACACCGATCGACGTCTGTTCGTACCGGGTGCCGCGGAGCAGGTCGAGGTTTGCCTTCAGGTACAGCACGGGGTTGCCGGCGTCGATCCAGTAGTCGTCCGTGGCCATCGCGAACAGGCGACCACCGACCACGACCTCTGGAAAGGTTTCTCTCTCGATCGATACCCGTCGTCCCGATGGGATGCGCTGTAGCACCGACGGCTCGAGCACGTAGGTGCCGCCATTGATCTGGTTGCTCGGCGCGGAGCCCGGCGGCGGCTTCTCGACGAACCGCTCGACCCGACCATCCGCATCGACCGCGACAACTCCGAAGGTAGAGGGGTCCTCGACGCCGATGAGATGAATGGTTGCCTCGGCCGCGTGCTGCCGGTGGAAGTCGACGAGTGCAGCTATGTCGAGGTCGGTCAGCACGTCGCCGTTGGCGACGACGAAGGTGTCATCGATTCCGCTGAACTCGGCGGCGAACTTGATCGCCCCCGCCGTGTCGAGTGGCTCTGGCTCGACGGCGTAGTGCAGCGTCACCCCGTTGCATTCGCCAGTTGGGAAGGCCTCGATGAACGGTTCCGGTTTGAAGCCGAGTGCCAGCGTCACGTCGGTAACACCACCCTTGGCGAGGTTGTCGACGAGGCGTTCGATGATCGGCAGGTGACCGACCGGGAGCATCGGCTTCGGGGTGGTCAGCGTCAGGGGCCGAAGTCGAGTTCCAAAGCCGCCGACGAGCACGACAGCGCGCATCAGCCGCCTGTGGTGGTTGTGGCCGGAATGCTGGTCGAGGGGCTGACCGTGGTGCCGGTAGCCGCGCTGGAGTTGGGGGTGACTGTGTTTGTGGTGACAGCGCTGGTGTCGCCAACGGTCGTGGCACCTGTTGCAGTTGTACCGCCAGCGGGCGTCGACGCTGTTGCGCCGGCGATCGTCGTGGTCGTGGCGATCACCGCGCCACCGTCGGCCGCACCGAGTGTCGGGAGCTGCGATGCCCAGTCGGGCATCGGGATGTCGGCGCCCTTCGGAACGAAGGCAACGACGAACACCATGCCGTCGTTGGTGATGCGAATGTTGTTGAAATCGGTGACGACGTCATGGAACGTGCCGGGGTCGTTGAAGTGGTCCCAGACCCTGACGATGAGCTGAGTTTCCTTGGTATCGCACTTGGTGTCCTTCGTCGACGACTTCTCGCCGCCCTGTTCTTTGGGCATGATCAACTCGGTGTCGGTCAGTTTGATGTTGTAGGAGTCGATGAAGACGCCCAGCTTGGCGCGGTTGCCCGACGATTTCGTCGAGGCCGGGTGGTAGTGGATGATGCCGTCGCCGTGGCTGTGGATGCCGAGGATCCTGAACTTGTCGTTGAGCAGGACGGTCTGGCCGTCCGAGTCGATGCCCGTATCCTCGAGCGTGCCGGCGATCTTCGGCTGAAAGGTGTCGCAGATGTAGATGCCGAAGGCCGCGTGCCAGTGCGCATCGATGTTGGTTCCGTCATTGACCCGGGGCACGCCGGATCCACTGCTCGGACGGCTCTGGCGGCCGTAGACGATGGCGAGCAGGCCGAGCGCGACGACGATGGCAACAGCGATGGGGAAAATAGAGCCGCCCTGGAAGCGAACCTTCTTGCCCTTACCGCGCGAGGCGAGTCTGGCAACTTTCTTGGCGGACGATGACGGAGCCACGAGGATGCGAGGCTATCGCCTCCCCGTCTCAAAACTGGGTCAAGGACGCTGGTTCAGCTCGACGATCAATTCCGCGTAGGCACGGGCAACGGCACCGGGCGAGGCGATGTCCTCGACCCACTGCCGCCCGCGAGCGGCCATCTCCTTGCACCCGACGGGGTCGTCGACAAGGCGCTGCAAGGCGTGCCGGAAAGCGATGAGGTCGTCGGGCGGGACAGCCAATCCTGCTCCGGACTCGGCGAGGATCCTCGGCACCTCGGTGCCCGGGTCGATCGACGCAAGCACCGGGCGGCCGGCCGCAAGGATCGAATAGGTCTTCGACGGAACGCTGACGCGGCCGAGCCCGCTCCTCAGCGGAACCAGGTGGATGTCGCCGGTGGCCAACACCTCAGGCAGTCGTTGCGTCGGTTGATAGCCGGAAAAGTGGACGTTGACCAAACCACCGGCTTGATCGCGCAGCGCTTGGCGCGCCGCTCCGTCGCCATTGATCAGGAACGTGACCGATGGCATCGACCGTGCCGCCTCGACGACCATGTCGAGGGACTGCGAGAAACCGACGTTGCCCGCGTACATCACCACTGTCTCCGAACCGATGCCCAGCTCGCGGCGCAACGGAGTCATGCGGTCCCGCTGGCGGATGAACTCGGTGTCGACGAAGTTGGGGATCACCCGCACGTCGGGTTGCCGGGAAGCGGGAACCTTGGCCCTGACGTTGTCGGCCAGATCGTCGCTGAGCACGGTCACCGCATCGGCACGGCGATAGCTGAATCGCTCCAACCACTTCGCGATCGCGATGATCGAGCGATTCGTGATCGCACCCGTTTGCACAGCGGCGTCGGGAAACACATCCTGGATGTTGAAGATCAACGGGCCGCGCCGCACGAGATGCGTCCCCCAGCCGGTCAGCCCCATCGTCAGCGGCGGGGACATGGCGATGACAGCGTCGACCCTGCCGCCGCGCAGGGAACCCAGCTCGGCGAGAACGCCGAAGCCGGCGAAGCCGGCGGCACGGCGAACAAGGTTTCGCCTGTCGGCTCCCGGGAACGGATTCACTCGCGTGATCGAGCCCCACTCGGTGGCCTCGCGACGCATCCACTTACCTTCCCATCCGCGTTCGATCGCATGGCCGCGATACCACGGGAGGGCGGTGACAACGTGCAACTCATGGCCGAGTGCGGCCAGCTCGACGACGATCCTCGTCATCACCTCACCGGTCGGCGCGGTGTCCGGAGTGAAGTGCGGACACAGGACGGCAATGCGGAGGCGGTCCGGCTTCATGACTCGTCCAACGCAGCCGCGTAGACATCCGCCAATGCCGCGCCGGATGCGCGAGCAGTGAATGCTTCGGCGCGGCACAGCCCGGCGGCGATGATCGCGGCGCGATCGCCGACCACTCGATCGAGAGCATCGGCCCATGCCGCGGTGGTCAACGGGAGGACGAGACCGGCACCATCGAGAACTGCAGGGATGCATGTCGAGTCCGACGCGATCACGGGGCAGCCGAGAGCCATGGCCTCGATCAGCGGTGCGCCGAACCCTTCGTACTGGCTCGGAAAGACCATCGCTTCCGCCATCTTCAGCAGACCGTTGCGATCCGCCGCTGGAACTCGGCCGAGCCGGCGAATGCGCGGATCCGTTGCGGCTGCCACTGCCGGCTCGGCCGCGCCACGTCCACCGGTCAGCACCAGGCGAAGATCGGGGCTGCGCCACGACGAGGCCAGCAGCTCGATCAGGAACCGATGGTTCTTGTGGCGATGAGTCACTGCGGGGTACACGATCACGGGTCCGTCTCCGAGCGTGTACCGCTGGCGCAACTCGGCCTCGCCGGTGACCTCCGTCAGCAGATCGGGTTGGAATCCGTGCGGCACCACTCGCACGTTGGCCGGAGCGATCCGATATGCCTCGATCACCGAATCGCGCACGTACTCGCTGGGCACGGCAACGATTCGGGCCCGGCGCACAGAGCGCCCGATCATCGAGGCGAGGTACGCCCGCTTCGTTCGACTGAAGTACTCGGGGTACCTCCGATATTGGAGGTCGTGGATGGTGAGGACATACGGACGGACCGCGCCGAGCGGTGCAGCTCCGCCGCCGTGGTGGCGGAGATCGGCAGCGGAGGTCTGTTGCCTGAACCATGTGATCTCGCCGGCGATGCGTCGCGCACGCGAGATCCCATCGAACGACGCGACCACGGTCGGAAACAGCTCGGCCAACTGCGGGTGCGCCTGGGTGAAGCCGTCGACGACGTACAACGTCGGGCGCAACCGCGAACCGGATTCGGCGAGCCCCTGCATCTGTCGAACGAGGTACTCCTCCGACCCGCCGACGTCGCCAGGCACGCACCACAGCAGATTGACGGCAATCGCCGGGTCTGCCATCAGCACAACTCCCGGTACGCCTCGGCAGTCAGTCGCGCCGTTTCGCGCCACGTCGCCCGATCGGCGCGTGCCACGCCTTCGGCCGACAGCGTTTCGCGGCGGGCAGCGGCCTCCGAGATCCCCCTGGCAATATCGTCCGGATCGAGTGGATCGACGAGCACTGCTGCGCCTCCGGCCGCCTCCTCCGTCGCGGTACCTCGGCTCGTGACGACCGGTGTGCCCTGGGCCATGGCCTCGAGGACCGGGAGACCGTAACCCTCCCGCTCACTCGGATAGCAGAAGACGTCGGCGCCTGCGTACAACCCCGCGAGGTCCGGGGCCGGCACAAAGCCGATGAACCTGACGTCCCCACCGGGTTCGATGTCGACATCACCCCACCCCTCCGCGCCGGCGACGACCAACGGAAGTGGATCTTCGAGTCGTGCAACAGCAGCAACCAGTCCGCGCAGGTTCTTGCGAGGTTCGACCGTCCCGACGAAGAGAAGGTACCGAGGGGGGAGTCCGTAGAGCGCGGTGACCCTGGCCGCTTCGGCACTGTCGACCTTGGCCACATCGACCCCTAATGGCACGAGACGCAGGCGGTCTGCCGGGAGGCCGGCGGCCGCGCAATCGTCCATGGTCGCCTGACTGCTGCACAGGATCAGATCGGCCCGATGACGAATCTTGTCGAGGCTGCGGCGGAAGATCCTGTTGCCACGCCTGGTGAACTGCGAGGCATCGTGCAGGAACGCCAGGTCGTGGACGGTGACGACCATCGGCGCATCGGTCGCGCACGGGATCAGGGTCGTCGCGTGGGCGACATCGACGCGACCCGTGGCGCGCTCGACCTTCGGCCAGTTCCCGCGAAGCCACATGTCGTAGAGCAGAGGTCCGCCGACAGGGAGATGAGCGATTGGTACAGCTGGAGACCACGGTTCGCTGGGTACATGACGGTGCCGGCCGGCAACACCCAGCAGCGTCACGTCCTCCTCGGCTGACATCGCCTCAGCGATCCGCATTGCCGCCACACCGGTGCCACCTGGGACCCGATGCCAGCATTGTTCCAGTGTGTAAGCAACTCGCACGGCCCCAATCATGCCCGCACCGCAGGCGATCGGCACAGCGTGTGGTCTACGCTTTTCCTATGCGAACGCAGTTGCCCCCGAGCGCATTGCAGCGCGATCGTCGCTTCAACCGCATCTCCACCGAGGAGCGGTTCGCCGATCGAAGGCCCAACGATCTCGGGCAGGACCGTCGGATGGATCCCGAGTCGTCAGAGTCGTTCGACCGGGCTCGACGGCAGATGCACGGGATCTTCGTGGGCGAGATCCAAGCCCTCGAGGGCGCCGGTCGCACGGCGTTCGACTACACGACCGACGAGACGCCGCTGCAGATGAAGCTCGACATGGCCAGGCAGTGCTGGGACGAGGCTCGCCACGTCGAGATCAGCCTGCGGCTGGGTGAGCACATGGGCACCGAGATCGGCGAGTTCAGCGAAGCGGTGACGTTGTTCGAGGCTGCCTGCCACGCGGACCCGGTGTTCAGGCTCGCCGGCGTCAATCGCGCCCTCGAAGGTCTGGCGATCGACGTCTTCACGACCATGCGCGACTTCGCTGGAGAGATGAACGATCCAGTGCTGTACTTCTGCGAGGACTGGATGCTGGCCGACGAGGTGACCCACGTGAAGATGGGCAGCAATTGGCTTCGCGAGCTGACAAAGGACGACAAGGATCGCCAGACCTGAGCCTTGGAGTTCCAACGCACTGTCGACAGCCTGTTCAACTTCCGCGGAACGCGCGGCGAAGGTCACGACGCGGCAATCCATCTCGCCCGTAAGTTTCGCGAGATGGCCGGGTTCCAGAAGGAAGAGATCGACGAGATCGCCGACATGTCAAAGGCTCAGCGCGTCGAGCACGCGGCGCTTGCTGCCTACTGACAACTGCGCAGCGCGGCGACCAGTTGGCCCTGCTCGACAACGTTCTTGCCGTCGAGCTCAATCGTGCAATGTCGCATCGGCAGATCGAAATGACCCGCCGTGAATCGGCCGGCTACCTCGTTGGCACCTGTCGAGTACAGGAAGTTTCCGGCGACAGCGCGTGCCTCGGTGCCCCAGGTTTCGCGGCGGTCGTACAACTCGACGGTCTCCCACCGCGCTGCTTCGTTCATGCCCCAGCCGACGTGGCTGGTGGCATGACTGGCCCGATCCCCGAACGAAGCGAGATACGAGCGGAAGAGCTGGGCATCGACACCATCGCCGTCCACCATGGTGATGTGATCGTCGACGATGGTCAGTTTGATCGGCGATTCGACGATACGGTTGAAGGTGAGGTTGATATCGCCGGCGGTCATGACCAACGTGCCATTGACGCTGTTCGCGGCAGGGAAGGCGATCACCAACCCGCCGGGCCAATGAGCGATGGACCCTGGCCCGGAGGTCACACCGGTCGAACCGGCAGTGAACGCACCGGCAAGGTTGATCGTCAGATCGGTACCGGCCTCGCTGGTGACCCTCATCTGGTCCGCTTGCCGTAACCACCGGTGGGCAACCTCGACGCGGCGCGGCAGGTCCGCGTCCCAGCCCAGCCGTTCGAAGATGTCGGGGTGCTCGTTGGAGATCATCAACACGCGTGCACCACCGCCGAGGATGCTGCCGAGCTCCGGTGCATGCAGCAGCCCCTCGACCGTGCAGTCGATCACCATGCCGGCGCTCGACAGCGCTGCGACGACACTGGCATTGCCCGCAATCGCCTGTGACGCCCCGGTCGAGCGAATCGGGACCGAGTGTGCCGACACCGGCGACGGCACCACGATGTCGAACACCCGACCACCAAGCGATTGAGCGGCGAGCCTGGCGGTCTCGACCAGGACCGGGCGGCTTTGGGTCTCACTGAGAAGTGCCACGACCTCCCCATCGATCAGGTCGCAGCGGGCGAAGTGGGCGGCGAAGGCAGCTATGTAACGCCACTCGGTCATGAGTTTGTGCTCCAAGTCGTGGTCCCGTGCATCTGTTCGTCGAGCAGTTCGTTGACAGCGTCAGGGGACTCGACGTTGAGGAGATGCCCGGCATCCGGCACCACAACGAGTCGTGCATGCGCGATGAGGTCGGCCAGCGCGTAGCCGTAGGAGACGGGTGTCTCGCTGTCGAGCTCGCCCACTGCACAGATTGTCGGCACGTCGATCGCGGGCAACAGCTCGCGGCTGTCGTGGGTCACGAGGCAATCGATCGATTGTCGCATCGCCGTTCCGGACACGCGGGCCATAGCCGCACGTTGCCCCTCGAGGGCCGCCGGCGAGATGTTGGGTCCGGCGATGGAGGTGAGCACGTCCAAGGCGAAGTCAGCCGGCTCGAGACCTTCCTCCAGCGGGGCCAGACGTGCGGCACGCCATTCGGCGGGCTTCGTTCCGTCGAGGCCGAAAGCCGGGCTCGTCGACAGCAGCGTCAGACTGGCGAGCCGCGACGAGTGCCGCGCCGCGACATATTGGGCGATCATCCCGCCGAACGAGATTCCGGCGAGGTGGACCATCTCGGCACTGATCGCCTCGAAGAAATCGATGACCGCATCGGCGAGAGACTCGAACGTCGGCTGACCCTCGATGGGTGCAGACCCGCCGTACCCGGGCATGTCCCACGCAACAACGCGATGAGCACTGCCCAAGCTCTGCAGTTGCGGCTCCCACGACAAGCGACTGCCACCAAGGCCGTGCAGCAGCACGAGCACCGGACCGGCGGCCGCGATCGGCCCGGATTCGCGCCACGCGAACGGTGCTCCGTCGATGTCCCTCGCCGTGGTCACCCGCCCAGTCTTGCCTGATCAGCAGTTGTTGTCAACGGTGTTGACAATCGTCGGCGAGCCATCCACAATCAGCTCATGACGGTCGATCGCGCCGAACTGGTCAACCTGGTCCGCGCCATGGGTCCGGTCCTCGCCGAGCGCGCCGTGCGCTACGACCGGGAAGCAAGTTTCCCGTTCGAGAACTTCGCCGACTTCCGCCGCAACGGTCTGCTGGCAGTGTGCGTTCCCATCGAGCACGGCGGGCTCGGGGCGAGCTACGCCGACTACGTCCGCATCAGCGAAGAGATCGGTCGCTATTGCGGTGCGACGGCGCTGACCTTCAACATGCACAACGCGACGATGCTGTGGTGCGGCCAGGTCGCCGACTTGTTGACGATGTCGGACGACGAACGCGCCACGCACGAGCGCATCAGGACGAGCATGTTCCGCGGAGTCGTCGAGCGGGGGCACATCCACAGTCAGCCGTTCTCGGAGGGCCTCGCTCCCGGAGCCACGAGCGGTGTCGCCACCCGCGCCCGGCCGGTCGAGAACGGTTGGCGAGTCACCGGTCGCAAGATCTTCGCCTCGCTGTCGGGAGCTGCGGATTTCTACAACGTCATCTGCCAAGTTGCAGGGGACGACACGATCCGCTTCCTCGGCGTGCCCGCCGATGCGGAGGGTGTCACCTCCGTGGACGACTGGGATCCGCTCGGCATGCGCGGCACGGTGTCGCGGACCCTGCTGATGGACGATGCCTTCGTCCCGGCCGGCAACGAGTGGCTTCCGGCGGGTATCTACAACCAAGCTGCGGAACGCTATCCATGGCTGTTCCTCTCGTTGTGCCCGAGCTATCTGGGACTGACACAGGGCGTGCTCGACACCACCCGTTCCTACCTTCGCGGCGAGCTCCCGGGCCAGAGTGCCGGCGCCAGGAGGGACCATCCGATGAAACAAGTTGGCTGGGCCAACATGCAATTGAGACACCAGCAGGCACGAGCACTGCTCTATCGGGCGATCGACGAGGCGACGATCGATCCGAGTGAAGACGACCTCGTGCTCGGCTGGTCGGCCGCGTACACGGTGATGGAACACGCCGCTGAGGTCGCCTCGTCGGCAATTCGGGTCTGTGGCGGCCAGGCAATGCTGAAACATCTCCCGCTCGAGCGCATGTACCGCGACGCTCGGCTGGGATCGCTGATGCTGCCTTGGAGCGCCGAGGTGTGCCTGGAGCGTTTGGCGACGGCTCGCCTCTACGACTGATGGCCAGACTGACACGGGACCTCATCGTCTCGGTTGCCATCAACGTGATCGGGGACGTGGGTTTCGAGCACCTGTCGGTCCGCAAGCTCGGGGAAGCTCTCGATGCCGACCCCACGGCGATCTACCGCCACTTTCGCAGCAAGGACGAGTTGCTCCGGGCGATGGGCGACCGCAGCCTCGTTGGACTGGTCGACGATCTTCCGACTTCGTCGTGGCGCGATTGCATCCGCGACCTCTGCATCCGCATCCGCGCCGCCAACCTCGCCCATCCGGCGCTGGCTGCCTTGGTCCGCGGCGCTCCCCCTCGGCACGAAAATGAGCTGTTGATCACAGAGACGATCCTCGGCCAGTTGCGCCGAGCCGGGTTCGACCCCGATGCCTCGGCGCGGGCATACCACGCCGTGATCGAACTGACCGTCGGTTCGGCGGCGATCGATGCGACCATGGCGTCGATGGTGCCGGCGGCACGCGACGCGATCTACGCCGAATGGCGGTCCGACTATGCCGCGCTCGACGCGAACGCATTCCCGCATTCGGTCGGCACGGCGAAGTCGCTCTACCCGGGAACTGCCGACGATCGCTTCGTCTTCGCCCTCGACCGGCTCCTCGATGGCCTTGCCACCGAACTGCTCGTGTGACGAGCGTTAGTAGAACGGCAGGTACTTCTCCAGCTCCCACGCCGAGATCGAGTCGACGTCCCATGTGCCGACCGCCGCTTCCCACTTCGCCAGCTCGTCCTTGCGGATCGTGAGGAATGCCTTGACGAGATCCGCACCCATGGCCTCGCAAAGAACGGTGTCGGCCTCCAAGGCAGCGAGTGCTTCCTTCAGATCATGAGGCGTGTGGCGGTCCGTGTTGGGCGCCTCGTCACCGTCGCCGATCTGTGGATCTCCACAATCGCGCCCATCGACGACTCCGAGCAATGCCGCGTTGAGCATCACGGCCGCGGCGAGGTATGGATTGGCGCTGCCACAGGGCATGCGATTCTCGATCCGCGTCGCCGCCCCACGCTCGGATGGGATTCGGTAGGTGCTGATCCGGTTGTCGAGACCCCAGTTGGCCCAGTAGCCGGCGATGATCCCCGGGACGAGCCGCTTGTAGCTGTTGATCAACGGCGCGGACATGGCCGCCATCCCCTCGTGATGAGCGATCACACCACCGATGCACTGCCTCGCCAGAGCTGACAACCCGTGGTCGGCCGTCGGATCGTCGAAGGCGTTAGCGCCGCTGTGAACCGGTGTCACCGAGAAGTTGACGTGCAGACCACTTCCCACGAGATGGGCCATCGGCCGGCCCATGTACGTGATCCAGTAGCCCTTGCGGGCCGCGACCTCGCGGGTCATCTCTTTGCACATGAACGCCCGGTCCGCGGCGTCGAGCGCCGGCCCGTATCTCAGGTTCAGCTCCATCTGTCCTGGATGGAACTCACCCATGATTCCTTCGATGTCGAGCTCCGACGCCTCGGCCGCGTCGTACAGATCGAACATCAAGCCGGTGTTATCGCCACCGAGGCCGACGCCGTAGACGCGGTGCGACGGCAGGTGCAACGGACCGAAGCCTCCCGGCGCGTGCTCGTCGGGCTGCATCACGTAGAACTCCATCTCGAACCCGAGATGCGGTTCGTAGCCGAGCGACGCCCAGGCGTCGACCGCACGCTTCAGCGCGCCCCGAGGACACAACGCCAATGGCTCGCCCCTGTACTCGAGGTCGGCAACGGCCACGTCGGTATCGACCTCCCATCCCGGGCGGACGGACTCGGCGACCGGAACGGTCGACATATCGGCGAAGCCGACATCGGGCCCATATCCGTCCACGGGGAGGATGTCGCGGTCGGTGCTCATCGTCAGGGTGGTGACGGCGTGATGACCGTGCTCGCTCGACCGCGAGTGCGGCACGTATCGACCATGCGACAGCCCATTGAGATCGGACCACATCACTCGAACGCGTCGATTCGTCATGGCCGGCGACGCTAGCGGTGTCAGGCAATGTCCGCCATTGGTCCGGTCGAAGCAGGGTCTTGGTGGTGGACCGTGTGCTGCCCGACGTTGTCGATCGCTTCTTTTCTGCTGGCCACGGCCCAGATCGCTGCGACGGCCAACAAGATCAGCGCCAGGTGCCGGCCCCACAGCTCCGACGCTACGGGTGCTGTTTCCTTCCAGAACTGCGAGTAGATGGCCAGCACCACCGTCGCCAGGCCTACCACCGCAGCGATGAGATCGATCGGCCGACGCATGGCGAAGTTCTTGAGGGCGCCGACGCACAGCACGATGTAGACGACGGAGATCAGGAAACCGCCGATGCGCGAGGCGATCAGGAAGGCGTTGAAGACCTCAGTGTTGAAGAAGGCGGCCGGGCCGGTGGGATCCACGAGATCCGTTCCGTACTTCGTCAAGGCGATGACCGTCGTGACGATGGTGATGACGAGGATGAGAAGGCTGGCCTGGGACGGGAGGGATCTTCTGTTCAGCTTCGACAGAGGCTTCGGCAGAAGGCCGTCACGAGACAGCGTGAAGAGGCCCCTCGCCGCGGCGAGCTGGAATCCGATGCCGACTGCGAGGATGTCGAGGAGGATTGCAAGGTCGATCCACACCGCGAAGAAACGATTGAGATAGAGATCGGCCATCGGGACGAAGTCGGTAGCCGTTTCGGTCGAGCCGATGGCCAGTGTGTACTGGGTGATCAGGTAGAAGGCTCCGACGATGAGGATGGTCGCGACGACGGCCTTTGGAATCGAACGCCTCGGATCCTTCGTCTCCTCGCCGAGTGCGGCAGCAAGTTCGAAACCGATGAACATCAGGATCGCGAACAGCAAACCTTTGAACACCGAGCCGCCCTCGGCCACGTTTCCGGGAGTGAACGATTTGAGGCTGTTGCCTGCCGGCCCGCCGTCGGCGATGACCTTCACCGCCAGGATGAGGAACGGGATGATCGACAGCACGATCAAGGTCAGCTGCGCCTTCACCGAGATCCTCACACCCAGGATGTTGGCGACATACATGAGACCGGAGATGATCAGTGCCCACAACCACCACGGCGCGTCGAGGTTCATGTGATCGTTGAAGAAGGTCTTGGCCCACAGCCCGCCGATGATGGCAATGCCGGGGCCCGACAGGGCGATCGCAGCGAGGTGGTACACGCCGGCACTGAACGCCGCGGCGCGCTTGCCGAGCGAATGAGCGATGAACTCGTACACGGTCCCCGAGCCGCTGTACCGCTTGGCGAACTCACTGAGGGTCCATCCGATGCCGAGCACACCGACGGTGGTCAGCAGGATGACGAACGGTCCGGCGCCGGGCGCCAGCACGAAGGCAAGCAGACCACCCAACACGCCACCGGAGAAGACCGGGCCCACTGCCAGTGACTGTGCGACACAGTCGACGGTGCTGAGCTGCCCTCCCGCGAGCTTTGGAGCGTCTACAGACATGCGATTCCCCTCCTCTGACCAGAACCCCCACGGTCGATCATTCGGGGCCGAACAATAACAGACGCCCCTTGCTACGACAGTGCTTTCACCGTCTCGCGGAGCGGCTCGGGGAAATCGCGGAGCAGCGCCAAACCGGCCGACCTCAGGACCATGTTGTCGAGCACGCTGTTGGGAGGCCGCCGCGCCGGCCGTGGTGGTTGCAACTCGACTGTCGTGATCGGCCGGACCATGTCGGGGTCCTTGCCCATCGCCGCCACCACCTCGCGAGCGAAGCCGTACCAACTCGTCGAAGTCTGATTGGTGACGTGGTGGACACCGCTGCGCCGGTCGAGGGCAAGGCGGCGGATCATGGGTGCCAGATCCGCGGTGAAGGTCGGGTTGCCGACCTGGTCGTCGACAAAGGCCAGCTCCGTTCGTTCGCCGGCCAACCGCATGATCGTCTTCACCATGTTGGATCCGTTCTGGCCGCAGACCCATGAGGTGCGAACAATCGTGGCGGAGGTCCCAAGAGCCAATGCCTCGCGCTCGCCAGCCAACTTCGATGCGCCATAGACGCTCTGCGGCGCGGGGACGTCGGACTCGTTGTACGGCCGGTCCAGCAACCCGTCGAACACGTAGTCGGTGCTGAGGTGGACGAGTCGGGCGTGTGTTCGGTCGCAGCTCTCGGCTAGCCAGCGGACAGCGAGCGCGTTGTGCGTCATGGCCCGATCAGGATCGCCCTCGCACGCATCCACTGCCGTCCAAGCAGCACAGTTGATGACGACGTCCGGGCGAAGAGCGGACACCGCGCCGTGCACGGCATCGCGATCG
>JANMRB010000080.1:0-2480 GCA_031370825.1 Ilumatobacteraceae bacterium
GCGAGTAGCGCAGGCCTGGCTCGTGGAACGAGGAGCGCGACCAACAGTGCCACTGGCCACCACGCGCGGGTCAGGGTGCCCGCCACTTGACGTCCGGCGTGGAGGTGACCGAGACCCGCGAGCCGAACCGACTCCTGTGCCGGCAGGTCGTGGAGTTTGCGGCGCAAGACCACGATGGTGCCCGCCGCGACGATTGCAGCGGTAGCCGATCGCCGAGCGAACACCAGCGCCCAAACGGCGGCGCTCCAGCCGCTCATCCGCAGCGGTGCGACAGCGCCCGGGTGCTTACGGTCCAACGCGGCGGCCGAGCGGCCATAGGCCAAGCGCTGGCGGATCAGCGCTGGCAACGTAGAGCGCGGCCGGTGGTGCACGGTCGTCAGCGGTTCGTAGCGGCACCGGTGGCCGGCATCGATCAAGCGCCACACCATGTCGACGTCCTCGCCAGTGCGCAGCGATTCGTCGAACCCACCGATCGCCCGCAGCATCTCCGTTCGCACGACCAACGCCGCGCCGGGCACGTAGCTGACGCGGGTTCCGGCCGCTATTCGTGCCGCCTGGTCACCGAGGTCCAGAGGTGACCTGGCGGTCTCGTACTGCGCCAACGTCGAAGTACCCGTTGTGGAGGCCACCCGCGGGGCCACGAGTGCAACCGAAGGATCGCTGAAATGCGGCAGTAGTGCGTCGAGCCATTGGTCATCGACATCGACATCGGTGTCGACGAATGCGACGAGCGGCGTGGTCACCTCCGCCAACCCCGCATTGCGAGCAGCCCCGGCCCCGCGGTTGTCGGCCAGGCGGATCCTTCGGCTCCCGGCGACGGGTTGCAGCGGGGGATCGCTGGCGTCATCGACGACGATCAACTCACCCTTGTGGCCAAACTCCCCCGGGAGGTCGTTGAATGCCGGGACCACCACCGTCACATCCGCTGCGCGATGCGCGGATTCGGTCGGATTGGGGTGAATGGCGCCCGCGTCCAGCAGACGATCCGTCAGCTTCTTGTGCGTCGGAGGCAGCGTCTCGTTCTTCTCGATCGCTTCGACGATGCGCTGCCCGGCGGGTGACAGACGAAACAGGCGCAGTGGTGAACCGGCAATCACGACGCGATCGTGGCGACGATACGACCCGTCGAGACTGAACACGTCAGTCATGCGCGCCATTCGTCGACCGCTGCGACGAGGTCGATGATCAATCGTGTCAGCAAAGCCTTGCCGTGGTTGGCGGTTGCCTTGCGCGGATCGCCGAGCACGCCGTTGGGGCTCACCGCCCGCACGCCATTGGCCCGCAACTCGTCGATCAGGTCGACCAAGGGTTCGGGCCGACCCACCTCGGCTTTCGTCATTCGAACGAGAGCTGGGGCGATCGCCAGCATCATCGATGTCTCCGATTCGCCCGCGTGGGCATCGCCGTTACGAACGTGCGGCCACCAGGCGAGCACCCGTCTGTCCTCGCCGAGCAGCTTGTTGACGGCACGTTGAACCGGGCGGGCGTTGCCACCGTGGCCGTTGATCAACACGACGCCGCCGGACCAGTCGGCGCTGCGGACGAGCTCGACGATGAGATGTTCGACGACATCGGCACCGATCGAGAGCGTGCCCGGAAATCCTGCATGCTCGCCACTGGAGCTCATGGTCAGCGTCGGACCGATCAGCACATCTCCCGGCTCGAACGAGGCAACGAGACCTTCGGCGAGAGCGTTGGCGATGCGGGTATCGGTGTCCAACGGCAGATGTGGCCCGTGCTGCTCGAACGACCCGATCGGCACGGCGATGATCGGGCGAGGCGCCAGGCCCCACAGGTCGGTCCAGGTGAGATGGCCGAGCCGACTGCTCACGCCAGACCCGCGATGATCATCTTCATCGCCCGGTCGTACACGTCGGGCCAGTCGATCGCGGTCGGGCCGACCTCTTTCAGTTCCAGGCTGACGACGCCGTGGCAGGTGGCCCACACCAGTGCGGCGGTTGGCAGCGGATCGCTGGACCGGAGAGCACCTGCGGTCATGGCCCGCTCCAGCCGGGTGGCGAGCAGACCGAGCGTGGCGCCGGCCAGCATGTGTGCGTCCATCGTCGGCAGATAGTCGGGCACGACCCGGTCGAACATCACCGAGTAGAGCGTCGGGTTGTCGATGGCGAACTGTCGATAGGCCATGCCGCACGACAAGATGTCGGCAACCGGGTCGTGCGTGCTCGTGACCGAGCTCATGGCGGCTCCCAGCCGACGGAAGCCTTCGACGAAGAGGTGTTCGACGACGCCGTCCTTGCCGCCGAAGCGTGAATAGACGTTCATCGTGCTGACACCGGCGGCATTGGCGATCCGTCGTACCGTCAAGGCGCCGGGACCTTCGCTGGCCAGCAGGTCGCTGGCGGCTTTGAGCAGGTCGGATCCCACGGAGTCGAGCTGCACCATGGGCGCAGGATAGTGGTGGTCGGCTGTGGCGGATGTCATGTCGTGGCAGAGGTATTGGGGGATGACTTCGTGATCAC
>JANMRB010000105.1:0-2031 GCA_031370825.1 Ilumatobacteraceae bacterium
GGCGAGGTCGACGACGAAGCGTTCGTCGTGCTCATGGCCGGCATGGATCCAAGTCGACCCGATCGCCATCTCGGTCGTAGCTACGACGACAAGTCGGTCCGCGGGTTCGACGTGACGGCATCGGCGCCGAAGTCCGTGTCCGTGTTGTTCGCACTCGGCGACATCGAAACCCGACGCCATGTTCTTGCCGCGCACGAATGCGGTGGGCGCGTTGGCGGTGTGGATCGAGCGTCACGCTCATACCCGCTACCGGATCGGCGGCGACGTCGCCGTGGTCGACGCCGAAGGAATCGTGGCCGCAGCCTTTCGACAGCACACCAGCCGAGCACTTGACCCGCAACTGCACACACATCTGGTGATCGCCAACCGTGTGAAGTCTCCGGATGGGCGTTGGCTTGCTTTGGACGCTCGGTTGATCAAGCACGATCAGCAGTCGCTGTCGGCGATCTATCACGCATGCCTGCGTTCGGAGCTGACCCGACGGTTCGGCGTCCGGTGGCACGACCCGGAACACGGAATCGCTGAGATTCGTGATGTCCCCGAGGACGTCATCGTCGAGTTCTCCGCGCGCACCGCAGATGTTCGTCGGCGGATCGACGACAAGCTCGACCGGTTCATCGACACGCTGGGACGAGAGCCGACACCTCGAGAGCGCTGGAAGCTTGAACGAGAAGCAGCGATCGACAGCCGCCCGGCGAAAGCGCACTCTGTCGAAGCAGCTGCTCTCCATGCGGCATGGGCGGAGCAGACACGCTTGCTCGGGCACGATCCCGTCGCAGTCGGATCGAATGCGGTCGAGCAGGTCACAGAGCGCCGAGGAATCGACGCGGCAACTCGTTCGGTGATGATCGATG
Organism: Ilumatobacteraceae bacterium; assembly: GCA_031370825.1. Lineage (GTDB taxonomy): Bacteria > Actinomycetota > Acidimicrobiia > Acidimicrobiales > Ilumatobacteraceae > JAENVT01. The sequence goes on from JANMRB010000105.1 coordinate 855, forward strand.
AGACGATCGAGGCGATGGGGGAGAAGCAGTCGACGTGGAGGCCCACCGAACTGCACCGTGAACTCGGAGCTGTCGTGCCAACAGCAACCGCAGCGACGGCCGCACAACTTGCGGGTTGGCTCGACGGTGTCGTCGACGAGATCGTCGCTAGTCGGTGCGTCGATGTCTCTCGGCCGATTCCTTCCGATGCGTTGCTGCGCCGTGACGGTCGACCGGTGACCGAGGCGGTCGTTGACCGGGCGTTGACCACGCAGGCGATCCTCGACCAGGAACGTGCACTGATCGAATGGGCCGACCGTCGCTTCGTCCACGACGGTCCGGACGAACCCGCCGCGGCGACCCGGAGCACGATCGAGTTGAACGTCGCCCAGACGGAGGCCGCTTGCGCGGTCGCGGGACACGCGGATCTCGTTCTGGTTGTCGGCCCGGCCGGCACGGGCAAGACCACCGCGCTCTCGCCGGCAGTGGCGCAGCTCCGAGCCGACGGTCGGGTGTTGTTCGGTGTCGCTCCGTCGGCCACCGCTGCTGAGGTCCTCCAGGAGGAGACCGGAGTCGTGGCTGACACGCTCGACAAGTTGCTCATCGAGCATCGCCTCGCCCGGCCACCCGATCACCGCTACGACCTCCCGGTCGGGGCGAGCGTGATCGTGGACGAGGCCGGGATGATGGCAACTGCGAAGCTCGCGGAGCTGGCTGCCCTCGCGGACCTGAAGGGCTGGCGGCTCGCGTTGGTCGGCGACCCATTGCTGTTCTCGGCGGTCGGACGCGGTGGCATGTTCGGTCTGCTGGTCGACACCTTCGGCGCGATCGAACTCGATCATCCCCACCGGTTCGACGAGGAATGGGAACGAGAGGCCAGCCTCCTCCTGCGCCGTGGTGATGTTGCGGTCGCGGAGATCTATGACGCCCACGGCCGGCTCTACGGTGGGACCCTCGTGCAGATGGAGCGAGCCAGCGTCGAACGCTGGTGGGAACTCCGCGCCGCTGGCAAGAAGACATTGCTGATGACGCCGACCAACGAAGCTGCCGAACGACTCAACGAGCGTTGTCAACGGACCCGCATCAAGGCTGGCGAAATCGACCCGGACACCCGACACGTCACCGCCGGCGCCTACGAGGTTCATGTCGGCGACGAGATCGCGACCCGCCACAACGAACGCCGGATCATCACCGACCG
>JANMRB010000182.1:0-10978 GCA_031370825.1 Ilumatobacteraceae bacterium
TTGGCTCATGAGTCGGTCGGGTACCCCGCAAGCAGACCATTACCCGCCATACCCACAGAAAGCTGCACACGATGGACAAGGATCTCGATCAAGCCAAGGGCCGGATCAAGCAGGCCGCCGGCGATCTCACTGACAACGACAGGCTCAAGAAGGAAGGCAAGGCCGACGAGAGGGCCGGGAAGGCCAAGGAGCTTCTCGGCGACGTCAAGGACAAGGCCGACGACATGATCGACCGGGTCCGCGATCGATCCAACGACTGACCTCGAGCGGGCCCGCCTGCGTCCTAGTGAGGCGATGTTGACCGGACCGCAGTCGCCGTTCGACGGCGTGATCGCCGAGGTGCTCACTTCGGTGCCGGCGCAGTCGATTGCCGGAGGAACCGACGAAGTGCAGCACAACATCATCGGCGACCGCGTGCTCGGGTTGCCCCGCGAGCCAGAACCCGATCGTGAGCTCCCGTTCCGCGATCTCGCCCGTTGACGCTCAGGCGGCGTCGTGGAAGACGAGACCGACACAGAGTCGGTGACCCGATCGAATCACGGAGACACCATGGCGAATCGCCGCCGCGGTCCAACCGCGCGTTGAGGCGATGGGCCTGTCGCGGGTGGTGAACACCAGTCCGTGACCATGCGGGATCACGATGGCGGTGGCCCGGGACTGAGCCCTCGGTCGCTGTTCGTAGAGGACGAACTCGCCCCCGGTGTGGTCGACCCCGGGGACGGTGAGGTGGATCACGACTTGGAGCGGGAAGACCAGGTCGCCGTACAGGTCACGATGCAGCGCGTTCCAATCGCCCGGACCGTATTTGAGGAGGGTCGCGGTTGATCTGGTCTGTCCGGCGGCGTGACACATCGCCAGCCAGTCGCCGAGGCTTTCGGGCCACGGCGCCTCTCGATTGAGCTTCGCCCACCACTGCCGGGCGATGGGCCGCAGCCGCAAGTAGAGGGCTCGCTTCAGCGCGTCTAGGGGTTCGGGAAGAGGTGGCGTGAAGTATCGGTACTCGCCTTCACCGAAGCGGTACCGCGCCATGTCGATCGTCGATCTGAACCTCGAGTCGTCGCTGTACACAGCGGCAAGCTCGGCGGCCTCGCCCGCACTCAGCAACGGACCAATGAGCGCGCCACCGATCTCGTCGAGCTCAGCGTGAATCGTGTTCCAGTCGGCCGCCTCCACGCGTTGTTCCCAGACGTCGAGAGATCCCGAGGGAGCCGTCATGCCGCGGATTCGAGACCGAGCAGGGTGCGCTTGGCTTCGACCCCGCCGAGGTAGCCACCCATCGCCCCGTCCGAGCGCACGACACGGTGACACGGCACGACAACCGGCAGCGGGTTGGTGGCGCACGCCGAGCCGACTGCTCGGACTGCTTTCGGGTTGCCGGCCAGTTGGGCGACGTCGGCATAGCTCGCGGTGTGGCCGTAGCCGATGCCGGGAAGGGCGTGGAGCACGGTACTGCGGAAGCCCTTCGACAGCCGCCAATCGAGAGTTACGTCGAAGGTGCGGCGTCGACCTTCGAAGTATTCGTCGAGCTCGCGGACGACCTCATCCAGTCGTGCCGCGGAACTCAGGACGCGTGGGCTGATCTGGTCGGCCAGCGCCTGCAGCACTGTCTCGTGATCTTCGATGTCGTAGGCGACCCGGACGAGCCCGAGGTCGGTCGCGGCGAGCAACAGTGAGCCCACGGGGGAGTCGACTGTCCGGTAGGCGACATCGAGGACTCCTTCGGCTTGGGCAGCGGCGGCAAGCCGGTCGTGCAGCCGACGGAGGTGGTCGGGGGTGTCGTCCAAGCCCCGCGCGAGGGCGGCGGTCAGTTCAGATTCGGTGTTCACTGGGCAGTCCTTTCTTTGGTGCTTGCGCCGGGATACGTGCGCCTGAGGTTGGCGATCCCATCGGCGGCCGCGCGGCGAGCGGCATTCGTGTTGCCGCCGATGATGGCGGCGACTTCGGTGTATGGCAGCCCGCCGAGATAGTGGTAGGCGACGGCCTGCCTCTGCTTCGGCGTGAGATGCTCCAATGCGCCGACAAGTTCGGTGTCGTGGCCGAACTGTTCGGCGTCGCCGAGGCCCGGTGCGTCCGGCGGGGCGGCCACCGGAATCGGGTTGCGCGCGGTTCGGCGTGTGATGTCGATTGCCTTCCGGTGGGCGATCGTCACCAGCCATGCCTCGACGTTCGCATCGGCCGGGAGGTCCGGGTACGCCCGTATCGCCGAGAGAAACGTCTCGGACCAGGCGTCGTCTGCCTCACCGGCTCCGACGACCGCACGACAGACCCGCAGCACGGTCGGTCCGTGCGTGGCGACGATCGTTTCGAAGGTCGGTTTGCCTGTCATGTCATGTAGACGCCCTGAGCTCGCATTGTGTGAGGTCTTCGCCCTCACCTTCGCTCAAACGGGGCGGGTGACCGTCACCGGGATTCCGTTGAGCGTTGCGTTGCCCGACACGGGATCGAGCACGGACCCGTCGGTCAGGACGTTCGAGTTGACGCCCGGTCGGCCTGCAGCGACGCGAAGGCGGGCTCCCGGCGCGTCATGCCCCCAACCCCACGGGAGGCACACCACACCGAGCCGCATCTCCTCCGTCACCTCTACGGGCGCCGTGAGCCGGCCAACGCGCGACTCGATCACCGCAACATCGCCGGTCGCGAGGCCACGTTCGTCGGCATCGCCGGGATGGATCAGCAGCGTGCAGCGCTCCTTGCCCTTCATCAGAACGCCGATGTTGTGGAGCCAGCTGTTGCCGGAGCGCAAGTCCCGGCGGCCGATCAGCATGAGGCCGTCCGGCGTCGTTGAGTCGTCGAGCATGCGCCGGGCGGCGTCGATGATCTCGGGTGGTGCGAGCTCGACCTTGCCGGACACCGTGTTCAGAACGCTCGGAAGTCGAGGCTCGAGCGGACCGAGATCGAGACCGTGCGGGTTCGCCTGGAGCAGCGCCAGTGATAGCCCATCTGGTTCGGAACCGAAGCCATCGCCGAACGGCCCGGTGCGGAGCAGGGCATCGACGATGCGATCTTGCGGAGTGTCGCCTTCGACCATGTGCCGAAGCTCCGCGGCGTTGCGCCCGTGCACGTTCTGATGTGGGTTCGCGACCGCATTTTTGAGGATTCCGCTGAGGAGCTCCTCGTCGAGCACCGCGGGATCTCCGTTCGGTCCTTCGCCGCGCAGCACGAGCGCCAGGCGCCCGAGAACCTCACTGTCGCTCGGCTGCGCGGTGTTGAACACCGCCGGAGACCAGTTCGCGATCCGGCGCAGCGACTGGTTGTAGAAGGCGGCGTCGTAGTGGCTCTTCTCGAGTGCCGACGGAACGGGTAGGACCACGTCCGCGTGGCGTGTCGTCTCGTTGAGGTAGATGTCGACACTGACCATCAACTCGAGCGACGCGAGGGCCGCGTCGAGCCTCGTGCTGTTCGGTGTGGTCAGCACGGGGTTCCCCGCGATCGTGATCATGGCCCGGATCTGTCCAGGCCCTTCGGTCTCGATCTCCTCGGCGAGGACCGCAACGGGAAGCTCACCGTTGACTTCCGCCCTGCCCGAGACGCGGCTGCGCCACCGGCCGATCCCATACCCGCGGCGGGTGCCCTCGGGCGGGCGTGGACGAGCGTGGGCGCCGAGACCCCACATCCCTCCGCCTGGTCGGTCGAGGTTGCCGGTGATCGTGGTCAGCAGGTCGGTGGCCCATGATGCGACCGTTCCGCCCGGAACGGTATGGACACCCATGCGTCCGTACACCACCGCGTGATCCGCGGTGGCCAACTCGCGGGCGATGCGGCGGATGACGCAGGCCGCGATGCCGGTTCGTTCTTCGACTGCCTCGGGTGTGAAGTCGCCGACAGCGCTGAGCGCTTCATCGAGCCCGTTCAGATGCGGTGTCGCCGCCCCGGTGTCCACCGGACCCTCCGCGGCGATGACACCGGCGAGCGCACACAGGAACAAGGCATCGGTACCGGGCCGGATCGAGAGGTGCTCGTCGGCTGCTTTGGCAGTGCGTGTCCGCCGCGGATCGACCACGACGATCCGACCGCCGCGAGCTCGAATCGCCTCGAGTCGACCGGGCCAGTCCGGAGCAGTGGCGAGTGATCCGTTCGACTCGTACGGGTTCGCGCCGAGCATCAGGAGGTAGTCGGTGCGGTCGAGATCCGGCACGACGAACGCGTTTGGGTCGCCAAACATGAGTCCAGAGGACACGTGCCGTGGCATCTGGTCCACAGTCGAAGCCGAGAAGATGTTCCTCGAGCCGAGCGAGTGCAGCAATGGGCGCATCCAGAACAGCGACCCCAGTGTGTGGACGTTCGGGTTGCCGAGGTACACACCAACCGAGTTCGGCCCGTGCTCGGCGATGATGGCGTTGAGCCGGCGGTCGATCTCGGCGAACGCCTCGTCCCACGTCGCCTCAACGTGCCCTTCGCCTCGCCGGATGAGGGGAGTCCGCAGTCGGTCGGGGTCCTCGTGCAGCTGTTTGAGCGTCGAGCCCTTCGGGCAGATGAACCCACGCGAGAAGACGTCGGCCACGTCGCCGCGAATCCGCTGGACAGCGCCGTCTCGAACAGTGATCTCGAGGCCGCAGGTTGCCTCGCACAACGGGCACGTGCGGAAGTGTGAAACCTCCATGGCGACACGTCACCACAGTTCGGTGACTCGCGCAAGCTCGGCTTCCTCAACAGCTAATCAGTAGTGGTTCCCGAGATTGACGGCAGCTGGGCATCGCCTTCGTGCCGGACAATCGTGGGTTGTTCCTGCAACTCACCGTTGCCGAGAACCTCCGTCTCGTCCACCCGTGGCGGAGCTCGATGAGCGACGTCACCGAGCTCTTTCCGGCGCTCCCACCGCTGATGTCACGACGAGTCGGGTTGCTCTCGGGCGGAGAAGGGCAGATGGTCGCGCTGGCCAAGGCAGTGCTGTTTCGCCCGAAGGTGCTGCTGATCGACGAGATGAGCCATGGACTGGCGCCCCTCGTCGCCGAGAAGCTGCTGACGATGGTTCGAGAGCTCGCCCAGCGACACAACACCGCTGTCCTACTGGTGGAACAGACGGTGGAGATCGCGCTCGCAGTCTCCGACCGCGCCCTCGTGATGCGCCACGGTCGCATCGTCATGGAAGGAACCGCTACCGAGGAAGAGGCGGGATCGCGAGTCCCCTGACGAGTGTTGACCCCCTTGCCTTGCCGTGAGAGCTTTCGCCGTCGTTTGGCGTAGCGTTCGCACAGGGGGCACGCCGAATGCGCGTCCCGGCATTCGGCGTCACGTCATCGAAGGGGTTCGTCATGGCAGCAGCAGGATCGATTTTGGGCAACGCCGTTCAGCGTCTGGAGGATCCCACGCTGCTGACCGGTGCGGGGGAGTACCTCGACGACCTGGCGCCGGCGGGAACCCTTCACCTCGCGTTCGTTCGATCGAATCAGGCATACGCGAACGTGGTCAGCGTCGACGTTTCCGAGGCGGAGGCGATGCCCGGCGTGAAGGCGGTGTATCACGCCCGCGGTAACGACCTCGGCATCCCTACGTTCCAAGGCTTCCCGATGATGCCGCCTACGTTGAACCGACCGGTCTTCGCGAACGACGTCGTCCGATTCGTCGGCGACATCCTGGCCGCGGTTGTCGCCACCTCGAAGGCCGCTGCAGTCGACGCGGCTGACACAGTTGTCGTCGACTACGAGAGGCTGCAACCGATCGTCACCTCGGCGCAGGGACTGATGCCCGACGCGGCCATCCTGTTTCCGGAGCATGGTTCGAATGTGTGCTTCGGAACCGAACACGGCGCCGACGTGGATCCGTTCGAGGGCGCCGACGCCATCGCCGAGGTCACGATGGTGAGCCAGCGGTTGGCCGGAGCCCCGATGGAGACCAACGGGATCCTCGCCGAGCCCGGAGACGCGCCGGGGACCTTGACGTGCTGGATCTCGCACCAGGCGCCCCACGCCGCACATGGAGCGATCGCAGGGATGCTCGGCATGGAGCCGGCCGACCTCCGGGTGGTCTGTCCGTGGGTCGGCGGAGGATTCGGTCCGAAGGCGTCGGTCTACCCGGAGTACCTGGTTGCCGCGGCCGCCTGTCGGGCCCTTGGTGCTCCGGTCAAGTGGGCCGAAACTCGGTCGGAAGACATGGTCTCGCTCGTCCACGGCCGGGACTACGTGATGACCGCGAAGCTCGGTGTCACGAACGACGGGAAGTTCACGGGCCTGGAGGGCGATGTCACTGCGAACGTCGGCTCGTACCCGGCGATCGGTGCGATCCTGCCGATGCTGACCCAGATGATGTGCGTCGGCGTCTACGACATCAACAAGGTCAAGTTCGCGACCCGTTCCGTGCTGACCAACACCACCACGACCGGCGCCTATCGCGGCGCCGGCCGACCGGAGGCCACGCAATTGCTGGAGCGGGTCATCGACGTTGCGGCACTCAAGATCGGGATGGATCCAGCGGAGCTTCGTCGGCGAAACTTCATCCAACCCGACGCGTTCCCGTTGACCACAAACACCGGCGCGGGCTATGACTCCGGGGAGTACGAAAAGGCATTGGACGCCGTTCTCGCCGCATCGGGCTACAAGGAGCTTCGCGCCGAGCAGGCGCGTCGTCGCGCAGCCAAGGATCCGATCGCGCTCGGCATCGGCTTGTCTGCGTACGTCGAAGTGACGGCGCCCGTTGGTCTGCACGTCGAGTTCGGCGCCACAGAGATCCACGACGACGGCGCGGCAAGCGTGTTTGCCGGAACCAGCGTGCACGGCCAGGGACATCACACAGCGTTCGCGATGCTGGCATCCGAGGTCCTCGGCATCCCGATGGATCAGATCAAGCTCGTCAACTCCGACACCGATCGGGTACCACGAGGGTCGGGAACGATGGGCTCGCGATCGCTGCAGACCGCCGGCTCGGCCATCTTCGTGGCCTCCAACGAGGTGTTGAGTCGCGGTCAACGAATTGCCGCCCACCTGCTCGAGGCCGCAGCAGAGGACATGGTCGCCGAAGGAGGTTCGCTTCACGTCGCCGGTACCCCGTCGAAGTCGATTTCGTGGGCCGAGCTCGCCGTCGCATCCCGCGACGCTTCCAAGCTGCCGGAGGGTCTTGATCCCGAGACCCTTCGTCACGAGCTGGACTTCGATGGCACCAACTCGACGTTCCCGTTCGGTGCCCATGTGTCCGTGGTCGAAGTGGATACCGAAACGGGCAAGGTCGCCATGCTTCGACACATCGCAGTGGACGATTGCGGTCGAATCCTCAACCCGTTGCTGGTCTCCGGTCAGCAGCACGGTGGCATCGCCCAGGGTGCAGCGCAGGCACTGTTCGAATGGGTTCGGTACGACGACGACGGCAATCCGATGACGTCCACTCTGTTGGACTACACCGTGCCATCGGCGGCTGAGCTACCCAGCTTCGAGACGTCGAACACCCAAACCGACAGCCCGAGAAATCCTCTCGGCGCGAAGGGCATCGGCGAGTCGGGAACCATTGGCTCGACTCCCGCGATCCAGAACGCTGTCGTCGATGCCCTGTCGCATCTCGGTGTCGTCCACATCGACATGCCCTGCACCCCCGAGCGCGTGTGGGACGCGCTCAACGCCGTCTGAGTCTTTACAAAACAACATGAGGTGGTCCCCTACCGACCGGTAGGTAGGCTTGCCAACTGATGAGACTGCCGAAGTTGATCCAAGGTGGAATGGGCGTCGGGGTGTCCTCTTGGGAGTTGGCTCGGGCCGTTTCCCGAAAAGGTCAGCTCGGCGTGGTGTCCGGGGTCGCCCTCGAGGTTGTGCACGCGCGCCGATTGAACGACGGCGATGCGGGCGGGCACCTGCGCCGAGCGTACGAACGTTTCGTGCGGCCCGACGTCGTCGAGAGGGTACTGCGTCGCTACTACCGCCAGCGCGGGCGGCCACCCGGCACGCGGTACCTCACCGTGGCCTCCCATCGGCTCGAGCCGCCCTCTTCGCTCGTCGATCTGACCGTGCTCGCGAATTTCGCGGAGGTCTCGCTCGCGAAGGAAGGCCACGACGGTCTCATCGGGATCAACTACCTCGAGAAGATCCAGCTGCCCACGTTGTACTGCCTGTATGGCTCAATGCTGGCTGGAGTCGACGTGGTGCTGATGGGAGCCGGCATCCCGAAGGAGATCCCGCACGTCCTCGATCTTCTTGCGGCGGGGCAACCTGCGACCTACCGCATCTCTGTCGCGGGCGCGGCGCGAGACGACGAGAGGTTGACGCGATTCGATCCTGGCGAGTTCCTCGGCGGGATGAAGGCCGCTCCGCTGGTGCGGCCTCGGTTCCTCGCCATCATCGCGTCGAACACCTTGGCGAGCTTCCTCGCCAAGAGCGTTCATGGACGGCCGGACGGGTTCGTCATCGAGGGAAACATCGCCGGCGGCCACAACGCGCCACCGCGTGCGGCGCTCGTGCTCGACGACGAAGGACAACCTGTCTATGGGCTACGTGACGACGTCGACCTGCACGCGCTCAAGGCACTCGGCATTCCGTTCTGGCTTGCCGGGGGATACGGCTCGCCCGATCGGTTGCGCGAGGCACTCGAGGCGGGAGCCGAGGGGATCCAAGTTGGTTCGGCCTTCGCCCTCTGCGACGAATCGGGCATCGATCCGTCGATCAAGCTTGACATCGTCACGTGCGCCCTGGCCGGCAAGCTGTCCGTGCACACCGATCCGCGGGCCTCACCGAGCGGCTATCCGTTCAAAGTCGTTGCGCTCGACAACACGGTCTCCGACCCCGAGACGTACGACTCGCGGCCTCGCGTGTGCGACCTCGGCTTCTTGCGCACGGCGTACCTTCGCGACGGCGGCACGATCGGCTATCGCTGCCCCGCCGAGCCAGAAGCGGATTACGTCGCCAAGGGCGGAGCGCTCGACGACACCGAGGGACGCAAGTGCCTGTGCAACGGACTCCTCGCGACTATCGGACTCGGGCAGCTGGGCAAACAAGGTCCCGAACCCCCGATAGTCACGGCGGGCGACGATCTCGAGCGTGCCCTGCGTGTTCTCGCCATCGATGGTGGCACGTACACGGCCTCTGATGTCGTCGATTACCTACTCTCCACGACCGCCGTGTCGTGACCTCTCGATCTGACCTACCGCCGAATACGTGAACCGCCGCTAAACGCGCGCCCCGATGAGTCGCCCTGCACTTTCCTAGCTCGCCCTGCCCATTGGACACCGAACGCCGGCTTTGTGCGCTGTTCTTGTCGGGTGTCTGAGGATCTGGGCGCCAGAGATCTGAACGATCTGGGGCGATGAACGGTGTTGGCGCCCAGATGGCCGGAGCAGGTCCGCACGGGCGTGCCAGCCGATCCGGTGTGAGTCCGATGTTGCATTCAAGGGCAGATTTGACTCACAGCGGATCTGCCAGAGGCGTTCACCGAGCCCGCACAGATCGCCGGCGCATCTGCCCGGCGGATGTGGTCAGGCGCTGTTCTCGATCACCGACTCAACGAGGGCCAAAGTCGACTCGACATCTCCACGTACTACGTCAATCCGATGGGCGTTCGGACGGGTTTCGAGCAGTTTCGTGAACGTGTCGTGCATTTCGCCGAGCGCGTCAAGTCCGCCTGAGCGCTCGAGCAACGCACGAGCGTCGCGGTGCTGTTGGTTCTCGGGCGCTGCACCGCGCGAGCTGAATGCTCGCAGGGTGTCGGCGCGGCTCACGATCAGGGCGATTTCGATGAAGCGAGCGCTAGTCGCTCGTGCAGTGGCGTCCAGTTCGACGATGAACTGCTCTCGGGCAAAGAACTGCGGGACGATCACGTCGTGACCGTCGGCGAGGTGCGTGCTCGCCATCGCGATGGCAAGCCGGCACGCGGCGACACCTGATTCGTGCGGTGTCTCAGCCCACTCGCCCAGCAGTCCCCGTACAACGTCGATATCGAGGTTCAAGGCAAGCGGGTGCCCAAGGATCCAGCGCCTGCTGAGGGTCGACTTGCCACTCGACGGCGGGCCGTTCAACAGGATAAGACTCGGCACCCCGATGACGGTAGAGCGCGACGACGCATCGCTGCCGTAGTGGAGGCCTGTTTGGGTCATCTTGCCGCAGACAAGGTCGCCTCGAACCTGCGGTAGATGTCGATCCCTCCCGCAGCCCGGACGCTGGGCAGAGCTGAAGTGGCGGTCCCCGGTCGGAGGCGCTCTCGATCCCCAGCACGCGCATGAACTCGACTATGTCTTCAGCCATGTCGTGGTAGTGGAACGGACGATCTCATCGACGTAACCAACACTTGTGGCAGTCCGCAACGCATGGTCACCCGCCAGAGATGGCGGGGATGATCGAGAGGTCCGAGCCATCGGCGACCGTCGTCTCGACACCGTCGAGATCGCGGATGTTTTCTGCATCGATGAACAGGTTGACGTGGACTCTCGTGCGGCCGGTCTCGTCGCGGACGCGCCGCTCCAACGCCGGGTGCGTGGCTGCCAACGAATCGAGCACCGAACTGACCGTCACCGGCGTCGAGTCGATGACGACGACCACGGAGCTGGCGCCGGCAGCGAGGTTCCGCAGCTGAGTCGGGAGCCGAACTCGGACATGCATGGTGGTCAGCGAACCGGCGCTGCCCGCACGGACATGATCGGCGGCAGGTGCGACGCAAGCTCACGCCAGCTGTCGCCATCGTCGGTCGATGCGAAGAGCTCGCCCGTCCGGGTCCCGAAGTACAGGCCGCACTGCCCGAGGCCGTCGGTCGTGAAACCGTCGCGCAGGACCGTGACATGCGCGTCGTGCTGCGGCAGACCGTTGGTCAAGGCGTGCCACGTCTCGCCGCCGTCGTCGGTCTTCCACACGATGCAATGCCCGCCCGGCGTGCAGCGGTACTCGTCGCTCTCCAGCGGCAGCAGATACGCGGTGCCGGGCCGTGTCGGATGCGAGACAACCGGAAATCCGAAGTCCATCCCGGCGATGCTCGTCATCGGCTCCCACGAGTCACCGCCGTTGTCGCTGCGGTAGATGCCTCCGTGGTGCTGGAGGTAGAGGCGGTCCGGATCATCGGCATCGCGCGAGACCTT
>JANMRB010000212.1:0-5216 GCA_031370825.1 Ilumatobacteraceae bacterium
TTGCACCTTGAACTCGTGGCCGTGCGGGTCGAACTGGCCGATGTAGCTGTAGATCGGCTGCATGCCGGCGATACCGATGGCGATGTCGGTCTGACCCTCGCGCCAGGCACGCCCAAACGTGTCGGAGATGATCACTGCCACATCGACGCCATGGCGGGCAAGGCCGATACGGATCCGGCGCGCCGATTCGTCGGGGTCGTTCGGGAGCATCACGACACGCCCGTGAGCGCCACTGGATGATTGATCGACGCCGCTGTTCGCGCAGACGAAACCGTGTCGTGTCTCGGTGATGAGCACCGGGCCGAGCTGGCGGACGATGCGCGTTGCCTCTCGCAGCACGACCTCGATCACGGCCGGGTCCTTGTCCCACGCGGCCGACCATTCGAACGCGAAGGGAGACGGCGTTACATCGGCAAGCTCGGCGACGCGACCCTCGCTCTTGGAGACCACCTTGGAGGTGACCACCACGATGTCGCCATCCGCGAGTGGAGTTTCTGCGGCCAGCGCAGCAGCGGCAATGGTGTTCGCGAGGTCGTCACCTTCGACGATCTCGGGAATGCCCGCTACACCGAAGATCTGCAACCCGACCACGGGCTGAACGTAGCAGCGCGCGATGCAGCACAATGGGTCCATGGTCTCCGACTTGTTCGATCCGACGGCATGGCGCGACGTACCCGGGTTCGAGTTCGATGACATCACGTATCACCGGGCCGTCGAACACGGCACGGTTCGGATCGCCTTCAACCGTCCGGAGGTGCGCAACGCGTTTCGACCGCGCACGGTCGATCAGCTGTACACAGCCCTGGATCATGCCCGAATGTCGACCGATGTGGGCTGCGTTCTGCTGACGGGGAATGGCCCGTCGCCCAAAGATGGCGGATGGGCGTTCTGCAGTGGTGGTGACCAGCGAATCCGCGGCCGCGACGGCTACAAGTACGCCGTGGGCGACGAACGGGACTCGATCGAGCCGGGCCGCGCGGGGAGGTTGCACATCCTCGAGGTGCAGCGTCTGATTCGCTTCATGCCCAAGATCGTCATCTGCGTGGTTTCAGGATGGGCAGCCGGTGGAGGTCACAGCCTCCACGTCGTGTGCGACCTCACGTTGGCCAGCGACGAGCACGCCAAGTTCAAACAGACCGATGCCGACGTGGCCAGCTTCGACGGTGGCTTCGGCAGTGCGTACCTGGCGCGTCAGGTCGGCCAGAAGTTCGCCCGCGAGATCTTCTTCCTCGGTCGCGAGTACTCGGCCGCAGATGCCCACCGGATGGGGATGGTCAACGCTGTCGTGCCGCACGCCGAGCTGGAGTCGACTGCGCTGCAATGGGCGAAGGAGATCAACGGCAAGAGCCCGACCGCGCAGCGGATGTTGAAGTTCTCGTTCAACCTCATCGACGATGGGCTCGTCGGCCAGCAGGTCTTCGCCGGGGAGGCGACGCGTCTGGCGTACGCGAGCGACGAGGCCGAGGAAGGCCGAGCCTCGTTCCTCGAGAAGCGTCAGCCCGACTGGAGCGCCTACCCCTGGCACTACTGACGTGATCCATATCGACGACGCCGACGATCCGAGGCTCGCCTGCTTCCGGCGCAACGAACGTGGCCTCACGAGTCGACGCCAACGGCGCAGCGATGAGGGCGACGGCCTGTTCATGGCAGAGGGTGATCTCGTCGTCGAGCGGGCTCTCGACGCGGGTTGCACACCCGTCGCTGTTCTGGTCGATGCCGCCAAGCCGCCCGCTGTCACTGCGCGAATCCCCGCTGGCGTACCCACCTACGGCGGTGGCGATCGAGTGAGGGCGATGGTCACCCAGCTCGGGGTACCACAGGCGATCGTCGCGCTGTTCACCCGGCCGCCGCGCGCGACAACTCGAATGCTCGCCCTCGAAGCGACGCGTCTCGTCGTGGTCGAGGCGGTCGACAACCCGATCAACATCGGCTCGATCGTCCGCAATGCCGTGGCACTGGGCTGGGACGGAATGATCTTCGACTACACCAGCGCCGACCCGTTGTCGCGGCGATCGCTTCGTGTCTCGATGGGTCAGGCAATCGCATTTCCCGCCGCTCGAAGCATCGACTTGCCCGAGGATCTCGGTGAGCTCGTGAGCGTTGGATTCTCGGTGTGCGCCCTCACACCATCGGCCGACGCAGTCGACATCGCCACGGTTCCCATCACCGAACGGATCGCGATCGTCATCGGATCCGAACGCGCCGGATTGTCGGCCGAGGCTCTTGCGCTCTGCACAAGTCGGGTGCGGATCCCGATGGCCGCCGGAATCGACTCGCTCAACGCTGCCGCCGCCAGCGCGGTTGCGTGTTACGCCTTGGGTCGCATCTAGCCGCGGCGCTGCGCGGGCGACGAGATCGGCAACCCGGTGTCGTTGCGCATCTGCTCGGCAGCGGGCACGAAGTAGGCCAACAGCCGCTCGGCGATCTCCGCCGTCGGAGCACACTGGCTGACGGCGGCACCCATGTGCGCCAGCCAGTGGTCACGCTGCACCGGGCCGATGGTGAAGGGCATGTGCCGCATGCGCAGGCGAGGGTGGCCGCGCTCATCGTTGTACGTGGTCGGGCCTCCCCAGTACTGGGCGAGGAAAAGAGTGAGGCGGTGGCGAGCGCCGCGCAGATCCGGCGCCTCGGGGTAGAGGGGCAACAGGACGTCGTCGCTCGCCACGCCCCTGTAGAACGCATCGACAAGCCGCTCGAAAAAGGGCATGCCGCCGACGGCGTCGTACAGAGTTGCTGTGCTGCCTCGAACTGGGTCGGTCATGGACCGAAGAGGCTATCGCTGACGGTGTGATCAGGCGGCGAGGCCGTCGAAGATCCGCACGTTGCCGAGGTCCTCCTGACGCGCTACGCACGGCATGGTGCCGTCGCAGAGGTCGAAGATCACAGTCTCGCTGTTGGCCAGCAGTACGAGCGCTGAGACGATGTCGCCATCAATCTCGAGCTCGATCACATCGCCACCTCGGAGCCGCATCGTTGTCGTGTTCATGGATCCCGTCCTTTTCTGAGTTGCCCGCACAACTGGTACGAGTCGGTGGGATCCCGATTGCGTACCGTTGCATTTGTCACATCGGCACAGAAAGCGGTCGGCTTTACGAGAACTTTCGGGTCAGCGGCTGAGAAAATACATCCGGGAGCCCATCGCTGACCCGATCGGTGAACACAGCGGGTCGCTTGGCCAGAAAGCTCTCGACTCCCTCGCGGGCGTCGGCGCTTCGTCCCCGTTCGAAAATAGCCCGCGAATCGGCACGGTGTGCCTCCATCGGATGATCGGCGGTCAGCATCGCCCACATCAACCGCCGAGTCAGGGCCACGCTGACAGCAGATGTGTTCTCGACGATGTCGGCCGCGATCGATCGTGCAGCCGGCAACAGATCATCAGTCTCGTGAACACTCCTGACGAGACCACCCGACAACGCCTCATCGGCAGAGAAGACCCGACCGCTGTAGCACCATTCCAGAGCCTGACTGATCCCGACCAGCCGTGGGAGGAACCATGATGAACACGCCTCGGGCACGATCCCCCGGCGGGCGAACACGAAACCAATCTTGGCCGAGGTGCTGACCAGCCGGATGTCCATCGGCAGCGCCATGGTTATGCCCACGCCCACTGCGGGCCCGTTGATCGCGGCGATGATCGGCTTCAGGCATTCGAAGATCCGCAGTGAGACCTTGCCCCCACCGTCGCGGGGTACGCGTGCAGCGGTCTGCTCGTCGCTGCCACCCTTCGCGAACGTGGCTCCCCCGGCGGAGAGGTCGGCGCCCGCGCAGAAGGCTCGGCCGGCGCCGGTCACGATGACCGCGCGGATCTCGTCGTCGGCATCCACTCGGTCGAATGCATCGATCAGCTCACGCATCATCGTGGTTGTGAAGGCGTTGAGCTTGTCCGGCCGATTCAGAGTGATCGTGGCAACGCCGGCTTCGACCTCGAACAGAATCTGGGTGTACTCCATCCGCGGAAACTAACCGCGTCAGACGTCCAAAAAGCGACTGGCGGCGGTGGCCGAACCGACGGCCCCGACGAAGGCACCGAGCATCACCATGAAGACCACGACCCTGATCGGGTAGCCGTCGGTGACGACGAACCCGCCCAGGCCGGCCTCGCTCGGGAACTTGCGCACGCCGGATGTCCAGTCGGCGTTGCCTAGGAGCAGCAGGACGCTGCCCAGTCCGGCGCCGGCGAGACCTTGCAACAACCCCTCGAGCATGAATGGAAGTCGAATGAACCAGTTGGTCGCGCCCACCAACTTCATCACCTCTATCTCGCGTCGTCGGGCGAACATCGCGGTTCGAATCGTGTTCCAGATCAACAGGATCGAGGCGAACAACAAGACACCCGACATGACATACGTTCGGACACCGAAGAAGGATTTGAGCTTGCCCAACACGGTGATCTGATCCGAAGGGAAGTCGGCACTGCGCACGCCGGGCAGCTGGGTGAACGAATCGCGGATGCTGACCAACTGGACGATGCTCTGCTTGTCGACAGGTTCCACGGCGAAGTACGACGGCACGTTCTTCTCGGAGAGGAACTTGAGGGATTCAGGGTCGGCTGCAAAGAGCTTCTGCGCTTGTGCAAACGAGCACTGCACCGAGCAGTACTGGACGTTCTTGATGATCTCGGGACGGGACTCCAGCGCCTGCTTGATCGTTCCCACGGCATCGTCCGCTGTGCCGTTCTTGACGTAGACGATCATCTTCACGCCGCCGGTCCATTGGCTCAGCTGGTTGTCGAACGCTTGCTGGATCAACAGGGTCATCCCGAAGAGGAAGAGCGAGACCATCGAGGTGATGACCGCTGCGACCGTGAGCGTGAGGTTTCGGCTGAGACTGGCCCACATCTCGCGCAGCGTGTAGCGCAGGCGTGAGATCATTCGTACACACCTCTGGCCTGGTCTCTGACGATGATGCCGCGGTCGAGTTGGATCACGCGCTTGCGCATCATGTTGACGATCCGTTGGTCGTGGGTAGCCATCACCACAGTCGTTCCAGTCTTGTTGATCCGGTCGAGCAGGCGCATGATGCCCTCGCCGGTGGCCGGGTCGAGGTTGCCGGTCGGCTCGTCGGCCAGCAGGATCAGCGGCCGGTTGACGAACGCCCTGGCGATCGACACACGTTGCTGTTCGCCACCGCTGAGCTGATGCGGGAAGCGCTCCTGCTTGCCCGACAGACCGACGAGATCGAGCACTGCCGGCACCTGTTGGCGGATGACGTGCTTC
>JANMRB010000242.1:0-2310 GCA_031370825.1 Ilumatobacteraceae bacterium
CGGCGATCTTCGAAGCATCGAGGTGGCCGAGACGGGCGTGCAAGGTCGCCGGCCCGGTGAACGCCCATTCCATCGGCACCTGTTGGTCGAGCAGCATCCCGATCAGCACCGCCGTGCCGTCCGAGTTGAGCAGCTGATCGGCGTCGGCGTTGCCGGTGATGAACATGGTTCCGGTCATGCGCCGAACGCTAGTGAACGAATCGTCGGGATGTCGATGCGCCCGGGCACTCCCGCCGCTGTGTTCTGATGACCGGGTGCTTGTCGTCGTGATCGTTACCTTCTCCGCGGAAGCGGCGATGCTCGACGCGTGCATCGCATCGGTGCTGTTCGGCGGCGAGGCGGACCGAGTGATCGTCGTCGACAACGGGACGAGTGCAGTTGTCGGCCCCGATGTCGAGTGCATCCGGCCCTCGCGCAACCTCGGTTTCGGAGGCGGCGCCAACGTCGGGTTCCGGCGGGCACGCGAAATGGGAGCAACCGCGATCGCCTTGCTCAACGACGACGTCGAAGTCGAAGCCGGCTGGCTTCGCCCATTGCTCGCTGCGCTGGATGCCGACTCGACACTCGGCGCCGCGCAGCCGAAGCTGTTGATAGCCGGGTCCGATCCGCCGCGGGTCAACAGTGTGGGCGTGGAGGTGGGTGCCGATGCGGCAGGCATCGATGTCGGGTATGACCAGCCCGACGGGCCGGAGTTCGACGACGATCGTTCGATCGAATCGTTCACCGGCGGAGCGGTCGTGTTCCGTTCGGAGTTCTTGGAGGGCACCGGCGGTTTCGACGAGTCGTACTTCCTGTACTACGAGGATGTCGACCTTGCCCGTCGAGGCTCCGCACTGGGGTGGACCTACCGATGCATTCCGGCGAGCAGGGTCTGGCACCGCGTCAGTGCGTCGACGGCGCAGCTCGGCGACCGGGCGCTCTATCTGCAGGAGCGAAACCGGCTCCGCTATGCATTCCGATTCGGCGATTCGTCGATGATGACGCGGGCCCTGTGGCTGTCAATCCGGCGCCTTCGCTGGCGCCCGCGAGCTACTCACGCACGGGCATTGTTCGCCGGTTTGGGGCTTGCTCCACGGGCTTTGCTTGCTCGGTCCCGTGGGCGCGTCGGACCAGGTCAGAGCGTATGAGTCGACCTCCGAATGCGGAGCAGATCTGCGGCGCGCCGAATCTCAGCTCGGTCGTCGGACGATGACGCCAGGCAGGTCATCGAAGCCGGCCCCATCGGACGTCACCACGACACGGCCGGTCGCGACGGCCGTCGCGGAGATGATGAGGTCGTGGGCGCCCCGGGGTCGTCCGGCCTTGCGTACTGCCACGAGCAGTTTGGTGTGGGCACGCGCTACGTCAAGGTCGTAGCCGATGATGGGCAACGTGTCAACGACATCGTCCAGGAACTCTCGCCTCGCTTGGCGGCGCTTACCTGTGGCCATCTCGACACCAACGCCGAGTTCGGCGATCGTGATGGCCGCGACGGCAGGCTCGTCGTCGTCGGCGATCAATGCGTCCAGGTAGCGGAATGATCGTTCGGTGTGGATGAGCACGTTTGTGTCGAGCAGGAGCAGGCTCAGAACCGTTCCTCCACCATCAGGTCGGTGCGTAGCGCGCTCAGCTCGTCGCTCCATGCTCGATCGAGGCGGTGGCGGCGCAGTAGCGCCTTGGTCTGCGCGCCCGACGTGGCGATGGCAGGCTCGAGTTGGGCGATGACGCGGCCTCGACGCAGGATCGTGTAGCGCTCCCCGCGATGTTCCACACCGTCGAGCAGGTCGGCGAATCGCCTCGAGGCCTCGGTCGCTGTCACCTCCGTCACGAAGTCAGATTATCAGATCGGACCAGTCGTCGCAACTCCCGAGTAGCAGAATGCCCAGTGAGACGCAAGGGCGTCGCGCGTGCACAAACGACAAGCCCATTTCGGCTCGGCATCTGTTTGGGGGATGTGACAGAGGTGAGTATCTTCTGCGGATGCGCTTCGGACTGATCTCGCTCCCGACCAGTCCCTCGAAGATGCTCGAGGCCGCGACCGTGAGCGAACAGCTGGGTTACGACGCTCTCTACGCCGCCGATCATCTCTTCGCCTTCTTTGCTGCGGACTGGCCATTCCTCGATGGGTGGGCCACGTTGGGTGCTTGGGTGCAGAACACGACGAAGATCCGTCTCGGCCCGTTGGTGGCAAATCTGTCGTGGCGCGATCCTGTTCAGATGGCGCGAACCGTCATCGCGCTCGATCAGTTCTCGGGCGGCCGGATCGATGTCGGCGTCGGGGCAGGCCGCTTTGCCGATCAGGTGATGGGCGGAATGCACGAGATGTCTGGT
>JANMRB010000035.1:0-10141 GCA_031370825.1 Ilumatobacteraceae bacterium
CCTCTGCCTGGCATTCGCCTTCTGGAACGGCCGCGATCCGATCCTCAAGGAGCGGATCTTCGGCCTGACCGGTCCGCAGGGAAACCATGGCGAAGATGCCAAGGAGTACTGGTTCTACGAGGACTGCACTCCGACGCACTCCTGGATGAGGTGGCGGTACTTCTATCCACAAGAACAGTTCCCGTATACGCGACTCGTCGACGAGAACACCCGCCGTGGCCGGCTCGATCCGGAGTTCGAGTTGCGCGACACCGGGATCTTCGACGAGGACCGCTACTGGGACATCGTCGTCGACTATGCCAAGGGTGACGTCGATGACATCGTCGCCCGCGTCACGATCCGCAACGCCGGTCCCGATTCGGCGACCCTTCACGTTCTGCCCACCCTGTGGTTCCGCAACACATGGTCGTGGGGAGACGACGACCGCAAGCCCAGCATCGTCTCGACCGAGAACGGGTTGGTCACCAGCCACCACTCGTTTCCGAGTATGCGACTTGCCGCAGATGCGTCGCCGAAGACGCTGTTCTGTGATAACGAGTCGAACGCTCGCCGCCTGTGGGGTTCGACCGGCGCCCCCTTCCCGAAGGACGCGATCAACGACCGCGTCGTCGACGACAGCGACGCCACAAACCCTGCGCTGGTGGGCACCAAGGCGGCTTTGTGGTACCAAGTGGAGGTTGCATCTGGTGCGACCAAGGAGATCACGCTCCGGTTGCATCGCGATGGAGTCCAGCCCAACCTCTCGCCGGCGGATGTGCTCGCCGCTCGCAAGATCGACGCAGACGAGTTCTACGCATCGCTGACCCCGCCGACCACCAGCGCCGAGGAGGCAGTGGTGTTACGACAGGCACTCAGCGGAATGTTGTGGTCCAAGCAGTTCTATCACTACGACGTCGCCCGTTGGCTTGACGGCGACCCGGGTCGGCCGGCACCGCCCGCCGCGCGTCGAAGCGGGCGCAACTCGGGTTGGAGGCACGTCAACAACCGCGACGTCATCTCTGTGCCCGACAAGTGGGAGTACCCCTGGTACGCGGCGTGGGATCTCGCCTTTCACGCGGTCGCCCTCGCCCACGTCGATCCAACATTCGCGAAGGAGCAGCTGATCCTGCTGTGCCGTGAGTGGTACATGCATCCGAACGGCCAGTTGCCTGCGTACGAGTGGTCGCTCGGCGATGTGAACCCACCCGTCCACGCCTGGGCAGCTCTGCGCGTGTTCGAGATCGACGGTGGCACCGATTACGACTTCCTCGAGCGGATGCTGCACAAGCTTCTGCTCAACTTCACATGGTGGGTCAACCGGAAGGACGCCGACGGTAACAACGTGTTCGCCGGCGGCTTCCTCGGGCTCGACAACATCGGCCCGATCGACCGCTCGGCGCCGTTGCCGGTCGCAGGCTCACTCGAACAATCCGACGGCACGTCGTGGATCGCGATGTACTGCCTCGACCTGCTGGAGATGTCGCTCACGCTCGCCCGACATGACCCAACCTACGAGGACCTGGCGACCAAGTTCTTCGAACACTTCTCGCTCATCGGAGAGGCGATGAACAGCCGGGGGCTGTGGAACGAAGAGGATGGCTTCTACTACGACGTTTTGGCCACGGCTGCCGGCGACAGGATCCCCCTGAAGGTGCGATCGATGGTCGGTCTTCTCCCGCTCGCAGCGACCACAACACTCGGCCGCGAGACCCTGGACAAGCTGAAGGGGTTTGCCGCGCGTACGGAGTGGTTCATGGAGCATCGCCCTGACTATGCCGATCTGTTCAACATGCATGAACGCGGCGACGGCGAGGGGCGGCTGTTGTCGATCGTGTCGCCGGATCGGCTCCGCCGGATCCTGCACCGGCTGCTGGACGAGAACGAGTTTCTTTCCAACTACGGTGTCCGCTCCCTGTCGGCAGCGCATCGCGATCAGCCATTTTCGGTCGACCTCGGGGGCGTGACCTACACCGTCGAGTATTCGCCGGGCGAATCGACTACGGGGTTGTTCGGTGGCAACTCCAACTGGCGAGGACCCATCTGGTTCCCGGTGAACTTCATAGTCATCGAGGCGCTCCGTCGGTTCGCCCGCTTCTTCGGTGACGATTTCACCATTGAACATCCCGCCGGTTCAGGCATCGAACGGACACTCGGTCAAATCGCCGACGAGCTCGGCCAGCGTTTGATCGACATCTTCGTGCCCGATGCCGAGGGTCGCCGCCCCGTATGCGGGACCGACCAGAAGTTCCAGGATGATCCCGTATGGAGCCAGCTGATCCCGTTCCACGAATACTTCCATGCTGAGACCGGGCGTGGGCTGGGAGCGTCGCATCAGACTGGCTGGACCGGCCTCGTCGCCGACCTGATCATCCGCCGCGGCGATTAGCTACGGCCAACGGATCCTGTCGCACCGCGCTGGGCGAAGCCGCCCTCAACACGCGCGCACTGCTCGCCCCGGTGGAGACCAGGATCTTCTCGGCCGCAACACCGAGCATCCAATCGACGGTGTCGAAGCGATCCTCGCCGACGAGATGTTGCAGCACGGCACACTCGATCAGCCGACCGGGGGAGTAGCGCGCCCAGAGCGTGTCGAAGTGTCCGTCGAACACGCGGTACGTCCTGCCATCACGTAGTCCGACGACGTACGCCACGATGTGGTCGTTGATGCCAAGCGTCGCGACTTCGACCTGATCGCCGACTGTGTGCGCCAAGATCAGTTGCCGCCACAGTTCGCAGACGTCGGGATCGTCGAGGTCGCTCGCCCGTCCCGCGGCGTGGTCTCGATCGAGGTGGATGCGCTCGAGACGGGGCAGCAGCATCCTGATCTCCGGCTCGGTACGGGCAATTTTGATGTCGACATCGAACCCATCGGTCGTCAACCGGTTCTCCGCCTTGCGAAGCTGTCGTCGCATGTTCTGTGTGTACGGGTCCGCAGCATCTCGGAAGGCCCCGAGGTCGACGAATGGGACGCTCGCGATAGGCGTCGCAATCGTGTTGGGCAGCAGGTCGATCAGGAACTGCCCGACGGGATCGTCGTCGGGGAGGTTGGCGAGCGTCAACGTCCACGGGCCGGGCAACGCGGTCAGCTGATGGGTCAAAGCCTGAGCGAGCAGGTGCGCGCTCGCTCCCTCACGTGCGGCGAAGCGGGTGGTCCCGAACGGACCATGACCCATCGACACGACTTCGTGGCCGGCCTCGGTCCGTCGTCTGGCGAGCAGCGCCGCCGCGCTCAGCCGCCCGGATTCGCGTTCGCGAACGAGGACGGCCCACGGCGTCCAGCTGGTCTCCAGTGTCGACCAGACCTGCAGCCAGCGGAGGCGAGCATTGACGGGAAGATCGAGCTCAGCGTGCAACGCGCCGAGGTCGGCGCTGAGATCCGCGAGCGGGCCATCGCCCTCGACGACAGCGACGTCGAGTTGGAGGACTGAACGCGCGGCATGTGGAAGTGAACGTTCGCCATCTCGGCTCCTCTTCTGCGGAGTGAAGAGTGCCCTGATCTCCGCTGCTGGTTGCGGTCGAGCGAAGAAGTAACCCTGACCTTCGTCGCAAAGCAGCGTCGACAACTGCTCGGCTTGTGCTCCGTCCTCGATCCCCTCAGCAACAGTTCGCAGGTCGAGCACTTTGGCGAGATCGATGACCATTCGGACCAATGCCTCGGCTGTGGCCGAGTTGCGCATCTCCATGACGAACGACCGGTCGATCTTGATGATGTCGACGGGGAGGCGGCGTAGGTAGCTGAGTGACGAGAACCCGGTGCCGAAGTCGTCGATCGCGATTTGGACGCGGCTGGCCCTGAGCTGTTCGAGGATTCGGCTGGCGCGCTCGAACTCGTCGATCATCATGCTCTCGGTCAGCTCGAGAGTGAGCTGAGAGGGGTCGAGGCCCGACACGGCAAGCGCCTCCATGACGTCCTTGACGAGATCTGGATCGTGCAACTGGCGTGCGGAGAGGTTGACGCTGACCGTGCTCGGCGCAGTTTCAGGCAACTGCCGCTGCCATCTGCTGAGTTGTTGGCACGCCTCGCGGAGCACCCAGCGCCCGATCGGGACGATCAGTCCCGTCTGCTCGGCCAGCGAGATGAACCGATCGGGCGTGACGAGCCCCCGGAGCGGGTGATGCCAACGGATCAGCGCTTCGATCGAGACGATTCGTTCGTCGCCCATGTCCACGATCGGCTGATAGAAGACCTCGAACTCCCCGCGCTCGAGGGCTACGGCGAGGTCACCCTTGAGATCCAGGAGCTCGAGTTGCTCCTTGTACATCTCGTGATCGAAGATCTCGAATCGACCCTTGCCCTTGCTCTTGGCTCGGTACATCGCCACGTCCGCCGCCTGGAGCAGCGCCTGGGGACGATCGACCATGGACCGTGGCTCCACGACGAGCCCGATGCTGGCAGAGATGAACACCTCGCGACCACCGACCACGACCGGCATCCGCATCTTTTCCTGCAGCCGACTGACCACACCCAACGCCTCGTGCTGATCCACAGCGCTCTCGAGCAGAACGGCGAACTCGTCGCCACTCAGCCGGGCGACGAGGTCTTCACTTCGCACACACGATCGCAGGCGGTCAGCGACCGCGATCAGCAGGTCGTCCCCGGCCTGATGGCCGATGCTGTCGTTGACGACCTTGAAGTCGTCGAGGTCGACGAAGAGAACTGAGATCACACCGTCGCCGCCACGCTCGACGGACTTCGCGACGTGTTCGTCGAAGAGCAGACGATTGGCAAGACCGGTCAAGGTGTCGAGACGAGCGCGTTGCTCGCTGCGCATGACCACGCCCATCAGGCCGCCGAGACGACCGAGAACGAGCACGAACATCACCATCGAGGTCCAGGCGGTCAGCACCTTGTCGGCTTGCCTTCCCCAGATCAGGTCGATCATCGGGACAGCGAGCGTGACCAGGCAGAGCATCACCAACCGGGCCCGCGAGATCTGGCTCGACGAAGAGCGCAGCTGCGTCGAGCCGACGACTGAAGGCTGCAACGCAGCCGCGCCGATCAACACGTAGAAGCCGAGCCAGAAGAGATCAGCGAAGCCGCCTGTCTCGAACGTGCCGGCAGAATTGAGCACGCCGTAGATCGTGTCGGCGACCAGCAGACTGCACAGCCCGGCCGTCAGCAAGGCATACGCAGGACGCCGAAGCGGCACCACTCCGACGAGACGTACTGCGACCGCTACGAGGGCGACGTCCATGACGGGATAGCAGACCGAGATCAGGCGCCCGGCGAACTGCATCGAACCGTCGGCGACGTACGTGTCGATCACCAGCACTCCCAGCACCGCGAAGGTGCCGACTGCGGCGATCGCGGCGTCCAACAAGGACGCCCAGTCGCGCCCCGGAGAGCGCTGGCGGATGAGCCTCAGCAATCCGCAGATGACCAGCGGGTACATGCACAGGTAGAGCGCGTCGGCCACGGAGGGAAACGGAGCCGTCTCGTTTACTGCATCGAGGATGTAGTAGCAGACATCGCCGGCCAGGAATGAGATCAGGCCGGCGACGATCAGCTTCCAGGCCAGGCGATTCTCCGGGCGTTTGTTACGAATCCCGACCAGCGTTGCGATGACCGCTGCCAGCCCTATTCCGTTGTAGAGGAGGAGCTTGGATATGGGCGTCGTGGGCACGATGAAGTACGCCAGCGCCGCTGCTGTGGAGAGCAGCAAATAGCCGAGCGTGATCCGCCTCACGGTGGATTTCATCGGCACTTTCGTCAAGGACTAAAGATCCGGGCTCTGATATTTGTCAAGATTTCGTGTCCGGAACTGCGGGATTTCAACCTGGTGTCATGAGTCCCCGCCGTTCGGCGTCGTGTCAGCGATGGCCGCGAATGAGTGACGGGAGCTTGTCGTCGCCGACGAGGTTCCGGAATGCTTTGGCGCTGTAACCGGTCAGGGTCGACGCTGATCTGGCGCGCACGGTTGCCGTGCGGTTCAGGCCGAACAGCGGGCCCATCTCGCCGACGTGATCACCGGGCCTGATGATGCCGAGCAGCACCTCGCCATCGGGCGTTTCGCGCAGCACCTCGAGCTCACCGGAGTCGAGCACGTAGATCAGATCGCTCGGATCGCCCTGCTTGAACAGACTCGTTCCGGCATCCACATGGACAGTCCGCGACGTGTCGTCGTCGGGGAGGAAGTTCGGGCGCATCTCGATGATCTGATCGGCAAGGGCCAGCAGGCGCTCGTCGTGTGTGGCGACGAGTACCGCCCGGCCGCCATCGGTCAGACCACGGATGAGACGGAGGATCCCCTCGACCTGGATGTAGTCCAAGTGCGCGGTGGGTTCGTCGGCCAGCACGAGCAACGGATCGAGAGCCAGGGCACGAGCGATCGCAACACGTTGCTGCTGCCCGCCGCTGAGGCTGTTGGGACGATGCGTCAGCCGATCTTCCAGCCCGACGGACTCGAGCAGTGCGATCGCGTTGTCTCGGGCTGCGCGCCCCCTGACGCCGGCCGAACGCATGGGGACCGACACGTTCTCGACGGCGGTGAGACTGGGAACGAGATTGAAGGCCTGGAACACGACACCGACAGAGCGTTGGCGGTAGTGGGTGAGGGCTTTGCCGGTGAGGGAGGTGACCTCGGTGCCGCCGAAGAAGATCTTGCCTGATGTCGGTTTGAGGATGCCGCCCAGACACGACAGAAGAGTCGTCTTGCCGCAACCCGAGGGCCCGAGGAGCAGTGCCAACGACCCTGCGGGAACGTTGCAGCTGAAATCGTCGAGCGGCCTGACGGTGTAATCGCCCTTGGTGAACTCGACCGTCAGATTTTCGATGACGAGGTCGGCCACAAGTTCTGCCATCTCACCCTCCAAAGGCGGTCGCCGGGTCGACACGTGCTGTGCGCCGAAGTGCGATCGAGCAGGCGATGAGGCCGACGACGACAGTAACCACGGGCAGCAGCAGATAGCCATTCGAGGGAATTTCGACATCCAGCGGGAACAACGGCGCCAGCACTGTCGCCAAGATTGCGGCCAATACGGCTGCAGCCAACGACAGCACCACGGCCTGCAACGCCAGGCCGACACCGATTGCCGCAGTCGATGTTCCCGTCGCCTTGAAGACAGCGAAATCGCGAGTGCGCTCGAGCGCCTGGAGGTACAGCACGGACCCGACCACGATCGCGGCGACGAGCCACAGGAGCAGACGGACGAAGCTGATCGAGGACCGGGCTGCCTTCAACGGTCGCAGCACGTCGTCCTTGACGTCGTTGTTCGACATCACCTTCAACTCGGCGGGCACGAACGTGGGGATGTCGGCGAACAACATCGCTGTCGCAAGCGGCTGGCCCAAGACTGCGACTGCTTGTGCGTCGGCCAGCGGGATGTACACCAACGGGATGCCGGCGAACAGGCTTTGACCCGAGATCGTGCCGACTATGCGGAAGTGTTGGCCGCCGAACGAGATCGTGTCACCGATCGACCCACCGGGAAGTCTCCGATCGACCACGATCTGGCCGGATCCGGTGAGGTTTGCTCCATGTGACGCGTGCGGAGAGCCGAGCGCCCCTGGCTCGACCCCCATCACGATGATGTCTCGAACCGTGGGACCATCCTGAATCGTTTCTCGAAGAACCATGACCGGCGACCCACCGATGTTTGCCGCATCCGCCGTCGCAATCGGACTGAACGAGTTGAACGGCCCAGAGGCATCCGACGCGACAGCCCACCGCTCGGCTCCGATCGATTGCAGAGTCCGGTCAACTTCGGTCGAGAACGATGACGCAAGCCCGGTCATGATCAGGCCCATTGCGAAGACCAGCCCGACGCCGACCATGGCGATGACGAATCGCTTCCAGCGCCATTGGAGATCGCGCATTGCTGCTCTCAACATGATCGTTTCCAATGGCTCGAGTCGGGACGAAGCCCGACTGTAGCCACACGGGCTCTACTTGCCCGGTGTCATATGACTCAGCGGTGAAGCGGGTTGCGGGACCTGCCCTGAACCGCACGCCAGACCAGCAGCACGATGATCGAGCCGACGACCGAGCCGATAAGGCCAGAAGCTTGGAACGCGCCGTCTTGGCCATCCTTGTGGAAGAGGGCGTAACCGATGAGCCCGCCGACGAAGGATCCGATGATCCCGAGAAGGATGGTGGCACCGACGCTCATCGAGTCCCTGCCTGGCACCAATGCCCTGGCCAGGAAGCCGGCGACGAGCCCGATGATGAGCAGAAACAGTAGGAAGCCGATCATTTGGGGGAGTCCTTTCATTCACTCGACACGGTGTCGAGTGAGAATGGTTTACCCGTCTGGCGAATGGTCAAACGGGACTCGACGGATGGTGTCGGACTTTCCTGGCCGGGTTAGAAGAAAGCGCTTCTACGAAATTTTCACCAATCCGAAATGACTCCCGCTGCGAACGGTTCGCAAGGGGCGCCACACCCGACGCCCAATGACAAAGGGGGGTCCGATGGGATCGCTATCACGAAGGAGTTTCCTTCAAGCAGGGGGTACCGCGGCTGCGGGTGCCGTCGTGCTGCACGGGACGGCCGAGGCCGCCGGCGAAGGCACCGCAGACGTGTTGTCCGCGGGAGTCGATCATCACAGCATGACCGCACATGAGCCATCGGCTGCTGAACCGGTGGTGGTGTTCGTGCGCGATGCGGCGACCGGTGAAGTCGCGGTGCTCGTCGACGGCGACGAAGTCGTTGCCCGCGACAAGGCGTTGGTCGGCAGAGTCCAGAAGATCATTCGTCAGGGACGGAGGTAGCTCGTCATGTCGTCACACCGCGAAGCACCTGAGATGGCCAAGGACCCCGTCGCAGACAGCACCGATGTCTACGCATTCGTCAGCCCCGATCGACCCGACCACGTCACGTTGATCGCCAACTACATCCCCTTCGAAGACCCTGCCGGTGGCCCGAACTTCTACGAGTTCGGCTCCGACGTCCTGTACAAGATCCTCGTTGACCACGACGGTGACGGTCTTGCGGACGTGACCTTCGAGTTCAAGTTCGAGACCGTTCTCGTCAACGAAGAGACCTTCCTGTACAACACCGGTCCGATCGACGACATCGCCAGTCCGAACTGGAACCGCAAGCAGTTCTATTCGGTCACCAAGGTGACTGGCCATGGCCGTCGCGCCCGCCGTCGCACGCTTGCGGACGGGCTTGCGTGCCCGCCGTGCAACGTCGGTCCGCGGTCCACGTCGAACTATTCCGCGCTGGCTGCACAGGCCACCCACAGCATCGACCACGATCGGATCAAGGTGTTCGCCGGTCAGCGTCTCGACGGCTTCTATGTCGATCTCGGCTCGATCTTCGACCTCGGAGCGCTCCGTCCGTTCCAGTCGGCGCACCTGATCAATCTGCCGGGTACGGCCGAAGGAGTGGATTCACTACGCGCCGCCAACGTGCACTCGATCGCCATCGAGGTTCCGATCAGTGACCTGACGATCGACGGTTCGATGCCCACCGATCCGCTGGTGCCCGCTGCGGTCATCGGCGTGTGGACATCGGCGTCTCGCCGGAAGGGCCGCGTCCGGGACGGTCAGCACGAGGCGCACGAGTCAGGTCCGTTCGTCCAGGTGTCTCGCCTCGGCAATCCGTTGATCAACGAGGTCATCATCCCGCTGGGCGACAAGGACCGCTGGAACCGTCTCAGCCCCGCCGAGGACGCCGAGTTCGCCCATTACGTCGGCCATCCGGAACTGGCCGGGTTGCTGCCGGTGCTCTATCCCGGCGTGTTCCCCAACCTGGATGCACTCAATCAAAGCGGCTTCGAGCGCGCCGATCTGCTGGCAATCCTGATGACCGGGATCCCGGCGGGCATCATTGCCGGGTTCCAGAACTTCACCGGAGCGACGACAGCGGACGAGTTGCGCCTCAACGTTGCCATCGCGCCCACCCCCGCAGGGCAACGCAACATCTTCGGCATCCTCGGTGGTGATCTCGGTGGCTTCCCCAATGGACGCCGGGTGCAGGACGACATCATCGCGATCGAGTTGCGTGCCGTCGCCGGTGCCACCGTGCCGCTGGTCAACCCGGCGTTCACCCCTGACGGGGCCGCGCTGGTGCTGCGTGACGGATCGGCCGGTGCCGATGCCTCGGGCGCGACGCCGCCGACGACGGTCAGCTACCTCGAGACGTTCCCGTTCCTCGACAACCCGAAGAGCGGCTACGAGGTGCAGCCCCTGTCGGTGGGTGCACCGTGAGTGGTCACG
>JANMRB010000095.1:0-12712 GCA_031370825.1 Ilumatobacteraceae bacterium
GCAGTGGATGGTCGTTCATGACGTTCGACGGTATCGAATCAGCACCATGCCGTCCGTGTCATGGTCCTGGGGCAGCAGTCGCCAACCGTGCCCGTAGGGGCGCCACTCGGGTGATGGTGGCGACGGGATCGGCTCGAACCCTTCGGGCACTGGATGGTCGATCGACTCCTGCGCTGTCAAGGTGCACACGCTGTAGGCAAGCCACCCGCCCAGTCTGACCAGCGGTGAGGCAGCCGCGATGATCTGTCTTTGCAGGGCCGCCAACACACCCACGTCGGCCTCGGTGATTCGCCACCGCGCGTCCGCTCTGCGTCGCAGTGCGCCGAGCCCGCTGCACGGCGCGTCGATCAACACCTTGTCGAAGCTGTTGGCATGGAAAGGTGGCGCGACGGCGTCGCTGACCACCACGCTCACGCCTTTGATCAATCGGGCACGATGCATCTGCAGATCCGCTGCGATCACGTAGGCGCCACTCGCGGCCATGGCGGTGGCCTTTCCGCCCGGGGCAGCACAGAGGTCGAGGACGCGCTCCCCCGGCGCGGCCTCCACCGCAGCGGCAACCCATTGGGACGCGAGGTCCTGCCTGTAACCGTCGTCGCGCACGGACACGGGTGCGGGCTCATTCATGCGCAGCATCGCCGGCTCAGCGTCGTCACCGAGCTCAGCGCGCAGGCGGGCGACGATCCAATCGGGGTAGCTCAGCCGTACCGCGTCGTTCGGCCACTCCATGGGCGTGTCCCCGACACGCCGCAGGATCGCGTTGACGAACCCTCTCGCCGCCTTGGGAGCCAACTCGACGGTCTCGCCCACGGCAGCGTGGGCAGCGACGCCGGCGTAGTGCAACTGGTAGGCACCGAGCCGAAGCAGAGTGCGCAACGATGGCTGCGGCTCCTTGACGAGGAACCGGTCGATGAGCGCGTCGCAACCGCGTCGCATGCGCGTCGTGCCGTAGACCAGTTCGGTGACAAAGCCCCGATCGCGCTCGCTCAGCCGCGATCGGCCCAGCTCGCTCTGCAACAAGAGGTTGGCGTAGGCGCCATCGTGATCGATCCGCTGCAGGCACCGGTAGGCCACCTGGCGAGCGTTGTTCATCGCTCGCTGACGCTACCGGCGTTGGCGGTGCCGAGTACCTCGACGGCTGCGAGGCGGGCGCCACGAGCAAAGTCGTCGAACTTCATCGGCGCCCTCCCCTCCGGCTGCACCACGAGCAGACGCAAGCCGCCGACTCGATCACTACGCAACTCATTGGAGGGCTCGTGGCCAGGCTCTACGAGGTCGGCGATGACGATCTTGAGGCGCTTGCCGTGCAGCAGTGTCCACGCGCCACCGAGACGAACCAGCCGATCGATCTCTCGAGGAGGTTTCGCCCAATCGATCTGCAGCTCGTCGGAGCGCAGTTTCGCAGCATAGGTCGCCTCACCGACCTGCGGTCTCGGCGTGCTCAACCCGGCTCGCAACTCGTCGACGAGCAACTCCGTACCGACTTCGACCAGATGCCGGCGCAGGTCACCGGCAGTCGAAGACGGCCCGATCGGAACCGTCCTGCACGCGTACACGGGGCCGGTGTCGAGGCCTTCCTCGAGCTGCATCAGGCAGACACCAGTCGCGTTGTCGCCGGCCAAGAGCGCGCGCTCCACAGGGGCAGCCCCTCGCCATCGGGGCAGCAGCGAGAAGTGCAGGTTGACCATGGGCGACTTCTCGAGCACATGCGGCTTGATCAACTGTCCGAACGCCACCACCACGCCGAGGTCGGCATCCACACCGATCAACTCATCGACCGAGTGCGAGACCGGCAGGCCGAGATCCATCGCCGCAACCTTCACCGCGCTCGGCAGCAACTGCGATCCGCGTCCTCGCCGCTTGTCGCCTCGCGTGACGACCAGGGCGATCTCGAAGCCGGCGGCCACGAGCGCCCGCAGAGGCGGCACCGCCATCTCCGGCGTTCCGAGGTAGACCAGCCGGCGCGGTGGCGCGGCGCGGGTCACTGCAACTTCAGGCGACGCTGCGGGGCCTCTGCGATGGGTGACTCTTGAATCCGGCGGTATTCGGTCATTGCTTCTTTGCGCTGCTCCGGTGTCATGCGGTCGAACATCAGGACACCGTGCAGGTGGTCGATCTCGTGCTGGAACAACCGACCCATCAGCTCACTGGCTTCGATCTCGATCTCGTCGCCGTCAACCGTGTGCCCGCGCATCAGCACGTGGTTCGGTCGAAGCATCTCGACATACAGCCCTGGGATGCTGAGGCACCCCTCGTCGTAGACCCACTCGCCACTGGACTCGACGATCTGAGGATTGATGATGGCCATCTGCTCGTCGTCGACATCCCACACGAAGATCTGCTTCTGCACACCGATCTGCGGCGCGGCCAGGGCAATACCGGAATCGCTCTCGTACAGCGTGTCGAACATGTCGTCGACCAGCCGCGCGATCTTGCCGTTGATGTCGGGGACTTCTGCCGCTCGAGTCTTCAACACGGGGTCGCCGTATGTGCGGATCTGGTACGCCATAACTGCAAGGCTACCGATCGAGATGGGCCACTACTTCGACGAAGAACCCGACGCGCCCTCGATGCCGCGTGACGTGGAGTTGTGGCTGCCCGACATGTCCCTCACCCTCACGACCGACCGAGGTGTCTTCGGCCATGGGCAGATCGATGCCGGCAGCAAGCTGCTGTTGTTGAAGGCGCCTCCCCCGCCGGCCACGGGCGACCTGCTCGATCTCGGTTGCGGTGTCGGCACGATCGCCCTGCCCATGGCTCGGCGTTCCCCGGATGCCACCGTCTGGGCGGTTGACGTCAACAGCCGGGCTCGAGAGCTTTGCCGGGCCAATGCCGAGGCCAACGGCATCACGAACGTGCGGGTCGTGGAGCCGGACGGAGTGCCCCCGGACATCACCCTCGCGTCCATGTGGAGCAACCCGCCGATCCGCATCGGGAAGACGGCGTTGCACGAGCTGCTCATCACTTGGCTCGCCCGCCTTGCGCCAGAGGGAGTGGCTGTGATGGTCGTGCACAAGCACCTCGGCGGTGATTCCCTGCAGCGCTGGCTGATCGACCAGGGCTGCCCCACGACCAGGCTCGCCTCATCGAGCGGGTACCGGATCCTCCAGACCGTCAAAGGAGTGTTTGACGCCACCCCGGGGTGGACAGAGACACTCGTTTGAAGTTAGGTCTGGCGGGCGGGGTCGACCTCTATGCGCAGGCGGGAGCCCTTGGGTCGTGGCGTCGCGACGATCGCTGCGCCCAGCTCGTCCCACGTCGGGGCTCGCAGCAGAATCACGTCTCCGGCCGACGACGCCTCCAAGCCGGTTGCGGCCGCGAACTCGCCGGCACCGGAACCTGACACGGCAGCGAGCGCGGCGAACGGCGGAAGACCGAGGAGCTGTCGACGACTCAGCTCGACCTTGGCTAGCCGCGACGGGTCCGCGTGCAGGACAGCCTGCAAAACCTCGTGGCGCGGCAGGAAGGTCTGCACCAGCAGCCGACCTCCTTCATCGCGCCCACCGACGATTCGTGCCGCCCGCGCCAGCAACGCCATCGCCTGCTCGCCGGCGCGATACCGAGGTGCCAGCAGCTCAGCGTCGAGATCGAGGAACGCCACGATGTCGGCTCTCGTTGCTCGATGCAGCACAGCCTCGGTGCCGATCAGCACGTCGCAGTCGGGCAGCGACTCACTGTCGCCCGTGACCACGCCAACCGGCCGGCCAGCTGCCGCCTCGATCTCTTCGCGCAAACGGCTGACACCCGGTCGAAGCAGCGACAGCGCGCCCGAGCCGCAGTTCTGGCACACGACCGGACGGCGCGTCAGGCAACGTCGGCAGACGAGAGAGCCGTCGTCATCCTGCATCACGGCTGCCTGACATCTCTCGCAGCGCTGCAGCGACCTGCAGGTCCGACACGCCAAGAGACGCGCACGCCCTTTGGTGTTGTGGACACAGATGACCCGTCGATCGCGATTGCGGAGATGTTGGATCAACGGTGATGTCAGCAGCGACCGCTTCCAGGGTTCCTCACGGGTGCGGTCGACGAGCTCCAGGATCGGCCAGCCATCACGTTCCTCGGACACGGAACTTCGCCGGAACGAATCGCCTGCCCAAACCACCGCCGTCACCGAGGGACAAGGCGACACCAACATGCACGGAACTGCTGCACGGTTGGCGCGCTCGATCGCAACGTCTCGCGCGTGCCACGTGGGTGACCGCTCCTCCTGCAGCGCCTCGTCGTGCTCATCGAGAACGACGATCGAACGCATTCCCGCGCACGGCGACCACACGGCACTGCGTCCGCCGATCACGACATCGACGCCACCAGCGGCGCGCGCCCATTGATCGGGATGAGCAGCGGTTGAATATCCAGCTTGTCGAAGGCGAGCCCCGAGGCGACGAGCCTCGTCGATCGAAGGATGGATCACGAGAGCAGGACCGCGGTTCAGCGCCTCGATGACCATGGCCAGCTGGTCGCCGGTCGGTGGCAGCCGAACCAGTCGCGGAAGCGCAACGTCGTCATGGCGGGGCGGGCTAGCGGTGGGCTGCGGCCGCGAGCCGACCATTGACGGCGGGCTGGCCGCGACCAGCAGTGGCCGCAGCCGGCCGACCCCCCACCGTTGCGACGCCCACGACGCCAGCTCGATGATCTCCGCCGACGGGCCGATCCCCGACCACTTGGCGATCGACACCAGTCGATCGAGCGACACCGAGCCGTCGGGTCGGCCGAGCGAGATCACCCAACCGCCGACTCGGCGGCCATGCAAGGGCACCCGCACCATCGACCCCACAGCGACGCGTTCGCGCAGAGCATCGGGAACGAGGTAGTCGAAGTGCTTGTCGAGCCCGGTGACGTCGGGGACGACCCGGGCGACCAGCAGCGACGACGGGTCCATTGCCCGGCGAGGCTAGAGGACTACAGGCCGACAGCGCTCTTGTAGTCGTCGAGCCTGCTGACGGCTTCCCAGGTGAACTCGGGAAGGGAGCGCCCGAAGTGGCCATAGGCGGCGGTCTTGCGGTAGATCGGCCGCTTGAGGTCGAGGTCGCGCACGATTGCAGCAGGGCGAAGGTCGAACACGTCGCGCACACCGGCGACGATCTTGTCGTTGTCGACGGTGTTGGTGCCGAACGTCTCGACCAGGATGCTCATCGGGTGCGCCATGCCGATCGCGTACGCCACCTGCACCTCGCAGCGAGAAGCCGCACCCGAGGCAACGACGTGCTTGGCGACCCATCGCGCCGCGTAGGCGGCCGATCGGTCGACCTTCGACGGGTCCTTGCCGCTGAAGGCTCCGCCACCGTGACGGCCCATGCCGCCGTAGGTGTCGACGATGATCTTGCGGCCGGTCAGGCCGGTGTCGCCGTGAGGCCCACCGATCACGAACTTGCCGGTGGGGTTGATGTACACGTTGTACTCGTCGTCGGCGAACTGAGCGGGGATCACCGGCCGGATGACCTGCTCGATCAGGTCAGGACGAATGACGGTGTCGCGATCAACACCGTCCTGGTGCTGCGTCGAGATCAGCGCGGTCACAAGACGGAGCGGACGCCCGGCGCTGTCGTATTCGAACGTGACCTGCGTCTTGCCATCGGGGCGCAGGTACGGCACCGCGCCCGCCTTGCGAACATCGCTGAGCTTCTCAGCCATTCGATGTGCCAGCCAGATCGGCAAGGGCATCAGGTCCGGCGTGTCGTCGCACGCGTAGCCGAACATCATCCCCTGGTCGCCGGCGCCCTGGGCGTTGATGATGTCTTCGCCGCTGCGACCGCCGCGTAGCTCTTCGCTCATGTCGACGCCTTGGGCGATATCGCCGCTCTGCTCATCGATCGACACGATCACTCCACACGTGTTGCCGTCGAAGCCGTAGAGCGCGTTGTCGTAGCCGATGCCGTTGATGACCTCGCGGGCAAGCTTGGGGATGTCGACGTAGGCGTTAGTCGTGATCTCGCCGGCAACAACGCACAGCCCGGTCGTCAGCAAGGTCTCGCAGGCGACGCGCCCGTTTGGATCCTCGGTAAGGATTGCATCAAGCACTGCATCGCTGACCTGATCAGCCATCTTGTCGGGATGGCCCTCGGTCACGCTCTCCGAGGTGAAGGTGTAGTTGCTCACTGATGATGCTCCTGAATCGGTTGGATCGAACTAGTTCTGTGGGGTTGCGAGTCGTTACTACTTACACCAGATCGCAGCTCGGCGACACATTCCAGTATCGCCCTGGCGACCGAACGCTTGTCCGTCAGAGCGACCTCGGTTTTGACTCCGCCGGCGCGCAGAAGTGTGACGGCGTTGGTGTCGTGCTGGAAGCCGACCTGTGGGGCGCTGACGTCGTTGGCGACGATCAGGTCGAGGTTCTTGCGGCGCAGCTTTGACGCGGCGTTGGCGACGACATCGGTTGTCTCCGCCGCGAAGCCGACCAGGATCTGCCCCGGACGCTTGCGGGCACCGAGCGACGCGAGGATGTCGGGTGTTGGCTCGAGAACGATCTCGGGAACGCCACCGTCCTTCTTGATCTTGCCTGCTTCGGCGACCTTCGGCCGGAAGTCGGCAACTGCCGCTGCCATCACGATCACGTCTGCGGAGCCCGCCAACGATTCCACAGCCACTTGCATCTCGGCAGCCGTCTCCACGGCTTGGAGTTCTGCGCCGGGCGGCGTCGGCAGACCCACCGTCGAGATCAGGGTCACTCGAGCCCCCATGGCGAGGGCTTCAGTGGCGACGGCGTAACCCTGCTTGCCGCTGCTGCGGTTGGCGATCACGCGGACGGCATCGATGGGCTCGCGCGTGCCACCGGCGGTGACAACGACATGTGATCCGTTCAGCAGGCCACCGCCGAGCACGCGCTCGACCTCGGCAACGATGCGCTCGGGTCTGGCCAGCCTGCCAGTGCCGGAGTCACCACCGGCCAAGCGACCTTCGTCGGGCTCGACGACGTGAACTCCGCGGCGTCGCAACGTGGCGATGTTCTCGACGACAGCAGGGTGCTCCCACATCTCGGTGTGCATTGCCGGACAGACGACCACCGGTGCTCGGGTCGCCAACAAGATGTTGGTCAGCAGGTCCGTCGACAGTCCACCGGCGTACGCGCCGATGAGCCGAGCGGTCGCAGGCACGACGACGACGAGATCCGCGGACTGGCCCAACTTGGTGTGCGGAATAGGGGTGGCCTCATCCCACAGGCTTGTTTGCACGGGTTCACTGGCCAGCGCCGACAGGGTCGTGATGCCGAGGAAGTGCTCTGCGCCCTTCGTCATCACGGGGATGACGTGGGCACCGGCATCGACAAGTCGCCGGCAGACCTCGACTGCCTTGTACGCAGCTATTCCTCCAGTGACACCGAGGACGATGCGCTTGCCGGCCAGCATTGGAGGTTGTGTGACGTGAGCAGTCAGGCGACGCTGTCGTCGCCGGCCTCGTCGGCTTTGGTCTCGTCTGCGGGATCGGGGAGCTCGACACGCACGATTTTGTGAGCGGCGATCTCCTCGAACCCGATGCACAGCGGCTTGCGAGCGATCGCACTGACCTGCGGTGGGACCATGTGGCCGAGACCGTCACCCAACTGGTTGAAGTAGGAGTTGATCTGGCGAGCGCGACGTGCGGCGAGCGTGACCAAGCTGAACTTGGAGTCGACCGTGTCGAGCAGCTCCTCGATGGGCGGGTTCATCATCGTGTCGTGGGCGCGAGCCATAGTTCAGCCTCCTGAAGCGGTTGGTCAGTGTATCCCGGCGGCGACGCAACACGGCGCCTGGAGACGTCGACTACTGATTGCGGCGATGTTGATCGATGATCGTCAACATCTCGTCGACGGTTCGTTCGAGGTTGTCGTTGACCACCACGTGGTCGGCCATGGCCAGCCCGACCGGCTCCTCGTCGAGCGCCTTGCGCAATCGCTGGTCGACCTTGTGCTCCGGATCACCTCGCCCGCGCAGCCGACGCTGTTGCTCATCGCGCGTCGGCGGCAACACGAAGATCAGGATCGCATCGTCGCGAAGTTGTTTGACCTGGCTGGCTCCATCGACCTCGATCTCCAGCACGAGGTCGCGGCTATCGGTGTCATCAGGAATGGGCGTGCCGTAGTAGTTGTCGAGGAACTTCGTCCATTCGAGGAATTCACCGCGCTCGATACGTTCCTCGAAGGTGGCGTGATCGGTGAACACGTAGGCGCTATCGGGTTCACCCCGTCGTTGCCGCCGAGTGGTCCAAGACCTGCTCAACGAGAGATTGGGGTCGCGCTCGACGAGCGCGTTGACGATCGTGCCCTTGCCTACCCCACCGGGGCCTGAGACGACGATGATGAGTGAGTCGGCGGAGCCGTCGCTGGCCGCCATGGCCTCACTTGCCGAGTTGATCGAGCAATGACTGCTTCTGTACCTGGCCAAGCCCCTGCACGCGGCGGTTGTCGGCGATGCCGATGTCTTCCATGATCTTGCGAGCCTTGACCTTGCCGACGCCTGGCAGCGACTCGAGCAGCGAAACAACTTTGAGCTTGCCGACGGTCGTGCTGGTCGAGCTCAGTGCTTCGCGGATCGATACAGAACCATTCTTCAGTTGGTTCTTCAGTTCAGCGCGAGCAGCGCGAGCTTCGGCGGCCTTTGCCAGAGCAGCCGTGCGTTGTTCGGGCGTGAGTAGCGGAGGTGTTGCCATGACGAAAACCATAGTCCTGACCACGCATTCATTCGCGCCATCGGTCAATGAGCGGCACCGATGAGCTCGGTCACTGAACGCGCACCGTGCTGATCACACCACTCCATCAGCTGTCGGAGCACCCGGATCGAGGCACGCGGTTCGACGAAGTTGGCAGTTCCAACCTGGACGGCGCTCGCCCCGGCAAGCACCAGCTCCACTGCGTCCCAGCCGTTGCACACCCCGCCGACGCCGACGATGGCCAGTTCTGGAAGGGCGGCGTGGACGTCGAACACGGTCCGAACCGCGACGGGGTGGATGGGGATGCCGCTGTACCCACCACCGCCCGCGCCGAGAACCGCACGACGTGTCAGCGGATCGATCACCAGACCGAGCAGGGTGTTGATCAACGTCACGGCGTCGGCGCCGGCGTGTTGCACTGCGCTCGCCACCTCGACCACGCGGTCGGTGTTGGCGCTGAGCTTGGCCCATCGAGGGCGGCCGCATGCTGCCGCGGCTTCGACCACTTCAGCCGAGAGCTCCGGGTCGTGGGCGAAGATGCCCCGCCGACCTTCGAGGTTTGGGCACGACAGGTTGATCTCGACCGCGACGACGTTTGCCGGAGCGTCTGCGAGTAGCTCGGCAGCGCGGCGGTATTCATCGACCGACCGTCCCCAGATGCTGGCAACGACGCGCACTCCCGACGCCACCAGAGCCGGGAGGTCGTGTTCCAACCAGGCGGTCACACCTGGTCCCTGCAGCCCGACCGCGTTGATCATGCCGACGCCCGCAGGATGCACTCGCGGCGGCGCGTTCCCCTCCCACTCGAACGCCGCCAGCGATTTCACGACGTGGGCACCGAGGTCGGAGAGATCGAAGAAGGATTGAAACTCCGCCCCATGCCCCGCCGTCCCGGAAGCCGTCATCACTGGATTCGGCAGGTCGATGGACCCGACCCGCGTATGCAGATCTACGGACACGCGTGATATTCCTGCAGACTCCGGACGGAGAGGTCGTGGCCAACGTTTTCGGCCATGCCTTGGACTGCCGCCAACGCTGCCTCGACGGTGGTCACGGAGCTGACCCGATGGGTGATGGCGGCCTTGCGGATCTGCTCACCATCGCTGCGGGCACCACCGCCTTGACCCTGAGGAGTGTTGATCACGAAGTCGATGTCACCGCCTGCGATCAGGTTGACGGCGTTGATGCCATGCCCGTCGGAGATCTTTCCGACCACAGCGTCGACACTGACTCCGAAACTGGCCAGGTAGTCAGCCGTGCCGGTTGTCGCGGCAATGCCGAAGCCGAGCTCGCGAAGCCGGCGGGCGACGACGATTCCAGCGGGCTTGTCGCCGTCGGCTAGGGACAAGAACACGGTGCCGGTGGTCGGCAACACCGTGCCTGCAGCCAACTCGGCCTTGTAGAACGCGAGGCCGAACGTGGTATCGATGCCCATCACCTCGCCCGTCGACCGCATCTCCGGGCCGAGGGCGGGGTCGACCTCTGGGAACCGGTTGAACGGAAGGACCGCCTCTTTGATCGAGACGTGCCCGTTCGGTGAAGGTGGGCACAGCAACCCCTCCGCACGCAGTTCGGCCAAGGTCGCGCCGAGCATGACGCGGCTGGCAACCTTCGCCAGGGGAACACCGGTCGCCTTGGCCACGAATGGCACCGTCCGGCTGGCACGAGGATTGGCTTCGATCACGAACACCGTCGTTCCGAGCACGGCGTATTGCACGTTGATCAGGCCGCGCACATCGAGAGCCTTGGCGATCGAGGTCGTGTAGGACTCGATCACTTCGACTACCCACGGTGGCAGGGTCTGCGGCGGGATGGCGCACGCGGAGTCGCCGCTGTGCACGCCGGCTTCTTCGACGTGTTCCATCACTCCGCCGATCAACACCTCACCGGTGTGGTCGCGGATGGCGTCGACATCGACCTCGGTCGCGTCCTCCAGGAATCGGTCGACCAAAACGGGACGCTCCGCCGACAGGCCACCCTCGCGACCCAATGACCCGAACCCGGCGAGCTCTGCCATCGCGCGGGCCAGGTGATCGCAATCGTGGACGATCTGCATCGCCCGGCCGCCGAGCACGTAGCTCGGGCGGACCAGCACGGGAAAGCCGACACGGTCCGCAATCGCGAGGGCCTGATCGAGGTCGGCTGCCGTTCCGCCGGGTGGTTGGGGGATGCGTAGGGAGTGGCACAACGCGCTCCACTTCTCGCGATCTTCTGCAAGGTCGATCGAGCTCGGCGACGTGCCTGCGATCAGCTCCTGCGGCAGCACTCCCGACAGCTTCAGTGGAGTCTGGCCGCCGAGTGACACGATGATGCGAGGTGGGGTTCCGCCGCTCGCCAACGTTTCGGCGGCGATCACGTTCAGCACGTCTTCGCGCGTCAACGGCTCGAAGTACAGACGATCGCTCGTGTCGTAGTCCGTGCTGACCGTCTCCGGATTGCAGTTGACCATCACGGTCTCGTAGCCGGCTTCGCGCAGTGCGAACGACGCGTGCACGCAGCAGTAGTCGAACTCGATCCCCTGACCGATCCTGTTCGGGCCGCTGCCCAAGATCACGACCCGCGGTCGGTCGGATGGGCGCACCTCGTTCTCGTCCTCGTACGTCGAGTAGTGGTACGGCGTCTCGGCGGCGAACTCGGCGGCGCATGTGTCGACGGTCTTGTAGGTCGGGATGACGCCGGCGGCTTCACGAATCGCCCGAACGCTCAGCTCGTCACTCCCCCAGAGGTGGGCAAGTTGACCGTCGCTGAACCCCATCTGCTTGGCGCGACGCCACTGGCGCGGAGACAGATCGGCGTGGTCCACGTCGGCGAGCGCGGCACGCTCCTCGACGATCTGTTGCATCTGATCGAGAAACCACGGATCGATGCTGCACGTCTCGTGGATCGCTTCGATCGACTCGCCGCGTCGAAGCAGTTCGCCGACTTGAAAGATTCGATCAGGGGTCGGTGTGGCGACCATCTTCAGGAGTGTGGCCACATCGATCTCGGCGAGCTCCGCCTCGGCAGGATCGCAACCGAGGCCCAGCCGCCCCTGTTCGAGAGAGCGAAGGCCCTTCTGAAGGCTTTCCGGAAAGGTTCGCCCGATCGCCATGACCTCACCGACCGACTGCATCTGCGTGCCGAGGATCCCGGATGATCCGGGAAGCTTCTCGAAGGCCCACCGCGGGATCTTGGTGACGACGTAGTCGATGCTCGGCTCGAAGCTCGCCGGAGTCGAGCCCCGCGACGTGGCGGTGATGTCGTTGGCGATCTCGTCGAGCCTGTACCCAACAGCCAACTTGGCGGCGATCTTGGCGATCGGGAAGCCGGTCGCCTTCGACGCCAACGCTGACGATCGAGAAACGCGTGGGTTCATCTCGATGATGACCTGCTCGCCCGTCACCGGATTGACCGCGAACTGCACGTTGCTGCCGCCGGTCTCGACGCCAATTCGGCGAATGCACGCGAACGCCGCGTCGCGCATCTGCTGATACTCGACATCACTGAGCGTTTGCGCCGGCGCAACGGTGATCGAGTCACCAGTGTGCACGCCCATCGGATCGACGTTCTCGATCGAGCAGATGATCACGCAGTTGTCGGCGCAGTCGCGCATCACCTCCAACTCGTACTCCTTCCAACCGGCGATGCTCTTCTCGATGAGGATCTCGCTGATCGGGCTGGCCGCAAGTCCTTCGACAGCGCGGGCCTCGAACTCTGCAGCCGTCGAGGCGATCCCCGTTCCGCGGCCGCCGAGGATGTAGGCGGGACGGATGATCGCCGGCAGGCCGATGCGCTCGATCACGACCATCGACTCCTCGAGGGTGTGAGCCGTGCCGCTGGGGGGAACGTTGAGGCCGATCTCGATCATCGCCTGCTTGAACTTCTCGCGATCCTCAGCGGTCGCGATCGCCTTCGCGTTCGCGCCGATCATCTCCGGTGTCCCCGGCACGCCGATCAGGCCACGCTCGAACAGCGTCATCGCGATGTTGAGCCCCGTCTGCCCGCCGAGCGTCAGCAGCACTGCATCGGGCTTCTCGACCTCGATGATCCGCGCGATCACCTCGGGCGTCAACGGCTCGACGTACGTCGCGTCCGCGAAGTCCGGATC
>JANMRB010000111.1:0-14039 GCA_031370825.1 Ilumatobacteraceae bacterium
CGGCGAGTGCCCATTGCAGGATCAGGCGTTCAGCCACGGGCCCGGCGAAAGCCGCTACGTCGAAGAGAAGCGTCACTTCGAGAAGCCGATCCCCATCAGCGATCTCGTGCTTCTTGACCGCGAGCGGTGCATCCTGTGCGATCGCTGTACGCGCTTCGCCGACGAGGTCGCCGGCGACGCGCTGATCCACTTCACCAGCCGGGGCAACGACACTCAGATCACGACGTTCCCCGACGAACCGTTTGCCAGCTACTTCAGCGGCAACACCGTGCAGATCTGTCCGGTCGGTGCGCTCACGGCCACGTCGTACAGGTTCAAGGCCCGCCCGTGGGATCTCGATCAGACGGAGAGCACGTGCACCACGTGCGCCGTCGGTTGCCGGATGGTCATCCAGTCGAGCCATGACGAGTTGTTGAGGTATCAGGGCGTCGACAGCGACCCGGTCAACTGGGGCTGGCTGTGCGACCGCGGTCGGTTCAACTTCGAGGCTGTCAACAGCGAAGAACGTCTCGGTGCGCCACTCGTGCGAGTCGGCGACGAACTTCAGCCGACGACGTGGAACGCTGCGTTGGCACGCGCGGCGGAGCTCATCTCCGAAGCGAAGGCCGCGGCAGGTCCGGGGTCGATCGCCATCATCGGAGGCGCGCACGGCACCAACGAAGACGCCTATGCCTGGGCCCGGTTGGCCAAGGATGTCATCGGCACGCCGCACGTCTATCCGCAGATGGGCGACGGCGCACAGATCAACCTGCTCGGGTTCGATCGGGCGACCATCGACGAGGCAGCCAACGCGGCGACGATCATCTTGATTGCTCCCGACCTCAAAGAAGAGCTGCCGGTGCTGTACCTGCGGTTGCGTGACGCCGTCCAGAAGCGTCGCTCTCGGATCATCGAGTTCGCCCAGCACCGAAGCGGTCTCAGCGGGCAAGCGTGGAGGACCATCGAATATCAGGCCGGCAACATCACCCAGGCCGTCAATGCAGCTGCCAACGACCCCGCGATCGCAACGCAGATCGGCAAGGGAGATGTCGTGATCGTGGCTGGCCGCGCGAATCTCGCCGAGCATCCCCGCGAGGTCGGCAACGGCGTCGTCGCCGCGTTGCAGCTCGCTCCGGGCGCCAAGGTCCTGCCTGCGCTGCGCCGCGGCAACGTCGTCGGGGCGATCGAAATGGGTCTGCACCCTGGTGAAGGCGGGATGCAGGCGTTGGGCATCGCCAACGCAGCAGCGGCGGGAAACATCGAGTGCCTGGTGCTGCTCGGCTGTGACCCCCTTGCAGACTTTCCCGACACCGACCTCGCTAGGCGGATGATGGCAGGCGCACCTCGCATCATTGCGATCGACACCTTCCTGACCAAGTCGAGCTCACCGGCCGATGTTGTTCTGGCCGCGGCCGCGTATGGCGAGAAGAGCGGCACCACGACGAACATCGAAGGCCGCGTCTCGACTCTCTCCGAAAAGGTGACGCCGCACGGCACCAGTCGTCCCGACTGGATGATCGCTGTCGAACTGGCCGAGCTGCTCGGCGGCGATCTCGGTGTGTCGTCGGTCGACGAACTGACCGATGCAATCGCCGCCAACGTCGCAGGATTCGGTGCGGCAACCGCCGCTGCCTTGCGCGTCGCCCGCGACGGCATCGTCTGCAAGGGCTCGCTGCCGGCTGCCACCGCCCGCGTCGAGGCGATCGATGAACGCAACAGCTACGACTACCGACTGGTCGTCAGCCGCAAGCTCTATGACAACGCTGTCGGTACTGCGAAGTCACCGTCGTTGGCTCACCTCACGGTGGGTTCGCAGCTTCACCTTCATCCACTCGACGTCGAGC
Source organism: Ilumatobacteraceae bacterium (assembly GCA_031370825.1). GTDB lineage: Bacteria > Actinomycetota > Acidimicrobiia > Acidimicrobiales > Ilumatobacteraceae > JAENVT01. Next base: position 1,824 of record JANMRB010000111.1, read on the forward strand.
GGGTCGGCTCCGCGGATGGCGCTGATGTCAAGGTCACCAGCAAGAGGGCGTCGATGGTGTTCAAGGTCGTGGCCGACGAGACCGTGGTTCGCGGCTCGGCCTGGGTCCCGTTCAATCAGCCAGGCCCGAGCATCGGTGAGCTGATCGATTCTTCGCAAGTCGTGACGGACGTACGGGTGGAGTCCTTCTGATGCTGGCTCTCGACCCGCTGCTCAACGATCTGACCCTCGGAGACGTAGCGATCGTGCTGTTGAAGGTGGTGATCATCTTCGTGCTGGGTCTCGTCGCCACGATGCTGATGGTGTGGTTCGAGCGCAAGGCGATTGCCGGGATGCAGAACCGGATCGGGCCCAACAAGGCCGGTCCATGGGGCATTCTGCAAACGCTGGCCGACGGCATCAAGCTGTTCTTCAAAGAAGATCTGATCCCCGAACAGAGCGACCGCTTCGTGTTCAAGCTGGCGCCATATCTCGCGTTCGTGCCCGCCTTTCTCGTGTGGAGCGTCATCCCGCTGGGCGGCGATTTCAGCGGGGGCAAAGATGGCAGTGTCGTCCTGTTCGGCCACCTCACCCGGCTGCAACTCGCCGATCCGGCCATCGGCGTCCTGTTGTTGCTGGCGTTGAGCTCGATCGCGGTGTACGGCATCATGCTGGCCGGCTGGGCAAGTGGCTCGAAGTATCCATTGCTCGGCTCGGTGCGGGCATCGGCTCAGATGGTCAGCTACGAGGCGGCACTCGGGCTCAGCTTGGCTGCGGTGATCCTGGTTACTGGGACGCTGAGCACCAGTGGCATCGTCGCCTATCAGTCGAGCATTTCGAGATGGCAGGTCGCGGCGACAGCGTTCGTTCCCTTCGTCATCTTCATGATCGCAGCTACGGCGGAGTTGAACCGCCCCCCGTTCGACCTCGTCGAAGCGGAACAAGAGCTCGTCGGCGGTTTCAACACCGAGTACTCCAGCATCCGTTTCGCCCTGTTCTTCCTGGCCGAGTTCATGAACACGGTGACGATGAGCGGAGTCATCGTCACGTTGTTCTTCGGCGGCCCGCAACCCCTGAGGATCGCCGGCAACGCCAACATCTTGGACTTCCTCGGACCGTTCTCGGGCACGATCTGGTTCTTCTTGAAGCTGATGGTCTTCCTGTATGTCTACGTCTGGTTCCGGGCGACGCTTCCACGCCTGCGCTACGACCAGTTGATGGACCTCGGGTGGAAGGTCTTGATACCCGTGGCGCTGGGTTGGTTCATGTTGCTGTCGCTGTTGCGCGTAGGCGGCGATCACGGCTGGACGAGATTGCACAAAACGGTTGTCGGCGTCATCGCGCTCATCGTGCTCGCCGCGGCGGGCAGTCTGTTGACGTTGGCGACTCGGGTCAGCGCGCGCAACCGGCAACGAGAGGGGGCGATGTTCTGATGGGATATCTCGACGGGTTCTTGGTCACCCTGAAGCAGCACCGCTTGTTCGGTGGCAAGCGCGTGACCACGTCGTATTCGGGCGGTCGGGTCGCCAAGAAGGGCAACGAGACCGAAGGCCGTGACGAGAAGATCGACAAGCCGGAGCGATTGCACGGACGTCACGTGCTCAATCGGTACGAAGACGGCATGGAGAAGTGCATCGGGTGCGAGCTCTGCGCAGGCGTGTGTCCGGCGAAGTGCATTCACGTGCGTGGCGCCGACAATGATCCGCAGGACCCCACCTCGCCGGGTGAGCGTTACGGCTACGTCTACGAGATCAACTACCTGCGCTGCATCCATTGCGACCTGTGCGTCGAGGCGTGCCCGACCGAGGCCATCACCGAATCGAAACTGTTCGAGTTCAGCTTCACCAATCGGCGCGACGCTGTGTACACCAAGGACGAGCTCGTGGTCGACGACGACGGAAGGCCCAAGCACCTGCCGTGGGAGGACTGGCGACCCGGCGAAGACGAGCACATCAGCGGATGGATGCGCGCCACGTCGCCGGGTGGCGATGCCGATTTCGTCGGTCGGGTCGGCTGGAGCAGCGAGCTCGGCTACGGGACGCGCCCGGCCGAAGAAAGCGCGCCCTGATGCAGTTGTTCGTCTTCATCTGCGCGGGGCTGATGATCCTGGTCGGCGCGGTCGGGGTGATCACCCGATCCCACCCGGTTCATGCGGCGTTGAGCCTGATCCTCACCCTGTTCGGCGTCGCCGTGATGTACATCGCCCAGGACGCGCAGTTCCTCGCCGCGGTCCAGGTGATCGTGTATGCCGGCGCCATCGTGGTGCTCTTCCTCTTCGTGATCATGCTGCTCGGAGTCGACAAGATGGAGGATCTCCGGATCGAGCCGTTCAAGCTGCAGCGCAAGGTCGCCGCCCTCGTCGGCGGAGGAGTGATCGGTCTGATCGTGTTCGCGGCAATCTCATCGCGCGACAACATCGGTCTCGCTAAACCGGCGCAGAGCGATGCGGTGACGGCTGTAGGCACAGTCGCGCACGACAGCAACGTCAGGTCGATAGCCCGCGATCTGTTCAGTGATCACGTGTTGGCGTTCGAGCTCACATCGGTGCTACTGGTGATCGCTGTCGTCGGCACGGTGTTGCTCGCCCGACGTGCGCCCAAACCAACGACGGAGACGTCCGCGTGATCGCAGCCAGCCCCACTTCGACGTGGTACCTCGTCCTCGCGGCCGTGTTGTTCGGTATCGGTACCGTCGGCGTGCTCGTTCGACGGAACCCGCTGATCATGTTGATGTGCGTCGAACTGATGCTCAATGCGGTCAACTTGAGCTTCGTCGCTCTCAGCAAGAAGCTCGGCGACATCGGCGGCCAGACCACGGTCTTCTTTGTGATGGTCGTCGCCGCGGCCGAAGTGGTCGTCGGCCTCGGCATCATCGTTGCCATCCTTCGGCGCCGGCCCAACGCCACAGCTGACGATCTCGCGGAATTGAAGGGCTGAGCGATGCTCGACATCGTGTGGTTGATCCCTGCCCTTCCGCTCGCAGGTTTTGCGCTGATCCTGCTTTTCGGTCGGCGGCTCGGCGACCCCAAGGCTGGATATCTGGCAACGCTGATGTGTGGTGGCGCCTTCGTGGTCACGGTCGGCGTCTTCTTCGATCTGCTCTCCAAATCTGCCGAAGAGCGCCAGCACATCTCGAAGGTCTTCTCATGGGTGCCGGTCGGTTCATTGAAGGTCGACCTCGCGTTCCTCGCCGATCCGCTCAGCATCACCATGTGCCTGTTCGTCACCGGCATCGGCACGCTGATTCACCTCTACGCCATCGGCTACATGCACGGTGATCCCCGCTTCTCGAAGTTCTTCCTTTACCTCAACCTGTTCGCACTCAGCATGTTGGTGTTGGTGCTCGGGGAGAACATGCTCGTCACGTTCTTGGGTTGGGAGGGCGTTGGAACCTGCAGCTACCTGCTCATTGCCTTCTGGCATGAGCGCGAGAGCGCGGCGACGGCGGGCAAGAAGGCGTTCATCACCAACCGGGTTGGCGACTGGGGCTTCATGATGGCGATGTTCTTCGCCTTCCAGGCCACGGGCACGTTGAGCTACCTCGGTGTCAACGCAGCAGCAAGCACCATGGCGCAATCGACAGCGACAGCCATTGCGTTGTTCGCGTTCATCGGAGCCGTTGGCAAGAGCGCACAGTTACCTCTCTACCTCTGGCTCCCCGACGCGATGGAGGGTCCGACGCCGGTATCGGCATTGATCCACGCGGCGACCATGGTCACCGCAGGTGTCTTCCTGATGTGCCGGATGAGCCCCATCCTCAACGCCGCCTCGTCGTACGCTCCCACCCTCATCGCGGTGGTCGGCGCGGCGACAGCGCTCTTCGCGGCCACCATCGCTGTTGCGCAAAACGACATCAAGAGGGTTCTCGCCTACTCCACGGTCAGTCAACTCGGGTACATGTTCCTGGCCGTCGGCTCCGGTGCCTACACCGCGGCGATCTTCCACATGGTCACGCATGCCTTCTTCAAGGCGCTGCTCTTCCTCGGTTCGGGCGCGGTCATCCACGGCATGAACCACGAGCAGGACATGCGCCGCATGGGCGCCCTGCGCAAGGTGATGCCAGTCACTGCGGCAACCTTCATCGTCGGTTGGCTGGCCATTGCCGGCGTGCCACCCTTTGCCGGGTTCTGGAGCAAGGACGACATCCTGCTGGCCGCGTACGACAAGAGCCCGGTTCTGTGGGCGGTCGGCCTCGTCACCGCGCTGCTGACCGCGTACTACATGACCCGCCAGGTGATCATGGTCTTCTACGGAGAGGCGCGCTGGCACGACGCCCACGCCGAACATGGAGCCCACGGCGATTTCAAACCTCACGAGAGCCCGTCGATCATGCTGCTGCCCCTCGTCCTTCTCGCCGGATTGTCGATCGTCGGTGGAGGGCTCAACCTGCCGTTCAACGCCCACACCGAGAAGTTGACTCAGTGGTTGGAGCCCGTCCTCGGTGTCCACGAAAGCGAAACATCGAAGGTGCCGCTGGCCGTGATCGCCACGATCGTGGCGCTTGTCGGAATTGCCGCGTCGGTGATGATCTACGCCAAACATCGGGCGAAGCCGATCGAGCCCAAGATCCTTGCTGACGGCTGGTACTACGACGAGACCGTCAGCCGGTTCATGGGCGGCCCCGGTCGCAAGGCGTTCGGCGCTCTGGCCTGGTATGACGCGACGGTCATCGACGGAGCAGTCAACGGGGTCGGTCGTCTGGTGCGCGACACAGCGCAGCGGATTCGGACCGTGCAGAGCGGCAACGTGCGCAACTATGCGGCAGCGATCGGCGTCGGCGTCGTGCTGCTGCTGGCGTGGTTCGTCGTGGTGCGGGGCAGCCGGTGATCTCCTTTCCCATCCTCACCATCCTCGTGCTGGTGCCCGCCGCAGGGTCGGTTCTGGTCGCGATGTTCTCCAACCGCCGCCCGGAATGGGTGAAGCTCATCGCCTTGCTGGCCAGCGTGCTGACGGGCGGTCTCAGCATCTGGGTCCTGGCCGCGTTCGACAAGTCCAACGCCGATTTCCAATTCGTCAGCATGCACTCCTGGATCAAGCCGTGGGGAATCTCGTGGCACCTCGGGATCGACGGCATTTCGCTGTTTCTCGTGGTCCTCACTGGCGTGATCTTCCCTCTCGTCGTAGCGGGCACCGATCCTCACCACAACCACAAGCGGTACCTGTCCTGGATGCTCCTGCTCGAGGCGGGCCTGATGGGGAGCTTCATCAGCCTCGACCTCTTCCTGTTCTTCGTCTTCTTCGAAATCGTGCTCGTACCGATGTACTTCCTCATCGCCGGCTGGGGTTACGAGGGCCGCGTCTACGCCGCGATGAAGTTCTTCCTCTTCACGATGGTGGGCTCGGCCGTCATGCTGGTCGGCATCGTCGCCACCGCGTTCATCGCCAAGGGCAATGGGCCGCTGACGTTCGACCTCATCGAGTTGGCCAAGGCCGACTTTGCACCAAGCACCGGTCGCTGGTTGTTCTTTGCCTTCGCTGTTGCGTTTGCCGTGAAGGTGCCGATCTTCCCGTTGCACACCTGGCTTCCCGACGCCCATACCCAAGCGCCAACCGGCGGCTCGGTCATCCTTGCCGGCGTCATGTTGAAGCTCGGTACCTACGGCCTGCTCCGCTTCGGCGTCTATCTGTTCCCCGAGGCGGCGCGGTGGAGTCGCAGCCTGTGGCTGACGCTCGCCGTCATTGGGATCATCTACGGCGCGATCGCCGCAACCATGCAGAAAGATCTCAAGCGCCTCGTCGCATATTCATCGGTCGCCCACCTCGGCTTCATCGTGCTCGGCATCTTTGCCATGACTACACAGTCGATCACCGGTGGCGTGATGCAGAACATCAACCACGGTGTCTCCACTGGCGCGTTGTTCCTCCTCGTCGGGATGATCTACGAGCGTCGCCATACGCGTGAGATCTCCGAACTGAAGGGTCTGCAGAAGGTGGCGCCTATCTTCGCGGGCGTATTCATGGTCGTGATGCTCTCTTCGATCGGCGTACCGGGTCTCAACGGGTTCGTCGGCGAGTACCTGGTGTTGATCGGTTCGTTCCTGACCGCCAGATGGTGGACGGTCGTTGCCGCTTCGGGCGTGATCCTTGCTGCGCTGTACCTGCTGTGGGCATATCAACGCGTGTTCCATGGCGAGCCGGATGAAGCCAACAGTGGCTTCGCCGAGATCAAGGCTCGAGAGGCGGCAGTGTTGCTACCCCTGATCGGGGTGATCGTGTTCACCGGGCTGTACCCGAAGCCGATGCTCGACCGCATCGAGCCGAGCGTCAACAGGTTGATCGAGCACGTCACAGACAAGACCGGGTACGTAGATCCTCAGCCGACCGGGGTCACGCCATGATCGCCGCCGACCCGTCGTTCGTCGGACCATCTGTCAACTGGTTCGCGCTCAGCCCGATGCTCGTGCTGCTCGGCGCGGCAATGGTTCTTCTGGTGGTCGGTGCGTTGGTCCCGCGGTGGCCGCGCCACTTCTACGCCTTGTTCACCGCCGCCGCAGGATTGGCTTCGACGATCCTGTGCTTGTTCTTGTGGGACGACATCACCGACGACGGGGCCTCCCTGCTTGTGGGAAACGCGTTGCGCTTCGACGTGTTCACCATCTTCATCACCATCACGATCTCCGTAGCGGTCGTGCTGGTCGCGTTGGTCACCGACGATTATCTACGGCGCGAGGATCTGGAGGGGCCCGAGGTCTACGCGCTCTACCTTCTCGCCGCGATCGGTGGCGTAGTCATGGGTTCTGCCAACGATCTGATCGTGTTGTTCCTCGGGTTGGAGATCATGTCGATCGCGTTCTATGTGATGGCGGCGAGCCACCGCAAGCGCATCGAGAGCCAGGAAAGCGGCATCAAGTACTTCATCCTCGGCGGCTTCTCGTCGGCGTTCTTCCTGTACGGCATCGCCATGATCTACGGCAGTGCGGGCAGCACCAACTACGGCAGGATCGTCGACTCGTTCAACACAACCATTCCCGCCGTACGCCACGACGCGTTCGTCCTTGCCGGAGTCGCGCTGTTGATCGTCGGGCTCGGATTCAAGACCGCCTCGGTGCCGTTCCACTTCTGGACACCCGACGTGTACGAAGGTGCGCCTACGCCGGTGACATCGTTCATGGCCTCGGTCGGCAAGGTCGCGGCATTCGCAGCGATGTTGCGAGTGTTGATCTTCGCACTGCCGCACTGGCGCGATGACTACCGTCCGATCATCTGGGCAATTGCTGTTCTGACGGTCGTGGTCGGCTCCGTCATGGCGGTGGTCCAGACCAACGTCAAGCGGATGCTCGCGTTCTCGTCCGTCAGCCACGCGGGATTCATACTCATCGGTGTCGAGGCTGCAGCGCATCGCGCCGGCCAGCCGGACGCCGGCAATGGGGTCCCGTCTGCGCTGTTGTACCTGCTTCTCTATTCCATCCTGGTGATCGGCACCTTCTCGGTTGTCACGATGGTCAGTCGAACCGGCGATGCGGCCACCGATCTGTCGTCGTTCCGAGGTCTTGGCAAGTCCCATCCGGTGATCGCCCTCGCGATGACGGTCCTGCTGCTGGCCCAGGCCGGAGTCCCGCTGACGTCGGGTTTCGTCGCCAAGTTCGGTGTGATCCAGGCAGCGGTCGAGGAGCACAGCTACGCCATTGCCATCGTCGCGATGGTCGCTTCTGTGATCGCGGCCTTCCTCTATCTGAGGATCATGGTCTCGATGTGGGTCACCGAGCCAGAGTCCGGCGACGCTGGCCGCGAAGCGATCCGCGTGCCGTTGTGGACCGGCGTCACGTTGATGCTTGCGGTCGGCTTCACGCTGCTGATCGGCTTCTACCCCGGGTGGCTCATCGATGCGACCAAGGCCGCCGTCGCAGTGAAGTAGGGGTGTCGCGACGGCCGGGTCAGCAAGCTTGGCGGACCAGTTCGTCGAAGAGGCCTTGCTGTTGTGGATCCTCGGCAGCTGAGTCTTCCGGATGCCATTGGGTGCCGACGATCCAGCGCGCCTGATCGAGCTCGACTGCATGGATGGTGCCACTCGCGTGGCGGCCGACCACGTGCAACCCATCACCGAGGCGATCCAGCGCCTGATGGTGAACGCAATGGCATCGCTCGGGCAACTCGGTGCCCATTGCTTTGGCGATGCGTGAACCGGCCTCGAGCTCGTTGGACGTGAACTGGTGCCAGTGGTCGTTGCCGATGTCTTGCACAAGACTCCCACCGAGAGCGACGTTGAGGATCTGCAACCCTCGGCAGATCGCCAGCACGGGTTTGTCGGCATCGATCGCCGCGGCGATCATCGCCAGCTCCATCTCGTCGTGCTCGGCAACGATCCCGTACAGCGACTCCTCGGTGGCCTCCTGCCCGTATCGCCGCGGATCGATGTCGCCACCACCGTGGAACACCACGGCGTCGACCCGACTCAGCAACGAGGGGATGTCTTCGGTCAGCGAAAGGATTGGGGGCACCATCAGCGGGATCCCACCTGCCCGCTCGACCGAGCGGAGGTAGGTCTGCGCGGCGGCGAACGGCTTGCCGCGCACGCCCTGAGCCTCGCCTGCTTGCCGGCCGACGATCACGACGAGAGGTTTCACTTGACTCACGACGTTCACCTGGTCAGTGTAAGCCGGCCCGCCGGACGAGCTCATCGTAGATTGCCTGTTGCTGCGGCTGGCGAGTGGCGGTGTCTTCCGGATGCCACTGCAGCCCCACCACCCACGCCTTCGACGGCAGCTCCACGGCCTCCAACTGTCCGTCTTCGGAGTACCCGATCGGCACAAGCCCGTCACCTAGCTCACCGATGCCCTGGTGATGCACCGAGTGGCAATGATCGAGATGAGTGTCGCCGACAAGATCGGCGATGATCGAACCTTCGACGAGTTTCACGGAGTGCTCGCGCATCCAGTGTTCGTCGTTGCCTATGTCTTGCACGAGGGTGCCGCCGAGCACGATGTTGAGAACCTGCATGCCGCGACAGAGCGCCAACATCGGCAGATCGAGCTCGAGCGCTGCCTTGGCCACCGCCATGTCGAGCTCGTCATTCGCGGCAACGATGCCGTAGAGCGACTCTTCGGTCGGCTCCTGTCCGTAGCACCGCGGATCGATGTCGCCTCCCCCAGGCAGGAGCACACCATCGAAGTGTCGCAACACGCTGAGCGCGTTGTCGGTGAGCTCGTGAATCGGCGGCACCAGCACCGGTACCCCGCCAGCCCTCGCAACGGCGCGGCTGTAGGGCTGGCTGCTGGAAAAAGCATCGCGCTTGCCCTCGTCGCTGAAGGTCAGGATGCGTGCACACACTGCGATCAGTGGAGGCGGTTGGCTCATGCACGGGTGATTGTAGGTGGCAGGATGTCCGTCAGCTTCGCGAGAACGTCATGGGGTTGAGAGGGGGGTCGGGAACTCGTGGATTTCATCTTCATGCTCACACGATCCGACGAGACTGTCGTCGACTGCCTCGAAACCTGGGACGCGATCGAGCACGTCGGTTTGCGCCACGCCGGATTCAAAGATGTCGGTGTCGATGTCGCCACCCTCATCGAGCTCAACCGGCGGATGAAGGTCAGCGGCGTCACCACGTATCTCGAAGTGGTCAGCACGTCGGTCGAGGCGTGCTTGCGGAGTGCGCGAGCGGCGATCGAGATCGGTGTCGACCGGCTGATGGGTGGCACCCAGATCGACGACACCATGCAGATCATTCAGGGATCAGGAATCCAGTACCTGCCGTTTCCCGGTCTGCCGGTCGGCCATCCGACCCAGTTAGGGGGGGACGCTGAGTTGGTAGAGCGTCAATGCAAGGATTTCGAGCAGCGGGGTTGCGCCGGTGTCGACCTTCTGGCATATCGCGCGACCGAGGCGGATCCTCTCGACCTGGTTCGTGCTGCCCGCAGGGGGACCACCGGGTACCTCGTCGTGGCCGGCAGCGTCTCCACCGCCGCACAGATCGAAGACCTGCGCGATGCGGGTGCTGATTGTTTCACCATCGGGTCAGCGGTGTTCGACGGGACGTTTTCACTGGATGACAGTCATCAAGGTCATAGCCGTCCTAGAGCTGATGAAGGCGACGTGGTGTCGCAGCTACGCGATGTGCTCGAGGCGGCCATTTGATGACCGATCTGCTCATGGGTATCGATCTGGGTGCCGGCGGGGTGAAGGTATCGGTCGTCGACGTCGACGGGCGGACCGTCAGCGAGAGCTCTTCGCCGATAGTCACGCGGATGCCGCAGATGGGTTGGGCCGAGCAGGATCCAGCGGATTGGTGGAAGGCGACGCGGGAGGCAGTCAGCCGAGCGCTGTCGGCCGGCGTCGCGGCCGAGATGATTGGCGCTGTAGGCATCTCGGCCGGTGCGCACATCGGCGTGTTGACCGACGACTCGGGCACGCCGTTGCGACCGGCAATTCTGTGGAGCGACTCACGCAGCGCAGGCGAGGCCGCGGAGTTGCGCCAAAGCGCGGATGCGCGGATCTTGGAGCTCTCCTTGAACCGGGTCAATCCGACGTGGTTGTTGCCGCAGTTGCTGTGGTTGCGTCGCATTGATCCCGACGCCGTGAAAGCGACGGCTCGATTGTTCCTCGCCAAGGACTGGCTGCGATTCAAGCTCACCGGTGCCTGGCACAGCGACTACAGCGACGCCGTCGGTGCCCTGTTGGCGGACTCCGTCAAACGCAACTGGTCGCACGAGTTGTGCGAGATGGTGGGGTGGCTGCCGGAGACGCTTCCACCGATCGTCGACGCGACCGCGATCGTCGGCGCGGTCACCGCGGCTGCTTCCGCCGAATGCGGGCTTCGCGTCGGGACACCTGTCGTTTGCGGAAGCAACGACACAACCGTCGAACTGTTCGGAGCAGGCGCGATACGGCCGGGGGAGGGCGCGGTGAAGCTGGCAACGGCGGGCGTGATCTATCAGGTCACCGATGGTCCCCTCGTGTGCCCGCCAGTGTCGTGCTATCCCCACGTGGTCGACGGCCTGTACTACACCGCGACGGGGATCAACTCGTGTGCGTCGGCGCACCGCTGGCTGCGCGATCGGTTCTTTGCCGCCGACGGCTTCGATGGCATGGACGCCCTCGCCGAATCCGTGAGCGCAGGGAGCGACGGCTTGCTCTTCCACCCATATCTGCAGGGTGAGCGAGCGCCGCACTGGGACCCCAAGCTGCGCGCCGACTTTGTGGGCATCACGATCCAGCATGATCGTGCGCACTTCGCCAGAGCGTTGTACGAGGGAATCGCATACGCGATCCGTGACGCAATGACCGTCGCCGAGCAACTGGGCATGCGGTACGACTCGGTTCGACTGATTGGAGGGGGAGCCCGCAGTGCAACGTGGCGACAGATCATCGCCGATGTACTGGGAAGGCGGATCCTGGTGCCCGCCAACGGCGATGCATCCTTCGGAGCAGCAGTCCTTGCAGGAATCGGCATCGGTCTGTTCTGCGATGCACACGATGCGACGACGCGTTGTTGCCGAATCCTTTCGACGCTCGAACCAGCGCCCAACGTGCATGACCGTTACACCGACTTCTTCGATGTCTACCGCGACGTTCAACGCCACCTCGTCGCCATCAACCATCGGATTCACGACCTCACTGTCGTGTCGCCGATTCCGCCCGGCTAGCTACCCTGTCGGCCGTGCCCGACTCGATCCGCTTGATCAACCCAACCGATGAATCCCTGCTGCGCGATCTGCCGCTCGCCACCCGCGACGTCACCGATGAGGCAGTCGCCCGGGCGCGCCGAGCGGCGCCGGCTTGGCAGGCCATCGCGCCCGCCGATCGTGCCCGCCTGATGCGTCGATTCGCAGACACGATCGCCGATCACGCCGACGAACTCGGCCGACTCGAGACCGCCAACATGGGCATGCCGATCGGCAGCAGTACATGGTGCGCCAACGCTGCGGCAGACGTGGTGCACTACTTCGCCGGTGCTATCGACAAGCACACCGGATCCACCATTCCGGTTGCCGGCGGTGTCGATGTCACGTTCCACGAACCGCTCGGCGTGGTTGGTCTCATCACACCGTGGAACTTCCCGGTGCTGATGGCGTCGTGGAAGTTCGGCCCCGCGCTGGCCGCGGGCAACACAGCGGTGATCAAGCCGGCGGAGATCACGCCACTCACCACGATGCGCCTTGGCGAGCTGGCGCTCGAGGCCGGCATCCCCGAGGGCGTCTTGAACGTGGTGGTTGGCACCGGGGCAGAGGTCGGCTGGCGCTTCGTCGAACATCGTGACGTGCGCAAGGTCGCGTTCACCGGCTCTACTGCGGTCGGGAAGC
>JANMRB010000121.1:0-23539 GCA_031370825.1 Ilumatobacteraceae bacterium
CGGCCGCCGATCAGGTCGACGACCGGCCGGCCGACCGCCTTGCCGTAGATGTCCCAGCATGCGACGTCGAGTGGGCTCTTGGCGTAGTTGTGACCCATGAGGGCCTCGCGCATTCGGCGATTGACATCGGCGAGATTGGTCGGATCGGCACCCAGCAACGCCGGGGCCAACTCGTGCAACGCCGGCACCGCGCCACGGGCGTGGGCGGGCAGGTAGGTCGCGCCCAGCGGGCACGTCTCGGCCCATCCGTCGATGCTCTCATCGGTGAGGATTCGCACGACCGTGCTGGTGAGCGTGTTGACCACTCGTCCACCCGACATCACGTACGTGCCGTAGCGGTATCCGAGCTCGTAGGTGTATGCCTCGATCGACGTGATGCGCATGATCGGCACCGTAACGCGCTGCCGTCAGTGCGCTGTGAACTCGTCGATCATGGCGGCAACCAAGGCCGGTGCCTCTATCGGGGTGAGATGACGGAGGCCCGGCAACATCATTGACCGACCGTTGGGCAACAAGTCAGCGAGTGCTGCAGCCATAGCCGGCGTGGACCGTTGGTCATCGCTGCCGGTGGCGACCAGAATCGCCGACGAGATCTCGCTGACCCGGCTCGACACCTCTGCGTCCGCCGTTGCGAACACCTCGTACGCGTCCGCATACGCATGCACGTCGTTGTCGAGCAAACGCTGACGAACTTTGGCCACCTCGGTTGGATGCTCTCTGCGGAACGTCGGGGTGAACCAGCGTTCTAACGCCGGTTCGATGGTGGCTGCGAAACCACCTGCGCGCACCTCGGCGACTCGATCGATGATCGCTTTTCGTTCGGCGTACGAGCGCCGGTGGACACCGTTCAGCAGGACCATTCGCCGGATCCTGGTGCCTTCGGCCGACATGGCCAATCCCTCCGCGACGAGGGCGCCCATCGAGAAACCGACGAGGTCGACCTCGTCATCGAATGCTTCGACGATCATCGACAGCTGGTCGACAAACATGGACAGTGAATAGGGCCCTGCGGGCTTGGTCGCCGCCCCGTGACCGATCATGTCGTACGTGATGGTGCGGCGATGGGGGAGCGCGGCTACGACCGACTGCCACATCGCGTGATCCAGCCCGACCCCATGAATCAGGACGAGTGGGACCGCAGCGGGCTTCATCCAGCCGGTGCCGCGAACGCGGGCATCACTTCGTCGATGAAGAGTCGAAGTGAACGCTTCTGATCCACGATCGGCGCGCCATAGCTGGCGCAGTACAAGAAGTCGACACCCAACTCTTCGTAGGCGCGCAGCTTGGCGATCACCTCGTCGGGGGTACCGAACATCAGGTGATCGCGCAGGGTCTCCGGCGCGTACTCGTCGCGGTGAGCAAGTTGCTGCAGGTCGATGCGCTCAGCGAATCCGTTGTCGACGTCGCCGAGTTGTTTGAACAGGTTTTCGAACTGCCCCGCCTGCCGCTGAACCGAGGCGATGTAGCGGGCGGCATCGTTGTCGTCGCCCCACACGGCGGAATATCGCATTGCCGTCATCTTCGGCCGCGGTGTGCCCGGAGCCTTGGCGAGGGCGTCTTCCATGCGAGCCGCGTACGCCTGCAACTCGGCGAACGGCCGCATCAGTGGCCAGCACATGATGTTGCACCCGTTGGCGACGGCCCAGTCGTATGTATCGGGATCACGAGCCGCGACCCAGATCGGCGGATGCGGATCCTGGATCGGCTTGGGACACGATGTCGAGGTGGGAAATGACCACCGGTCGCCGTCGTGTGCGTAGTCGCCGGCCCACAGTGCCTTCACGGCCGGCAGGAGCTCGCGCAGCGCCGCACTTGCGCCGGCGGAATCGAGGCCCGGCACCATTCGGTCGAACTCGCGCTGATAGGCGCCACGGCCGAGGCCAAGTTCGAGCCGGCCACCGCTGAGCAGATCGAGCAACGCCGCCTCGCCTGCAAGCCGGATCGGGTTCCAGTACGCCGCGACGGCGACGGCGGTGCCGAGCCGAATTCGGTCTGTGTGGGCCGCCCACCATGCCAGGAGTTGGAACGGCGCCGGCGCGATCGTCATCTCGATGGCGTGATGCTCGGCAGCCCATGCTGTGTCGAAGCCGGCGGCGTCGGCCATCTGGACCATTTCCAATACATGATCGGCCACGGCGCGCATGTCGTCCGTCGGATCCATGCGCTCGAGGTTGATCGCCAAACTGAATCTCATCGCGCTGTTCTAGTTGTCGCGCTGGTTGCGTATGTCATGCTGCGGAAATGCCGCACGCCTCATATGTCGCTACGGGAGACAGTCCGCTGATCGCAAACTCAGAACTGATCGGGCGGCTGGCGGCGCACCACGACACCCGCCGCCGTGTCAGCGAGACGGTCGTGCCGGTCCGGTCGGGTCACGCCTTCCCGGTGGCTGCGGGGCAGATCGTTCGATTCTCGACCGTCGACGGCCCACAGGTTGTCGATCTCAACCTCTGGGCGCGCGACGATCCGCGCGAGCGGTTCTGGGCGGCGCGTACCCGGCAGTTCTACGGCACACATGTCACCACTGGTCACCGTCTGTGGAGCAACCTTCCGTTCCTGCGACCGATGGTCACGTTCCTCGCCGACACCGTCGGATACGGACGTGACGAGGACGATGCGGGTTGTCACGACCTGCTGGGCACACGTTGCGATCCGTATGTCAATCAGCTGTTGAGTGGCGCTGCCTACGACTTCCATTGTCACTCCAACCTGACCCGTGCCGTCGCCCAGTACGGGCTCACTGAGTTCGACGTGCACGACGTCATCAACCTGTTCCAGGTGACCGGGTTGATGCCGGAGGACAAGCGCTACTTCATGAAGACGTGCCCAGCACGGCCTGGCGATTACGTGGAGCTGCTCGCCGAGATCGATCTGTTGATGGCTATCTCGCTGTGCCCAGGCGGCGATCTCGCCGTGCCGCTGTGGGGCGAGGGTTCGGGTGCCGAGCCGAACTGCAATCCGTTGCGCGTCGAAGTGTTCGAGTCCGAGCCATCGCTGCTCGATGGATGGGAGCCGGCGCCGCGGGCCTCGTACCGCGGCGTGACAGGGCTTCGTCACGGATATCGCCAACCTGTCGATCCCCCGCCGCCGCTGACCGACCGCGTACCGGTCGAGGACTGAGCCGACTCGCATGGGTGTGCTTCTTGGCATTGTCGCGGGCATTCTGCTGGGCGTCAGTGACTTCACAGCCAACCGGGCCTCGCGAACAATCAGTTCAGTCTCGGTCAGTCGAACCAATCTCGCTGTCTCCGGTCTGATCGCACCGCTGCTGCTCTTCGTCAAGCCGGTCGACTGGACGTTGCGCGATCTGGTGCTCAGCACGCTCTCGGGGATCACGCTCTCCGGCGGGTTGGTGATGCTCTACCGCGGCTACACGGTGGCGCGCATGGGAATCGTCGCACCCACCGCTTCGGTGCTCCTTGCGGCGGTGCCGGTGCTGTTCGACCTGATCCAGGGAAACACACCGAGCACGGTTGCCGCGTGCGGAATGGTGCTCGGCCTTGCCGCGTTGGTGCTGACGACCTACGAGCGCGGCGGAATGGGAAGCGTCAAGATCGGGGTCGTCCTCGGCCTCGGTGCCGGTCTGCTGTTCGGCATCGCGTTCACGCTGACCTCGCAGACCTCCGACGCGGCCGGGTTGTCCCCAGTGCTGATCCAACGCCTGTCCGGTCTGGCGTTCCTGATCCTGCTGCAGCGCTTCGACAAGGCACCGATCCTGGCGTTGCGCGTACCGGCCCGCAAGTGGGCGATCGCATCCGGTCTGGCGGCTGGCCTCGCCATCGGATCGTTGAAGCTCGGCTACATCAAGGGTTCGGCCGGACCGGTCTCTGTAGCCGCGTCGCAGTTCGCGGCCGTCGCCGTTCTCTGCTCGGTGCTGTTCAACAAGGAACGGCTGCGCACGTGGCAGGCCGTCGGCGTCGCCGCGAGCGGTGTCGGGGTTGCTTTGATGGCACTTGGCTAGCCGCGACATCGGTCGCTGATGACCCCTTCGGCGAATTGGAGCCGGTGGTACCGTTTGCGCATGACCGAATTGCTTTCAGCCAAATTGAAGCTGGCCAAATTGACATTAGCCAAATTGACATTAGAAGGTGTGTACGTCCCGGTTGTGACTCCGTTCGATGCCGATGAGGGGCTCGATCTGTCGACGCTGACCAAGGTGGTCGACTTCTGCCTCGATGGCGGAGTCGCCGGCGTCGTGTCGTGCGGCACGACGGGCGAGTACTACGCGATGTCGAGGGACGAGCGCAAAAGTGTGATGGCACACACCGCCGAGGTCGTGGGCAAGCGGGCCAAACTCGTGGCCGGTTGCAACGCCGGCTCCACCCGCGAGGCCATCCACCTTGCCGAGTCAGCGGTTGCCATGGGCTATGACGCGATCATGCTCGCCGCCCCGCCGACCTCGCTGCCCAGCCAGCGCGAGTTGGCGGCGCACTACCGAGCGATCGCCGACGCGGTCGACAAGCCGGTCGTCCTCTACAACTATCCCGCACGGGCCGGCGTAGAGATCGGCTACGAGTGCCTCGACGCCGTTGCCGATCATCCCAACATCATCGCCATCAAGGAGTCGAGCGGCGACTTCTCTCGGTTCTTGCATCTGCAACGGACCTATGCGGATGACCTGCAGATCATGTGCGGCAGCGACGATCAAGCAGCCGACTACTTTGGCTGGGGAGTGCGCAGTTGGCTTGCCGGCACTGCCAACGTGTTGCCACGCCATCACGTCGTGATCATGAACACCGCCAACGAAGGCAACCACGACGAGGCCAGGCGGCAGTTCGCCGCGATTCTGCCGTGGATCCAGAACATGGAGAGCGGCTCGTACAACGCCAAGGCCAAGCTCGGCCTTGCCCATCAGGGCTTTGCGTGCGGTCCCGTGAGGGCGCCTCTGCTCGGGCTGACCGACGACGTCGCTGCCGAGTTCCTCGCCATGCTCGACGAGGCGCTGGTCGCACCGTTCGCCAAGAGCTGAGCGAGAGTGCGCAGCACCACCTCGTACACCGCGGTCGAGGTCCACGCGGAGGGAGAGCAGGGAACCTGCTACCTCGGTACGGTCCTCGATGTACCCGGTGCCACGATGCGCGACAAGTTGCGCCACATCAACGAGGTCGACGACTCGGTTCGCAGGTTCTTGTGCTTCGAACCCCGCGGGCGCCCGCAGACCAGCTGCAACCTTGTGTTCCCGTCGCTCGATCCACAGGCAGACGCTGGCTTCATCATCTGCCAGGCGGACCGCGCCCATGCGATGAGCGGCTCGAACACCATTTGCGTGGTCACCGCGCTGCTGGAGACCGGCACGCTCCCGATGACCGAGCCCGAGACACGGGTGGTGCTGGAGACAGCCGCAGGTCTGATCCGGGTCACGGCAACATGCCGCGACGGCCGGTGCGAGCGGGTGACGTTCGATGGCGTCCCGTCGTTCGTCGAGGCGCTCGATGTGCCTCTGTACGTGCCCGGCATCGGCGACATCCGTGTCGACGTCGCCTACGGCGGCTGCTACTACGTGTTCGCCGACCCCGCGCAATTCGGTGTGAAGCTCAACCGAAGCAGTGCCCGCCAGGTCGTCGAAGCCGGTACGGCGATCTCCGTAGCAGCTCGCCAAGCAATCAAGGTTCAGCACCCTGAGATACCCGAGATCGACTTCATCTCCTACGTGATGCTGGTCGGAGACGACGATCCGGCCAACGGTTCGTTGCGCGGCGCAACCGTACTGAGTGGACGTGTCGATCGGTCCCCTTGTGGTACGGGCAACTCGGCTCGGCTGGCGATACTTGCCGCCCGAGGCGCTGCCAAGGTCGGCAGCCGCTTCATAGCCCGATCGCTGATCGACAGCGAGTTCATCGTCGAGATGGTCGGCGAAACGTCCGTCGGGGATCGGCCCGCGGTGCTGCCGCGCATCTCCGGCAGGGGTTGGGTGGTCGGCACGCATACAAGCACCGTCGAGCCGACCGATCCGTACCAACTGGGCTACGTGCTCAGCGACATCTGGGGCGACGAAGTCGGAGCGACGTAGACCGCGACTCAGCGGCGGAACGCACTCCGATCGGGGTCGAACGCGCTGATGTCGGTGGATGGTCGGCCGGTCATGATCAGCTCCGAGATCGCCACGCCACTCGGCGGCGCCAGGGTCAAACCGAACATGCCATGCCCGGTACCGACCACGACGTTGCGCCATCTCTTCGGTCGGCCCATGAACGGCAGCCCGTCGGCGCTCATGGGCCGCGACCCTGCCCACGTGTCGAACCGCTGGTCCCATTCGAGGTCGAGGAAGGCGCTCATCGATGCGACGATCATCTCGATGCGGCGTTCGTCGAACGGGGGGTGGTCGCCGCCGAACTCCATCGTGCCGCCGAGCCGGATGCGATCTTCGAACGGAGTCGCCACAGCGTGCACCTCTTCGAAGATCAAGGGCTGACGAAGTCCGGGCGACGTCGGCAAGGCGACGTTGTAGCCCTGGCCGGGGATCACCGCGAGGCGCAGGTCGAAGTGCTTGGCAAGCAGTCGGGACCCCGCGCCCGCGGCGAGCAGGAACTCTTCTCCGTCGATCGTTCCGTTCGACGTCACGAGGGACACGACCCGATCGCCAGATGACTGCACCTTGGTGACGTCGGTGTGCTCCATCATCCGAACGTCGCGGGATTTGAGGATGTCGATGACCGAGTCGACGTAGCGCCTTGGATCGATCGCCCGGTCGCCGGGCATAACCAGACCCGCCCGAACGTGATCGGTGATCGCCGGCGCGAGGCGACGAAGCTCATCACCATCAACGACTCGGTCGGGGATGCGGGCACCGAGCTCGACCATCGGCTGGAGCGCCTTGAAATGATGTTCGGCCTTGGCGACGTCGTGGTACGGCACCAGCAGCTCCCGGCCGAGGCCAACCGCGACCCCTTGGGTTGCGAGGCGCTCCAGGATGGCGGCGCTGTTGTGGTTGAACCTCGCCAGGGCGGCACGACCCGATTGGTATCTCGAGGCCGTGCAATTGCGGGCGAAAGCCAGCAGCCACGGGGTCATCTGCGGTATCGCTTTGGGAAGGACTCGTAAGGCTCTCGCCGGATCGCGCAATGATCTCAGCGCGTTTGTGATGGCTCCGGGCGCCGGCAGTGGCTCGACGATCGCAGTGCACATGAACCCCGAGTTGCCGCGCGCAGCGCCGCCACCGAGACCTTCGCTGTCGACGATCGTGACGTTGGCGCCGGCCTCTGTGAGGAACAACGCGGACGACAGCCCGATCAGCCCACCACCGACGATGACCACTTCCTTGCTCACAGTGCCTCCATGATTCCGGCAGCCGCGGCCGCGCGTTGGGCGATCGCCAGGTCCTGCACGGCCAGCCCGACGCTCTTGAACAGCGTGATCTCGGCGTATGAAGTGCGCGTCAGGCGTCCGCTGGCCAGATCGGTGAGGTCTCCTGCGATCCGGTCCCAGGCCCACAAGCCTTCCTGCACGGCGAAGTGCAGGTCGCCGGCCTCTGCTTTCGCCGCGGCGACATCGTCCACCGCGACCGTGGACGCCGCAACGAGATCGCCGGCGACCTCGCGCAGGTCGAGGCGGTACGAACCGACAAGGTTCACGTGTGCGCCGGGACGTACGTCAGCCAGGGCAAAGAGAGCGGTGTCGGATCGCGTGGCTGCGCAGACGACGTCGCATGCAGCCGCATCGGCGTACGAGCCTGCGACCGCCGTCTCGCCTGCTGCGATGAGGTGATCGACGACGTCTGCGACATGTTCGGGCGTGCGCCCGGCAACCACGACGTCGTCGATGTCCGCTCGGACGACACGCATCGCATGGACGTGGGCGACCGCTTGCGGACCGGTGCCGACGATTCCGAGAGAGCGGACGTCGTGTCGTGCCAGAGCAGCCGTCGCCAGGGCAGAGATCATGGGTGTGCGCAACGTGGTCAGCGCCGCTCCGTCGAGCAGAGCGACCGGCTGGCCGATCCGCATGTCGAACAGCACGTAGACCCCTTGGATGATCGGCAACCCACGGGCCGGGTTGTCGGGCTGGATTCCGACCAACTTGACGCCTGCCGCAGCCCCGGCCGCAGCGGGCATCACCAGGAACTCACCCCCGCCGGCGGTCGAATGGACTCGTTCGACATGCTGTGGCCTTGACGCGAAAACCTCGCGGAGTGCGTGGAGCGCGTCGGTCAACGGGACGAGCCGGAACAGTTCGGCGGCGTCGATGTACGGCAGGGTGCTCTGCATCAGAGCGATCATGGCAGGCCAGCTACGGTTCGTGCATGCCCGACGTCGCGCGACTCGTTGCCGGTGTCGACTCATCGACGCAGAGCACGAAAGTGGAAGTCCGCGATCTCGATACAGGCGCCGTCGTCTCTCGTGGCTCGGCGCCTCACCCGGCAACGACGCCTCCACGGTCAGAACAAGACCCGCGGGCGTGGTGGCAAGCGTTCGAGACGGCGTGGCAGGGTGCAGGTTCACCCCAGGTCGAGGCCATCAGCGTCGCCGGTCAGCAGCACGGGATGGTGGTTCTCGACGCCGACCGTCAGGTGGTACGCCCGGCCAAGTTGTGGAACGACACCGAGACGGCTGCTGACGCGGGTTGGCTTCTGAAACAGATGGAGGGTGGCGCCGCCGATTGGGCGAGTGCGGTGGGCAGCGTGCCGGTGGCCGCCTTCACCGTGGCGAAATTGAGCTGGTTGCACCGCACCGAGCCCGACAACTGGGCCAGGGTGGCCCATGTCCTCCTGCCACACGACTGGATGACCATGCGGCTCACCGGCCAACTGGTGACCGACAGGGGCGACGCTTCCGGCACCGGCTATTGGTCGCCGTCTTCGGGGGAGTATCGGTGGGACGTCCTGTCGATCGTCGACAAGGATGTTGATTGGGCCGACGTGGTGCCGCGAGTCGCCGGCCCGTCCGAGACGGTTGGCGAGTGGAACGGCGTGAAGGTCGCCTGTGGAACGGGCGACAACATGGCAGCCGCGCTCGGTCTCGGTCTGCGGCCGGGCGTCGCAGTTCTGTCATTGGGCACCTCGGGAACCGCTTACGCCGTCAGTGATCGGCCGACAGCGGATCCCACTGCTGCTGTAGCCGGGTTCGCCGATGCCAGTGGCCGCTATCTGCCGTTGGCGTGCACGCTCAATGCAACCAAGGTGACGGATGCGATCGCCCGGTTGCTGGGGCTGTACCACACCGACTTCGATCAGCTGGCAATTTCTGAGCCTGCGGGCGCAGGCGGCGTGACGATGCTGCCGTACTTCGACGGCGAGCGGACACCGAACCTCCCCAAGTCGACCGGGCTTCTCACTGGTCTTCGCAGCGATGTGTCGCGTGCCCAACTCGCTCGGGCTGCAGTCGAAGGTGTGGTCTGCGGATTACTCGACGCACTCGATGCGTTGCGCGCCGATGCCTCGGTCAGCGCGGTTCTGCTCGTCGGCGGCGGCGCTCGCAGTGCCGCTTTTCGACAGGTCGTTACTGAGTTGTGTGACCTGCCCGTTTCGATGACGAATGCGGACGAGGCCGTCGCGACGGGAGCGTGCGTGCAGGCAGCAGCGATTGCCGATGGCATCTCTCATGCTGAGGTGGCCGAGCGTTGGGGGCTCGGTGAAGCGACGCCACTGGATGACTCCGCAGGCGACACCGCCGGTGTCCGCGCCCGGTACGCCGAGTTACGTGCCGCCACGTATCCGACAACGGCATGACGACCGACCCGTTCGCAGTGCTGGGTGTCGGTCACGATGCGACGTTGGCCGAGGCGCGAACCGCACGGCGCAGGCTGGCTGCCGAGTTTCACCCGGACCACGGTGGCGACGCAGCAAGGATGGGCGAGATCAACGTCGCCTACGAAGAGGTCGTTGCCCAGTTGTCGCAGCCACCTCCCGCTCCTCGTCGGTATCCCGGCGTGCAAACCGATGCTCCGTCTTTCACGATCGACACACTGCCAGCGGAGGCATTCGAGGCCCTGTTGATCGTGACCTCCTGGATGGGCGAGGTCTTGGTCGACGACCCGCCCTACGTCCTCGAGGTGCACCTGACCGAGCCAGCCCCGTGCTGGTGCCGGCTCGACCTCGTCCCCGACGCAGGGGGCAGCACGGTGACACTTACCGTCGCCTCCGTCGGCGCCGTCCCGGCCCCCGATGTCGAGGAAGTCCGCGACCTCTGGGTCGCCAACTTGAACCGTTTGTAAACGAGTACCCCGATCGGTGCCACCGCCTTCCCGCTGACTCTTCAGATTGCGATTGGGCGCGATATCTACAGTTCTGGGCGGGTGATCGCCGGTTAGTGCCGCCCCGTCCTCCCGTGCGACCCGCGATGACTGTCGTGAAATTATGTAACCCAACAAGGCCGCCTCGTGGTAGTTACGGCCGGGAAGCCGGAACAGGTTGTGAAGTTCACATCTGGCATGGAGCGCAAGAAAGTCCGTGTTCGGTTGATCGCTGTATTGCTTGTGTCTGCGGCTAGTTGTTCGAGCTCGTCGCCGGGTTCGCAGGAGACCTTCGAGTCGTCGTCGGTGCAGTCGACCTCGATTGCCGAATCTTCACAAGCGGCCACGCCCTCCGCATCGTTGTCGTTTGTCGGACTTGGCGACTCATTGCCTGGCGCCGAGGGTTGCGGTTGCACGGGCTACATAGATTTGTATGGCAAGGCCGCCGCGTCGGTGCTGCGAACGGCAGTGAACGTCACCAATCTGGCGACCAACGACGGCGTTGACTCGAGGCAATTGCTTGAGAGAATTCGATCGGATGAGAGATATCGCGATGCGTTGTCGTCGGCCGATCTCATCAGCGTCCAGATCGGTTTCACGACTGGCGTGTCTGCAACTGGCCGAATGATGACGCCTGTTGGGACAAGGGGACCGCGGGCGTCGAGCAGAACCTTTCGGCGATGCTCGACGAGATACGGACGTTGCGTAGTCGTAAGCCAATCGCTCTTCGGGTTCTCACCTATCCCAACATGTTTATCGGGGCGCTCACCTCGCCGCAGCCTCCGTTTCTCGGGGATTCCGCATTCCAGAGTTTCTACGCAGGTCAACTCGATGAGCTCAACGCCGCGATCTGTCGTGCTGCTGAGGCGAAAGGAGCCACGTGCGTTGACCTCGTCACCGCATTCAACGGGCCGGCGGGCGACGTTGCCCCGAAAGGATTGATTGGGCCGGACAACAAACACCCGACGGCTGCTGGCCACCAACTGATCGCCAAGACCCTCGACGCAGCCGGATACGAGCCCCTCGTCCAGCACGTCGCGACCACTGGGTGAAGCGCACACTCGGCCGCAGCTTCACCCACCTCGGCGGCAAATCACCTAGCGAGATTCACTCCTGACGGGATCGCCGCGTTGAAAACACCCAACCGACCGGGCCGAAGGCGACGATCGCGCCAGCGATGTAGGTGATCAACCGCGGCTTCGGCGACCGCGCCTTCTCGATGTCAACGTGGCTGATGGAGCCATCAGGGCCGACAGTGATGACGGTTGCCGTGCGCGGCGTGGACGATGGATCCACCTCGCGCCGCGGACCGTAGGTGAACACCACCAGTGCGGCAACGAATCCCAAACCGATCGCGGCCCAGTACCTCATCGTCCTTCTTGCACTCGATTCCAAAGATGTGAGCTTTCGACCCCCGGCCCATCGTCGCGCAGTCGTCCACGGGGACGCGCCAGAGCTGCAAGATCCGATGGGCTTGTGACCCCCCAACGGAGTGCTTGCCGCCCACCCGGGGTGTCTTGAAACACTCCGATGGACGGATTGGGGGACGAATTGCCGATCGGATCGTTTGGGCATTAGCCCGCGGGAGTGGCGGC
Organism: Ilumatobacteraceae bacterium; assembly: GCA_031370825.1. Classification (GTDB taxonomy): domain Bacteria; phylum Actinomycetota; class Acidimicrobiia; order Acidimicrobiales; family Ilumatobacteraceae; genus JAENVT01. The sequence goes on from JANMRB010000121.1 coordinate 11,763, forward strand.
TTTGGTGAGGCGGTCGCGGATGGCGTGTCCGAGGCCGGTGGCGGGGGGTAGCACGGCAATCACGGTCTCGACGCCCCGACTATCGGCGTCGCGGAGCCGGGCGAACAACGTGTGGGCATAGTGGGCGAGATCGTCGTCATCGATGATCTCAGTGTTCAGCGAGTCGGCCGCGAACGCGTTCCCCTCGGCGGTCGTCTCGGCCAGGACCACGCGACAACGCGGGGCGTAGTGCGATGCCAACATCCCAGCTGCCCGACTTGGCCCGCCCGCAGCGCCGAGAGTCGTGTCGAGAAGCGACTCGATCTCGTCGGCCGAGATAGCGCCGGGCCGCAGCACCTGCGGCGGATCAACTGTGCAGTCGACGATCGTCGATTCGACGCCGATCGGGCACGGCCCTCCATCGAGCACGAAGTCCACATCGTCACCAAGGTCGGCGCGCACGTGGTCGGCTGTGGTCGGGCTGACCCGGCCGAACCGGTTGGCCGACGGTGCAGCGATCCCGCCGCCGAATCGCTCCAACAGTTCCAGCGTCAGTGGATGGGCAGGCACGCGTAGCCCGACCGTGGACCTGCCACCCGTGACGACATCGAGCACCCGCTCGGCGCGTTCGACGAGCAGCGTGAGCGGACCCGGCCAGCACGCGTCGGCCAGGATCCCGGCGGCCGGTGGGATCGTCGACGCCCAGTCGCCGAGCCGGTCAGCAGCAGCGATGTGGACGATCAATGGATGATCCGCCGGTCGTTGCTTGACCGCGAAGATTCGTCGCACGGCATCGGGATTCGAAGCATCGGCGGCGAGGCCATAGACGGTCTCGGTCGGGATCGCTACGAGCCCACCAGCCCGCAACACAGCGATGGCTCGATCAACGTCGCTCACAGTGGGATGGCGTCGAGGAACTCGAGTGCTGCATCGATGAACCCGAAGGCCTCCGGTGTAGCGAAGTGGTCGACGTTGCGCAAGCTCCGCAGGGTGGCGTTTGGTAGCGCGTCGACCAGCGGCTGGCCGGGTCCGGCGAAGTCGCGCTCACCGACCACCACCAACGTCGGGCATGTCGCGGTGGCCAACATCTCGGGTCGGAGCGCGGGGCGGGGCCGCTTCATCACAGCGGTAAGTGCGGCGATGTCATTGCCGGGTTGGCTTGCGTACTGCACGAACATCCTCGCCAGGTTGTCGTCGGGGTCGCCATGACCCTCGAGGGCGGCGACGATTCTGTGCGTGCGCGATTCGTCGGTCTCGAACAACGACCTTCCGATCCCGGCGAGGACGAGACGATTGAAACGGTCGGGCTGGACCATGGCTAGCTGCAACAGGGTGATCGCCCCGAGAGAGAAACCGATCGCGTCGACCGGGGTGTCGGGCAACGACTCGATCACCCGGGCCGTCAGATCGTCGTAGGACTTCGGATCATGCGGCTTGGGTGCCGTGCCGTGACCGAGCAGATCGACTCCGATCACCGTCCGCCCCGCGTCACGCAGCAGTTCGGTGAAGCCGTTGTCCTGCCAGGTCGATTCGAACGAGCCGCCCCATCCGTGGACGAGCAGAACTGGCGGTGCCATGCCGCAAACCGTATCCGCCGCCGGTCGTCGCAGATGGCGTGCGGAAGCCGTAGCCTTGAGCGGTCCCGTCAAGGCCACCGTCGATCTGGAGCTGTTATGCGCCTGCTGAACGAAAGCCCGCCGTACGACCTGACGTACAGCGACGTGTTCATGGTGCCGAGCCTGTCGTCGGTTCCGTCGCGCTTCACGGTTGATCTCAGCACGCCGGACGGCCTCGGCACCACCATCCCGGTCGTCGTCAGCAACATGACAGCGGTCGCCGGCCGTCGGATGGCCGAGACCGTTGCCCGTCGTGGGGGTCTGACGGTGCTTCCCCAGGACATCCCGATGGACGTTGTCGAGGGAGTCATCGACTACGTCAAGTCCCGTCACATCGTGTATGACACCCCGATAACGCTCAGCCCCACTCATACCGTGGGCGACGCGCTGGGATTGATCCACAAGCGCGCTCACGGCGCGCTGGTCGTAGTTGGCGATGATGGAACACCGGTTGGGATCTTCACCGAGCACGATGCTGTCGGCTTCGATCGGTTCAGCCAATTGAAGAATGTGATGAGCAGCGACCTGATGGTGATCGAGGATGGCGCGCCTCCCGACGAGATCTACGATCGTCTCAGCGGCCAGCGCCTGTCCGTCGCCCCGGTTGTCGACGGCTCCGGACGGTTGATCGGTTGCGTGACCCGCAAGGGTGCGCTGCGCTCCACGATCTACAAGCCTGCGGTTGACGACAACGGTCGCCTCCGCATCGCTGTCGCCGTAGGCATCAACGGTGATCCGTCGACGAAGGCCAAGGCTCTGCTGGCGATGGGCGCGGACGTTTTGGTGATCGACACCGCTCACGGCCACCAAACCCGAACCCTTCGTGCGATCGAAGAAGTCCGTGCAGTCGCGTCCGACGCCACAATCGTCGCGGGCAACGTTGTTACTGCTGAGGGCACGCGCGATCTGATCAATGCCGGCGCCGACGTGGTCAAGGTCGGCGTGGGCCCCGGAGCGATGTGCACGACGCGGATGATGACGGGCGTCGGCCGACCGCAGTTCAGTGCGGTGTTGGAATGCGCATCCGAGGCGGCGCTTCACGGCAAGCACATCTGGGCCGATGGAGGCGTGCGTTACCCGCGAGACGTTGCCCTTGCGCTCGCCGCTGGTGCCGCCAATGTGATGTTCGGTTCATGGCTGGCGGGAACGTACGAATCGGCCGCCGACACGCTGCGCGATCCCGAAGGGCGGCTCTACAAGGAGAGCTTCGGCATGGCCAGCAATCGCGCCGTCAAGATCCGCAACCGCACGGAGACAGCATTCGAGCGTGCTCGCAAGGAGCTGTTCGAAGAAGGCATCAGCACGTCGCGGATGTACCTCGACCCGGATCGACCCGGAGTCGAAGACATCATTGATGAGATCGTTGCCGGGGTCCGCTCAGCGTGCACGTATGCAGGAGCCGCGACCATCTCGGAGTTCCACGAGCGCGCCGTCGTCGGCGTGCAGAGTGCCGCGGGTTACAGCGAAGGGCAGCCCCAGGGGACGAGCTGGTAAGTGCGAGTCATTGCTATCGATGGTCCGGCCGGTGCCGGCAAGAGCACTGTGGCGCGGGCGTTGGCAGCTCGCCTCGGTTTGGAATACCTGGACACGGGGGCCATGTACCGCGCCGTCACATTGGCTGCGATGCGTCGTGGGATCGACCCTGCCGATGTCGAGCCCGTCGCCCGGCTGGCGCGTGAACTCAGTCTCGAGGTCAGCGACGACGGGGTAATCGTCGATGGGTACGACGCTACCGTCGAGATCCGCAGCCAGCCTGTCACAACGGCGGTCAGCGCGGTCGCGGCCAACAGCGCGGTGCGAGCCGAGCTGGTCGACCGTCAGCGAGACTGGGCGAGACGGCGCGGCGGCGGAGTCCTGGAGGGGCGTGACATCGGCTCTGTCGTGTTTCCCGACGCCGAGTTGAAGCTCTACCTCACCGCTGCGCCGAGGGTCCGAGCCGAACGCCGAGTGGCCGAATCCGGCGGTGATGTCGACGAGATCGCCGCGGCCATCGAACGACGCGACCGCAACGATCTTTCCCGGGTCGACAGCCCGCTCGTTCAAGCCGATGGCTCGATCGTGCTAGATACCACCGGGCTGGGCATCGACGAGGTGCTCGCGCGAATCGAAAAACTCCTGGAGCACGAATGACCAAGATCGCCACGAAGCTCACCGGCAACACGATGGTGGATCGCGCCGCCTACCAGATCGTGCGGTTCATCGTCACGTCGTTCTGCCGCACATGGTGCCGGATGACGATCGAGGGCAGAGAGAACGTGCCCGCGGAGGGACCCTTCCTCCTGGCACCGACCCACCGCAGCATCCTCGACACACCGATCGCTTCGGGAGTGACGCACAGGCGCATGCGGTTCATGGGTGCAGACAAGTATTGGAAGAACAGAGCGTTCGGCAGGCTGCTGACATCGCTGGGGGGCTTTCCGGTCAGCCGCGGAACAGCGGACCGCGAGGCACTGAAACGCTGCATCGCCGTGCTCGAGGGAGGTGAGCCGCTGGTGTTGTTCCCGGAGGGAGAGCGCAAGAGCGGTCCGCTCGTGGCGCCGTTGTTCGATGGTGCCACCTACGTCGCGGTCAAGGCCGGCGTTCCGATCGTGCCGGTTGGTATCGGGGGATCGGAACGGGTGATGCCGAAGGGTGCGAAGTTCATCAGCCCGCGCAAAGTTCACGTGGTGGTCGGCAAACCGATCCCGACTGCCACGGACGCACAGAACCCGAAGGCACAGCGCGATGCCGCCCGCCAGTTGACGGTGGACCTGCACGCCGAGCTGCAACGCGTCTTCGACATCGCCCAGGCCCAGGTCGGCTGACTGCGCTACCTCTGCAAGTAGTGGCGCAGCCCCATGGCCAGCGAGATCGGATCCTCGACGCCGCAGAGCTCGCGGGCCGAGTGCATCGACAACTGCGGCACACCGACATCGACGGTTTCGATGCCAAGACGCGTTGCCGTGATCGGTCCGATCGTGGTGCCACACGGCATGTTGTTGCGACTGACGAACGTCTGCGATGGCACGCCGGCTTCGTTGAACACCTCGCGCAGCAAGGCGGCGGTACGCGCAGTGGTGGCGTAGCGCTGGTTGCTGTTGAGCTTGATGGCGGGACCGCGGTTGACGATGGGCTGATGGTCGGGGTCGTGGCGTTCGCGGTAGTTGGGATGAACGGCGTGAGCGTTGTCAGCCGAGACGCACGTGCTGGCGGCGAGCTGGGTCAAGAAGTCGTTGCGCGAGGCACCGCTGGCCAACGCCAATCGTTCCAGGACATGTTCGAGCATTGGCCCGGCCGCACCGGTGACACTTTCGGATCCGACCTCCTCGTGGTCGAACAAGGCAATGACTGCCGTCGAACTCCCAGCGGTATCGGCTCCGCACATCGCGTCGACGGCAGCCCAACACGACAGCTGATTGTCGAGGCGACCGGCAGCCAGCATCGATCGATCCGCACCGAGGATGGCCGGCGGGGTGCGGTCGAACAGGCACAGCTCCCAGGCCGAGATCTCGGAAGCGTCGTTGAACGGGTCGGGCAACCGACCCGCAAGCCAATCCGCAAATTCGCCTTCGCCCGGCGTGCCGGTTCCCCAGACCGGGGTGAGGTGCTGCTGCTTGTCCAGGATCAGGCCGCGTTCGGTGACATCACGATCGAGGTGTATTGCCAGTTGGGGGACTCGGCAGATCGCCTCGTCAAAAAGGACATCGACCCCGGAACCGTCAGACATCTCGACCCGGCCGGCAACGCCCAGATCACGATCCAACCAGGAGTTGATCAGCGCGCCGCCGTAGACCTCTACGCCGAGCTGCTTCCAACCGACTCCACCCGTGTCCGGTCGTGGTTTGATCCGCAGGCATGGTGAGTCGGTATGTGCGCCGATCAGCCGAAGTGGAGAGCGGTTGTCAACAGACGTGCCTCGATTCCACGCGACCAGCGCTCCACCGCGTCGTACGAATCCACGGGCTGGCACATCGATCCACGCCGTCGTGAGGTCCAGCCGATCAAAGCCGGCGGTGGTCAGCCGATCGGCCGCCGTGGCGACGACATGCCAAGGCGAAGGCGACGCCGACAGGAATTCGATGAGATCGTCGAGCTGTGGCTGTGGCATCAGTTCTCCTGGAACAGTCCCATCGGCAAACCGGTGCCGCGCAGGTGGGAGGTCTCGTTGATGGTCACCACGGAGCGCGTGCCACCTCGAGCCGCGGCGACGCGGTTGATGCTGGTGTAGTTGGGATAGAAGAAGGCGCGTGGGTTCGTCAATCCGAGCACTTGACACAGATAACCGTTGATCACACCACCGTGGCAGACGACGACGATCCTCTGACCCGCATGATATTCGATCAACTGCTCGATCGTGCGAACCACCCGACCACGGAACTCGTCCGAGGTCTCGTCTTCGGTGTCCCACTCCCCATTGATGATTGCGTGATAGCGAGGATCGTTGGAGGCCTTCAGCTCCTCAGTGGGGATGTAGTCGGGCGAGAGTCGATCGAACTCAGCGATGCCGTCGCAGAGCACGACCTCGAGAGGGTGAAATGCCGCGATGGCTACCGCGGTTTCGTACGCGCGCCGCAACGGACTGGCGTAGATTGCGTCGAGATGCTCCGACGACAGGTACGTTGCCAGATGCTCGGCCTGTGCTCGGCCGTCGGCGGAAAGCTCCGGATCGGCGGGCCCCTCGACCAACTCACGGCGAACCGGCAGTGCGTGACGCACCAGCAACAACTCCATGGGTCACTAGATAACCAGGTATGAGCGCCAGGACGAAGATCGTGGCCACCCTCGGGCCTGCAAGTGAGAGCCCTGAGGTGCTCGACGCGATGCTCCTGGCGGGCGTCGACGTCGTTCGACTCAATCTCAGCCACGGGCTTCTCGCCGACCACATCAGCCGGCTTCACGCGGTCCGCGCCGCGGCGACGCGCACCGGAATTGTCGTGGCCGTACTGGCTGACCTGCCTGGGCCGAAGGTGCGCGCCGCTCCGTTCCCCGACGGTGGTCTGGAGCTGGAGGCCGGGACGACGGTCACGATGGTCACCGACGCGGGTGCGAGCACGTGCGATCAGATCGGCGTCGACTACCCGACGCTGCTAGACGACCTGCATGCCGGCGACCGCGTCGTGATCGGCGATGGAGCGATCACCTTGCGGGTCGAGAAGATCACGCCGGTCGGTGCGCGCTGCGAGGTTCGCAGTGGCGGCCACGCCCAGGGTCGACCGGGCGTGCACCTGCCATCGGAACGGCTACGAATTCAGGCACCCACGCTCGAGGACCTGACGCTGGCCGCGGCGATGGCAGCCGAAGGCGCCGACTTCCTGGCCGTGTCGTTCGTGCGAGGGGCAGAAGATCTGCACAAGGTGCGTGCCGCTGTTGCGCCGCTGTCGACCAGGTTGGTGGCCAAGATCGAAACCCTCGCTGCGATCGAGCACCTCGACGAGATCATCGTCGCGTCGGACGCGGTCATGGTTGCGCGTGGCGACCTCGGGATCGAATGCCCGCTCGAAGATGTCCCGCACATGCAGAAGAAGATCGTCCGGGTGTGCGTCGAGGCCGGCGTGCCGGTGATCACCGCGACCCAGATGATGGAGAGCATGATCACAGCTCCATCGCCGACGCGGGCCGAGGTCAGCGACGTCGCCAATGCCGTCTTCGACGGGACTGACGCATTGATGTTGTCGGCCGAAACCGCGATCGGCGTCGACCCGGTGAACGTGGTCCGAACCATGGCACGGGTTGCCGAACGCGCCGAGCGGGACGCCGATTATGCCCATTGGGCCGACCACCTCGGCCGGCTGCAGAGGACGAGTTTTCCCGAAGGGCCCGATCGCATCACGATGGCCATCACCCATGCGGCCGGTCTGGCGGCCAGCGACGCGGGCGCGGAGGCGATCCTTTGTTGCACGCGTTCGGGGCGAACCGCTCTGGCGATGGCCAGGTTTCGCCCCTCTGCTCAGCTGATCGGCCTCTCGCCCGACCCTGTCACCGTTCGTGCCCTCGCCTTGTCCTGGGGGGTCACCTCGCTGCAGGTCGAGACGTATACGACGACCGACGAACTGGTCTGGTTCGCGGTGGAGTCCGCTGTGCATCATGGTCTGATCAGCTCCGGCCAGACGGTGCTGGTGCTCGCAGGTGCACCCGACCGTGCCAGTGGCGCGTCGACCGACGTGCTTCGGATCGTGCGCGTTGCGTGAGTGCGTTGTGGGCCGAGGAGGCCGGAGACAGCGAGCATCCACTTGTCGTCGTGATCCATGGTTCGATGGATCGTTCGGCAGGGATGTTGAAGCTGAGTCGTCGCCTCGGTGGCGACTTTCGGGTCCTCCGCTATGACAGGCGCGGCTATGGGCGTTCGTATCCCCACGATGGTCCGTTCACGATGGACGCCCAGGTTGGTGACCTTATGGAACTGCTGGCGGGCCGCCGAGCAGTGCTCATCGGACACAGCTACGGCGGCAACGTCGCACTGGCGACTGCGGATCATCACCCTGAGCTCGTCGCCGGTGTAGCGGTGTACGAGACTCCGTTGTCATGGGAGCCGTGGTGGCCGGGCACGACGGCGGGTTCGATCGCGGTGGCCGAATCCGGGAAACCTCGGGAGGCAGCAGAGCGGTTCATGCGCCGCATCCTCGGCGATCAACGGTGGGAAGCGCTGCCCAAGCGGAGCAAGGAGGTTCGCCGTTCGGAGGGCGTAGCCATGGTGGAAGAGTTGGCCGATCTCCGCAGGCACCAGCCATGGGTGCCCGAACACATCGTGACGCCCGTCATCACTGCCTTCGGTGGACTCGGCGCTCCTCATCACCGCGATGGGATGAGACATGCCGCAGCGCTGCTCGGGTGCCCGGTCGTGGAGCTGCCCGACTGTCGCCACGATGCGCCACTCAGCCACCCCGAGCTCTTCAGGGCGTTGGTGGTCGATCCGTTGCTCGAGATGGTCGGATCGCCGTGGAGCACGGGTTGAGGTCTACGGCCCGGGTAGCGGAGCGACCTTGATGTCGGATCCGAGGAAGGAGCACGTCACCTGACTCCTGTCGTTGACCGCGCTGCGCGACCTGACCTTGTCGGCGCAATCCTGCAACGACGACCGCTGAGTCCAGACCCCGAAGGCCATCCCGCCGACGACGACAATCGTGAGCAGCTTCGCCGTGACGTTCTTGACCACAACGGCCATCACCAGCATGAGGGCCACGAGGCCGACTGCCACCGCTATCCCGATGTTCTTCGCCGTCTCCAAGGTCATTGCGGTCATGATCGAACCGGTCATCATCGAACCATAGGCCGTAGGGTGATCGCGTGAGTGAGCACTCGATCTCGATGCATACGTCCGGGCCGCCGCGAACCGTGCTCCCTGAGGAGTCGTCCTCGGTCAATGAAGCCCTCCGCCGGTCACTGGCAGTCGGGATCGAGGACCGCCGCGATGAGGTTGCACGCGTCGTGGTCACGAGCCCTCGATCACTCAATGCCTGGGCTGCCCTCGGCAGTCTTGGCCGCGACGAGATCGAGCGATACGCAGCATTCAGGGTCGGCTACCACCGCGGTCTCGACGCCTTGCGTGCCAATGGGTGGCGCGGCTCCGGATACGTCCGGTGGGCCGACGAGACCAATCGTGGCTTTCTGCGGTGTCTGCGTGGCCTCCAACAGATGGCTGCGGCGATCGGCGAAACGGACGAGGCCGAGCGGATCGCCCTGTTCATGCAGCAACTCGATCCCAGCGGCATCCCGGCCCAGGGTTGATGGCGTAATCTCACACATCATGACCATCTCCGAAGCGTCTGTCGACGAACTCGAATCGGCGCTGCAAGCCGGCGCTCAACTTGTGGATGTGCGCGAGCCAGACGAATACGAAGCCGGTCACGTTGCTGGCGCGGTGCTCGTTCCATTGGCTGCCGTGCCGGCTTCACTCGCCTCGTTCTCAGCGGATGCGCCGACCTACGTCATCTGCAAGACCGGTGCACGGAGCTATCGGGCATGCGAATTCCTGGCAGATCAGGGCCTCGAAGGGATCAACGTCGAAGGCGGAACCATGGCGTGGATCATCAGCGGGCGAGGCATCGTGACCGGGGATCAACCTGCGTGACGTATCGCTGGGTCGATTCACAATCTGAGTTCGAGGCGCTCATCGACCGTCTCTGCGTACAGCCGCGATACGCGCTCGACACCGAGTTCCACCGTGAGCGGACCTACTTCCCGAAGCTGGCGCTCATGCAGTTCGCCACAGACGACGAGACGACGCTCGTCGACCCGTTGGCTGTGGATCTGACCGCGTTGCCGCGGCTCTTCGAGAGCAACTCGGTCGCGGTGCTGCACGCCGCTCAGCAGGATCTCGACGTTCTGACCCACGCATGCGGCGCTGTACCTGCACAGATGTACGACACCCAGCTGGCATCGGGTTTTCTGGGGTACAGCACACCTTCTCTGGTGTCGTTGTTGATGGCCGAGCTGAAGGTGTCGGCGGCCAAGGGTGACCGCCTCACCGATTGGTTGCGGCGCCCGTTGACGCCCGAACAGCTCCTCTACGCCGCCGCCGACGTCGATCATCTGCTGGCGCTTCAGGGTCGCCTCGACAAGCAGCTGGCAGAGCTCGGTCGCACCGAATGGGTCGCCGAGGCCTGCGAAGAGCTGCGCCGCCGACCGGCGTCGGGAACCGATCCCAGCCAGGCGTGGTTGCGAATCAAGGACATACGCATGCTCAAGCCGCGCGCCCGCGGAGTTGCCCGGGCGATTTGCGAGTGGCGCGAGCGCCGGGCCATGTCGGTCGACGTGCCGGTTCGACAGATCCTTCCCGACCTAGCAGTCCTCGGAATCGCCCAACGGCAGCCAAAGACCGCACACGACCTCGTGCAGGCTCGCGGTGTCGAGGAACGGCACAGCAAGGGCAACCTCGGCAAGGAGATCCTCGATGCGGTGGCGGACGGGCAACGTAGCGACATCGATCTCCCGGCCCCGGATGTCGAAGAGCTCGACCGACAGCTCCGGCCGGCCGTCGCCCTGGTCTCGGCGTGGATTGCCGACCTGGCCCGCAAGCAGAGGGTCGACACCGCGTTGCTCGCGACCCGGGTCGACCTGGTTGCGTTGTTGCGTGGCGATACAGATGCCCGCCTGCTGCAGGGCTGGCGCGCCGAGCTCGTCGGCGACGGCGTTCAGCGACTGGTGCAGGGCAAAGCAGGCCTTACGTTCGATGGTCGCGGCGGTCTTCGACTGATCGACGTCGCTCCGGCGCCGTCCGAGATCCCGCCTAGCTCACCCGAGCTTGCGCAGTTTCGCCCAGAGCAGGTCGAAGGCATGGCTGACGTCGGCCGATCGGGCGCCGTAGGAGTGGATGGGCCGCCGCTCCCCGATGGCCTGGTTGACGATGACCCGTTGGGGCACTGAGGGCTGCCAGACCGTCCTGCGCCCGACGATTCGGGCCAACTCGCCATAGCGCCGCTCGGCTTCGCCGCTGATCGCCGGAACCTTGTTGACGATCACGCCGGCCAGTTCGAGATCGCTGTTGTCGGTGTTCCAGACCTCGTCGATCGCATCGGCCACAGCCCCGATCCCGCGCAGTCCGAGGGCGGCCGGCTCGACGACGATGAGGGCCAGGTCGGCCGCGATCAGGCCGCTCATGGTCAAGTTGCCCAACGATGGCGGGCAATCGATCAGCACGGCGTCGTATTCGTCCGCGACTTGGTGGAGCGCCCTGCGGAGGCGTTTCGGCTTGCCGGCCTCATGCTCGTGCAGGCTGGGCGACGACGGCACGACGTCGACCTCCAGACCCCAATGCGACATGAGAATGTTGAGCGCGGTTCGGCGAGGGCCGGGCACATCGGCCGTGGATTGCCGGTCAGCGGCCGGATCGTGGCCGAGAACCCAGGTGCTCGATCCCTGCGGATCGAGGTCGACAACCAGCACCCGTTGGCCGGCCTGGGCGGCCGCAGAGGCCAATCCCAGCGTGACAGTTGTCTTGCCGACTCCGCCTTTTTGGTTGAGCAACGCGGCAATACGACCCATCGGGGCCATCGTGCCACACTCGGCAGGACGAGTGACACCCGCTACCTGGGGGGATGCCGCATGTTGCTTCCGCAAACCGGTAGAGTGGCGTCCAATGTCAACTCTCTAGGTTCGGGAGCCCTACCGTGAAGAAGGGTCGTCATCGCCGCTTCGAAGAAGCGCGAAAGCTGAAACAGGCTGGTCCCAGTGCATTCGATCTGGGATTCGGAAGCAACGATCATC